>NZ_JADBEC010000001.1:1223333-1529166 GCF_014873945.1 Rhizobium viscosum | reverse complement strand
TCCCATTCGTCCGAGGCATTGCACAGCCAGGCGCCGATCAGGGCCTCTCGCGCCGTGCCGACATGGCGCACAGCCCGCCAGGGATCGCGGGATGCGCCGAGCGCACCCGAGGCCATCATGCCGGTTGCGAGCAGCACACGGATTGATGCAGCAGCATTGCGTGTGGTTTCGGCGGCGGCGGCAAAGCTGACGGCGTTGACGCTGAGCGAGGCGAGGCTGTCGCGGGGCGCCATCTTCACCGGCTCCATGCCCGCTGCCTGGAAGGCTTCGGCCGCCTGCATGCGATTGCCGCGATAGATCGCTTCGCCGACGCCCGTCAGCACCGCGCCGATCTGACCCATCAGGCCGATATCAGCGCAACCGATCGAGCCGGTGCGGCGCACGACCGGGATGAGGTCAGCCCTCAGCATGCGCATATAGGCGTCGATGAGATCGGGCGTACAGCCGACCTGGCCGGTCAGCGCCGTGTTGACGCGCATCGCCATGGCATTGCGCACGACATTGCAAGAAAAAGGTGTGCCGGTGCCGAAGTGGTGGGCGCGTACCAGACCGAGATTGAAGGCGTCGAGATCTTCGGGCGACCATTCGACATCCTTCATGGCGCCCACACCCGTGGTCGCGCCGTAAACGGGCATGCCGGATTCGATGGCATCCTCGACGATCGAACGCGCGATCCTCACGCGCTGCATACCGATCTCCGAGGCGGAAAGCGTAACCCTGCCGGAGCCGATCCTCACCATTTCGGCAAAGCTGAAGGGCTGGCCGCTCAGTTCGATTCCGGGGCGTTCATGCTTCATGTGCTCATCTCCATGGAGGCGAGACTAAGCGAGCCTCACGTCTGGCGGGATATCCCAAATGCCGAACACATCATGCTTTTGTTGCTTTCCGATCAGCTCACCATCCAGGCAATATAGAGAAGCGTGAGCGCAATGATCCAGAGGGCCACTTTTGCCGAACGGTTATGACGGGCTTCCGCCTTGCCGATGGCTTCTGCTGTCTGCTCGTCGAAGCGCAGTCCATGTTCGCTCATATGCAGAAGCTGATGGTGGAATTTCTCGGTCTGGGCGGCGATCTCGGGAGCGGCTTCGGCAAGCTTCACGGCGGCCTTCAGCCCGTCCTTGAGATCGGTGACGATGCGTTTGGGGCCGAGATTGTTCTTGATCCAGTCGCCGACGACAGGCTCGGACGCCTTCCACATGTTGAAACGCGGATTGAGCATGCGCGAGACGCCTTCGACGACGACCATCGTCTTCTGTAGCATCACAAGCTCTGGCCGTGTCTGCATGTCGAAAAGTTCGGTCACCTCGAAGAGCAGCGTTAAGAGCTTGCCCATGGAGATCGTCTCGGCCGGCTGGCCGTGGATCGGTTCGCCAATCGCCCGGATCGCCTGCGCAAAGCTCTCGACATTGTGGTGGCCGGGCACATAGCCGGCTTCAAAATGCACTTCCGCCACCCGGATATAGTCGCGGGTGATGAAGCCGTAGAGGATTTCGGCAAGGAAGCGGCGCTCCTTCTTCCCGAGGCGCCCGACAATGCCCATGTCGACGGCGACGATCATGCCGTCGGAATCGACGAAAAGGTTGCCTGGATGCATGTCTGCGTGGAAGAAGCCGTCGCGCAGCGTATGGCGCAGGAATGACTGGATCAGCGTGTCAGCAAGCGCGTTGAGATCGTGGCCGGCAGCCCGCAACCCTTCGACATCGGACATTTTGACGCCGTCGATCCACTCCATGGTGATGACGTCGCGACCGGTGCGCTCCCAGTCCACCTTCGGTACGCGGAAGCCCGGATCCTTTTCTGTATTCTCGGCAATCTCAGAAAGGGCCGCCGCCTCAAGGCGCAGGTCCATCTCCACTTTGGTGGTCTGTTCCAGCGTCTTCGTCACCTCGACCGGCCGCAGACGCCGGCTGGCCGGCATGAAGCGTTCCTGCATGTGGGCGACGAGATACATTGCCTCGATATCATGGGCAAAACGCGCCCGAACACCGGGTCGCACGACCTTGACCGCGACTTTCTTGGGTCCACCAGATGTGCCGACTTCTGCTGCATGCACCTGCGCGATGGAGGCTGCGGCAATCGGATCGCCGAAGCTCGCGTAGAGATCAGTGATCGATCGCCCGAGCGAGCCTTCGATATTGGCCTTGGCGGCTGCCGCCGGGAAAAAGGCCATCCGGTCCTGAAGCTGTGACAGGTCGTCGGCGAACTCGACGCCGACGACATCAGGGCGCGTTGCAAGGAACTGGCCGATCTTCACATAGGATGGACCGAGCCGCTCGACAGCCTGTGCCAGCCGGTCGCTGCGCTTCTGATATTTGCTGCGCTTGCGCGCAAACATGCCGACAAAGGATTTCGCCAGGCTGACTGATGGCGGCAGGCCCTCGGAAGGCAGCGCCGAAATGACGCCCTCACGCACGAGAATCCAGCCGACCCTTGCGAGCCTGAAATATGCCCCGAAAGCACTCATGCGGATCAGAGCTTCCAGCCGGAATGCAGCGCTGCGATGCCGCCTGTATAATTGGTGTAGGTCACGCGGGAAAAACCGGCCGTGCGGATCATCGCCGCGAAATTCTCCTGGTTCGGGAACTTGCGGATCGATTCCACGAGATATTGGTAAGGCTCTGCGTCACCGGTGATCGCCTTGCCGAACTTCGGAATGGCATTGAAGGACCAGGCATCATAGACCTTGTCGAGAAGCGGCAGTTCCACTTCCGAAAATTCGAGCACCAGCAGACGGCCGCCGCGTTTCAAGACGCGATAGGCTTCCGAGAGCGCGACCTCGATCCGCGGCACGTTGCGGATGCCGAAGGCGATCGTGTAGGCATCGAAGCTGTTTGCCTCAAAAGGAAGGTCCTCGGCATTGGCTTCCACGAAGGTGAGGTTGTCCGAAAGCTTCTTCTTCTCCGCCCGCTCGGCGCCGACGCCCAGCATCGAGCCGTTGATATCGAGCACGGTAGCGTGCGCCTGGCGGTTCGAGGCTTCAACGATGCGGAAGGCGATATCGCCGGTACCACCGGCGACATCGAGCACCTTGTAGCCCGGCTCCTTGCGCGGATTCAGCGCCGCGATCATCGCATCCTTCCAGGCGCGGTGCATGCCCATGGACATGACGTCGTTCATGATGTCGTAGCGCTTGGCGACCTTGTGGAAGACCTCGTTGACGAGGCCTTGCTTTTCACCGGTCGGCACCTCGCGGAAGCCGTAGGATGTTTCCATGCCGCCATTGGCGGAGGTCCGGCTGTCTGACATCAAGTTACTCCGTTCACATCAAGAATTCGCGCGGCGACCATAGCGAAAGCGAGGGCGCGGCGCTATCTGTGGGCCACAGTCCGCCCGCGGCACGTTGGCGCTATAGCGCACATCGCGGGCGGTTGAAACACGTTAGATATAGATGGGTTAAGATGCCGGAATTGCCAGAAGTCGAAACGGTGAAGCGCGGTCTGACGCCGGCAATGGAGGGTGCGCGCATCGAGAGGCTGGAATTGCGCCGCGGCGATCTGCGGTTTCCCTTTCCGCAGGGTTTCGAGCAACAGGTGTCCGGCCGCAAGATCGTCGGCCTCGGCAGGCGGGCCAAGTACCTGCTGATCGACCTCGACAGCGGCAAGACGATCATTTCCCATCTCGGCATGTCCGGCTCCTTCCGGATCGAACAGGGGCCGCTCAGCGGCACACCTGGCGACTTCCATCACGAGCGTTCCAAGGATGAGAAGCATGATCACGCCATCTTTCATCTGGATGGCGAGGGCGGCCCGCGCCGCGTCATCTACAATGACCCGCGCCGCTTCGGCTTCATGGATATTGCCGATCGCTCTGAACTCGACGCCAACCCCTTTCTGTTCGGTCTAGGCCCGGAACCGACAGGCAACGAATTGTCAGCCGGCTACCTGGCCAAACGTTTCGATGGCAAGGCGCAGCCGCTGAAGAGCGCGTTGCTCGACCAGAAGAACATCGCCGGGCTCGGCAATATATATGTCTGCGAGGCGCTCTGGCGGTCGCATCTGTTGCCGACGCGCGCAGCCGGCACGCTGGTGACCAGGGCGGGTAAGCCGAAGGAGGCACTGGACCTGCTGGTCAGCTCCATCCGCGATGTCATCGCAGATGCGATCGCTGCCGGCGGATCGTCGCTGCGCGATCATATCCAGACAGATGGTTCGCTCGGCTACTTCCAGCATTCCTTTTCCGTCTATGATCGCGAAGGTCTTGCTTGCCGCACGCCGGGCTGTGGCGGTACGGTCTCGCGCATCGTGCAGGCTGGCCGGTCCACCTTCTATTGCGCCGCCTGCCAGAAATAGGAGAGCGTCATGGCCTATGAAACCCTTCTTGTTGAAACCCGCGGCAATGTCGGCCTCATTACGCTGAACCGGCCGCAGGCGCTGAATGCGCTGAATTCGACCGTGCTCAAGGAGCTGAAGCTGGCCTATGCGGCCTTTCATGCGGATGATGCCATCGGCGCGATCGTGCTGACCGGTTCCGAGCGAGCCTTTGCCGCCGGCGCCGACATTAAGGAAATGCAGCCGCTCGATTTCGCCGAAGTCTATAAGAGTGATTTCATCAGCGGCTGGGACGAGATCGCCAAGGCCCGCAAGCCGATCATCGCCGCCGTCAGCGGCTTCGCGCTTGGCGGGGGGTGCGAGCTTGCCATGCTTTGCGATTTCATCATCGCCTCGGAGACCGCAAAGTTCGGCCAGCCGGAGATCACGCTCGGCGTCATTCCAGGCATCGGCGGCTCGCAGCGTCTGACGCGGGCGGTCGGCAAGGCCAAGGCGATGGACCTGATCCTGACCGGACGGATGATGGACGCGGCGGAAGCCGAGCGCGCGGGACTCGTTTCGCGTGTGGTGGCGCCCGAGCGGCTGCTGGACGAAGCGATGGAGGCCGCTACAAAGATTGCATCGCTGTCGCGCCCTTCTGTGCTGATGGCCAAGGAGGCGGTCAGCCGCGCCTTCGAGACGACGCTGGAAGAGGGCCTGCGTTTCGAGCGCCGTCTGTTCCAGAGCCTTTTTGCGACCGAGGACCAGAAAGAGGGCATGGCCGCCTTTATCGAGAAGCGCAAACCGGCCTTCAAGAACAGGTGAGCGGACGGCATGCGGAAAGGGGCTTTTCCTTGAAAATGCGCGTTGACGTGGCGCGGCTTTAGCGTTATATGCCCGCCCACGGTTCGGAAAGCCGCTCAGGTTTTCCGCTAATGCTCCCGCATTGCTGAATTGAGTGGCCGCAGGGCCAGCGCGGCAATGGCGGAGTTTTGTTCGAATTCTTGAGAGAGGCATCCATGGCCAATACAACTTCGGCGAAAAAGGCGACCCGCAAGATCGCACGCCGCACCGCAGTCAACAAGGCTCGCCGTTCGCGCGTTCGTACCTACGTTCGCCAGGTCGAAGAGGCACTCGCCGCTGGTGATGCCGCCAAGGCAAAGGAAGCCTTCATCGCCGCTGAGCCCGAGCTGGCGCGCGCCGCAAGCAAGGGCGTCCTGCACGCCAATACGGCATCCCGCAAGGTCTCGCGCCTCGCTGCTCGTGTGAAGGCTCTTTCGGCTTCTGCGAACGCCTAAATATCTCATTAACGAATTGCTCGTTATGATTAGCCCGGTAATTTTACCGGGCTTTTTCGATTCCGCTGTCCGCCGTAGGTATGGTTAATCCGGCGACGATTTCGTGTCAGAGGCATGACAGGAAAAATTGTTTTAAAACAATGGCTTACGCAAGGATCTTTTTAAGGCTTGCGACTCTGGTCACGCAACCCGTGGCCTCAAATGAGTCAAGAAGATTTTTTCTTTTTTCTTTTTATGCGTGTCCAAAATAACCCGGTCGGGGAATCTCCTTGATTCAAAAGCGATTCTTTTTTGACGTTGGTGTGACGCCCTAAAGGCCCCGCCGGAGTCAATGGCCGCGTCTTAATTTTGCGTAAAATTCATCGTTGATCTTGCCTTTTGATCCTGCCTAAATGGCGTCCAGCAAAGGGCGCGGACATCACCTGCAGAAGTCAGTCCAAACTGCCAAGTCGGCAGGATGATGACTCAGTGTCGCTTGCAACGGAGCGGACAGCTTCCGTTTTCTCACGCACTCGACGGCATTGTACCGTGACGTGGCTGTCACGGGACGGGGACGTTTTGTGCGCTCCGCGGTCACACGTTCTGCGTGAGGCCAGGAGAAGGGCAGGGGAAAGTGTAACATTGCGTTCGGGCTTGCGGGCGAAAAACGAGGATCGGCCGCCAGCCTGACATAGAGGCTTTGAGACGGTTGTCGCATGATCGCGACCACCGCAGGGTTTTTGTGTCAGTCCCAGTGGGACAGTGTTTGAGTGAACCGGCATGCGAGAGCGGCTCATGAGGATGCCGCCGGCTTTGTCAAAGCGGGGAATGATCGGGCGGCTGTCAACGAATGACCGCCCGAGGAAATGAAAGGCGGCATTATGCAGATGAATTCGATGACGACGGGTGCACTGGATAACGGGGAAGCTGCACCGCAGTCTTTCGGTTCCATTCACCTGAGCGCAACGGAAGAAAAGGGCGAGATGAAGCATGGTGTTCTCTTCGAACGCGTCAGTGCGCGTCTGAAGGCACAAGTCGGTCCTGACGTTTATGCAAGTTGGTTTGCACGGCTTAAGCTTCATTCGGTTTCCAAGAGTGTCGTCCGTCTCACCGTTCCCACGACCTTTCTGAAGTCGTGGATCAACAACCGGTATCTCGATCTCATTGTCGGCCTGTTCCAGGCTGAAGATCCCGAAATCCTGAAAGTCGAGATCCTTGTGCGCACGGCAACGCGCGTCGGCACGAAGGCGCTGGACGATGCAGTCTCCGTCGAGCCGGTCACCCAGCCCACCCAGCTTCGCCGACCGGCATCTGCCCAGCCGGCGGGGCAGATCGTCCATCAGGCTGTCTCGGCCGCCGCTGCGGCGCGCCCGGCAAGTGTCGGTTCGCCGCTCTTTGGTTCGCCGCTGGATTCCCGCTTCACCTTCGACACTTTCGTTGAGGGAAGCTCCAACCGCGTGGCGCTTGCCGCCGCGAAGACCATTGCGGAAGCAGGTCAGGGCGCCGTGCGCTTCAACCCGCTCTTCGTCCATGCGACCGTCGGCCTCGGCAAGACCCATCTGCTGCAGGCGATTGCTAATGCCGCGGTGCAGAACCCGCGTGGCCTGCGCGTCGTCTATCTGACGGCCGAATACTTCATGTGGCGTTTCGCGACAGCGATCCGCGACAATGATGCGCTGACGCTGAAGGATTCGCTGCGTAACATCGACCTTCTGATCATCGACGACATGCAGTTCCTGCAGGGCAAGATGATCCAGCATGAGTTCTGCCACCTGCTGAACATGCTGCTCGACAGCGCCAAGCAGGTCGTCGTCGCAGCCGACCGAGCGCCGTGGGAGCTGGAATCGCTCGATCCGCGCGTCCGTTCGCGTCTGCAGGGCGGCGTTGCGATCGAACTCGATGGCCCCGACTACGAGATGCGTCTCGAAATCCTGAATCGTCGCCTCGCCGCTGCCCGTCTGGAGGATCCGTCACTGGAAATCCCGACCGATCTGCTGCAGCACGTCGCCCGCAACATCACGGCAAGCGGTCGCGAACTGGAAGGCGCTTTCAACCAGCTGATCTTCCGCCGTTCCTTCGAGCCGAATCTGTCGATCGAGCGCGTGGATGAACTGCTGGCCCATCTCGTCGGTTCCGGCGAGCCGCGTCGTGTGCGCATCGAGGATATCCAGCGTATCGTCGCACGTCACTACAACGTCTCGCGTCAGGAACTGGTCTCGAACCGCCGCACGCGTGTCATCGTCAAGCCGCGCCAGATCGCCATGTATCTGTCGAAGACACTGACGCCGCGCTCCTTTCCGGAGATCGGCCGCCGCTTCGGCGGACGCGATCACACGACGGTTTTGCACGCCGTGCGCAAGATCGAGGAACTGATCTCGGGAGACACGAAGCTGTCGCATGAGATCGAGCTTTTGAAGCGCCTCATCAACGAATAAGCGGTGCATAGCCACCGCGTTTCGGCAGCCGGGAGCAATCCCGGCTGTTTTCTTTTATGAGCTTTTTATTCTATACAGCCCCCACGTGAGAAAAATGCGCCGGTGAGGAACGTCGGCGTTCGGGAGGATATCAATGAGTTTTGAACGGATTGCCGTGATCGGCCTCGGCAAGGTCGGACGGCTGGCGGCGACGCTTTTACATGAGGGCGGCTTCGAGGTCGTCGGCGTCGATGCACAACTGCCCGTAGGCGACCTGCCCTTCAAATGCCGGGCCGGCGATATCACTGATACCTCTGTCATAGGCGAGCTGCTGTCGAGCGTCGAGGCGGTCCTGTCCTGCCTGCCCTATCATTTGAATATCGAGTTGGCTCGGGCCGCCCATCTCGCTGGCATTCATTATTTCGATCTGACCGAGGATGTGCCGACCACCAATTTCATCATCGAGCTTTCCAAGACCGCCCGCGGCCTGATGGCGCCGCAATGCGGCCTGGCGCCCGGCTTCGTCGGTATCGTCGGCGCAAGCCTTGCCGACGGCTTTGATCGCTGCCGCTCGATCCGCATGCGTGTCGGCGCCCTGCCGCAGCACCCGACCGGACTTCTGGGCTATGCCTTCAACTGGTCGCCGGAAGGCGTGGTCAATGAATATCTGAACGATTGCGAAGTCATCGAGGGCGGTGTGCGCAAGCTCGTCTCGCCAATGGAATGGCACGAAACGATCTATGTCGGCGGCGTCAAGCTGGAGGCCTTCACCACCTCGGGCGGCCTCGGGACGATGTGCGACACCATGCTCGGCAAGGTCGATAATCTCGATTACAAGACGATGCGTTATCCCGGCCACATGGAACTGATGAATTTCTTCTTCCATGAGCTTCTGATGCGTGACAAACGTCAGCTCGCCGGTGAAATCCTGACCAACGCCAAGCCGCCGGTCGATGACGATGTCGTCTATGTACATGTCGCGGCTGAGGGTACGATCAACGGTTCCTTGCGCCGGAAGGAATTTGTCCGCGCCTACTATCCGATCGAGATTGCAGGAGCCCGGCGTACGGCGATCGCCTGGACGACGTCGGCCTCGGTGGTTGCGGTCATCGAAATGGTCCGCGACGGCCTGCTGCCGGCGAGCGGCTTCTTGCATCAGGAGCATATCCCGCTCGAGATGTTCCTGAAGACGCCGACAGGCAGCCTCTTCAAGGCAGGCGCTACCAGCCGCGACTAGAGCAATTCCAGCAAAAGTGGGAACCGGTTTTGCGTCCGGAATTGCAGAGAAAATAATAGGCTAGAGCATTGAAGGCGAATCTGTTTTCGCCGGAAATGCTCTAGGTTTTTGCCTCCGAAAGCAGCCAGCGCCGGAAGGCCGCGACCGCCGGCCGTTCCAGCGCTGTGCCCGGATAGACCAGATGGTAGGCAAGCTTGCTTGTCAGTCCCAGTGGAAACGGCGCGACGAGTCTTCCTTCGGCAAGTTCCTTTTCGATGAAGGAGCGGCGCATCAGCGCCACGCCGAAACCTGATTTCATCGCCTCGAAGGCGCCGTTGCCATCACTGAAGATCGGGCCACGGGAGGCATCCACCTTGGTAGCGCCCGCCGCGGCCAGCCAGAGCTGCCAGTCCCGGCGATAGACGTCGTGGATGAGCTGATACCCTGCGAGCAGATCGGGTGAAGGATCGTCGCCGAGGGTTGCCGCAATCGCCGGCGAGCAGACCGGCACCAGCTCGTCATCTACCAGCCGCTCGCTGATTAGTCCCTCATAACCGCCAAGCCCATGGCGGATGGCGAGATCGATCCCGTCGCGCTCGAAATCGAACATGCGATGGGAAGCACTGATGCGAACATCGATATCAGGATGCGTGTCCTCGAAGCGCTGAAGCCGCGGCAGCAGCCAGTGCGTTGCAAAACCTGCGGTACAGGTCAGTGCCAGCGCATTGCCGCGCCGCCGTGCGGTCAGCGATGCAGTCGCCTCGCGCACGAGCTGGAAGGCGGTGCGCAGTGCCGCGAAATAGTCCCGGCCTTCCGCCGTCAGCAGAATCTGCCGGGTTCGCCGCTCGAACAGTGACACGCCGAGCGAGGCTTCGAGATCGCGGATCTGCAGGCTGATGGCGCCTGGCGTGACGTGTAGCTCCTGCGCCGCCTGTGTCATGCTCAGATGACGTGCCGTCGCCTCAAAGGCGCGCAAGGCCGATAGTGAAGGCAGGGGATCGATCATGCTTTAGCTCAGCTCAATCGTACGAGAAGAAATGCTCGTTTGTCAGGTGCAGGAAATACTAATAAAAACCGATAGGTCTGGCAAATCCACGCAGGTGAGCTGGAAAGAACGTTTTAGTAGAACTCGATGAAGGAGATTGTCATGTCCATTCAGAAGTCCATGGGAGCCGTAGAATGGGCCATGCTGATCGTGTTGTCGCTTCTCTGGGGCGGCTCCTTCTTCTTCAACGGCATACTCGTAAAGGCACTGCCGCCGTTCACCATCGTGACTGGACGCGTTCTGCTTGCCGCCATCGCACTCAATCTGATCGTCCGAGCGATGGGCCACACCATGCCGCGAGACAGGCAGAGCTGGATCGCGTTCTTCGGCATGGGACTCATGAACAATATGATCCCTTTCTGCCTGATCGTCTGGGGTCAGACACATATTGCGAGCGGCCTCGCCTCGATCCTCAACGCCACGACACCGCTCTTTGCCGTGGTCGTTGCCCATGTGCTGACGGCGGATGAAAAGCTGACGGCAAACCGTCTGTTCGGCGTGATCGTCGGTTTTGCCGGTGTGGCCTACATGATCGGTTTTGACGCCTTGAAGGATCTCGGCTCGAACGTGCTTGCCCAACTCGCGGTTCTCGGCGCGGCATTCTCCTATTCGCTGGCCGGCATCTGGGGACGGCGGTTCCGCCGGATGGGCCTTGCGCCACTCATTCCGGCCGCCGGGCAGGTGACTGCTTCGACCGTCCTGATGCTGCCGATCGCGCTGATTGTTGACCAGCCCTGGACGCTCGCCATGCCCTCCGCCGAGATCTGGCTGGCGCTATCGGCTCTTGCGATTCTCTCGACGGCCGTGGCCTATGTGCTCTTCTTCCGCATCCTGGCAACGGCGGGCGCTACGAATCTGATGCTTGTGACCTTTCTGATCCCCGTCAGCGCGATCCTGCTTGGCGCGGCAGTACTCGGTGAGCAGCTGCAGCTCAAGCATCTGATCGGCATGGCTTTGATCGCGGTCGGCCTTGCGGCGATCGATGGAAGGCTCGTCAATTTCAGAAAGAGGCGCGCTGCTTGACGTAGCTTAGAGCAATTCCAGCAAAATGTGCAGCGGCTTGCGCCCGGAATTACGTGAAAACAAAGAGATAGAGCAGTCCCTGTTTCGAAGAATAACGGGAATGCTCTAGCAGGCGAGGTCCGCGACGACGGAATCAAGGATCAGCATGCCCGCCGGCGTACAGCGCAGGCGGGAATTGCCGATCCGCTCGATAAAGCCGTGTTCCAGTAAAAATTCTTCGCGCTTCGGATCGGGATCGCGGCCGGAAAGCTGCTGCCAGCGGGCAAGATCGACGCCTTCCTTCAGGCGCAGTCCCATCAGCAGCAATTCATCGGCCTGCTCATCGAAACCAAGGCGCTCTTGCTCGATGATACCGTGCCCGTCGCGTTCAACGAGGTCCAGCCAGGCTTCCGGCTTGCGCTCCGTAGCGGTTGCGATCTTTTCCGGCCCGCGCGTCAGGCGGCCATGCGCGCCGGGGCCGATGCCGGCATAATCGCCATAGCGCCAGTAGGTGAGGTTGTGGCGGCTCTCCGCGCCGGGCCGGGCATGGTTGGATACCTCATAGGCCGGCAATCCTTCACGCTCGGTGATCTCCTGCGTGGCCTCATAGAGTGCGGCGGACTGGTCCCCATCGGGCACAACAAGCTTTCCGGCCTTGTGGAGGCCGTAGAAGGGTGTGCCTTCCTCGATGGTGAGCTGATAGAGAGAAAGGTGATCGACTGCGTAGGAGATCGCCTCCTTCAGTTCACTCTCCCATTCCTCCACCGTCTGGTTCGGCCTGGCGTAGATTAGATCGAAGGACATGCGCGGGAAGATGTCGCGCGCCAGCCTGATCGCCTTCAGCGCGTCGGCAACGTCATGCAGTCGCCCGAGGAATTTGAGATCGCGATCGTTCAGCGCCTGCACGCCGAGCGAGACGCGGTTGACACCGGCGGCGCGATAGCCGCGGAAGCGTTCCGCTTCTACACTGGAGGGATTGGCCTCCATCGTGATCTCGATACCGTCGGGCACATGCCAGTGCCGCGAAATGCCGTTCATGATCGCGTCGACGGTTTCCGGCTTCATCAGCGACGGCGTGCCGCCACCGAGGAAGATGCTGGTCACCGTCTTCGGTCCGCTTATCTGGCGGGCATTGGCGATCTCCTTCAGGAAAGCCGCGACATAGCGCTCCTGATCAACCGATTGATGGCGAACATGGCTGTTGAAATCGCAATAGGGACACTTCGCCGCGCAGAAAGGCCAATGCACATAGATCCCGAAACCGGGCTCGCCGGTATCGGGAAGAAGTTTTGCATCGCGCATCAGCGCAGGCGGTTCGATCATGTTCAAAGCTTGGCCTTATGCTTCCAGGCAGGTTTCGACAAAGAGCTTAAAGGCGCGGGCGCGATGCGACAGCGCCTGCGGCTTGCCGATGTTCCAGCCGTGCTTTTCTTCCGCGCTCATCTCGCCGAAGGTCACATCATAACCTTCCGGCTGGAAGACCGGATCATAGCCGAAACCCTGCATTCCGCGTGGCGGCCAAGCGACCGTGCCTTCCACCTCGCCGCGGAAAAGCTCGGTGTGGCCATCCGGCCAGGCAAGGCAAAGCACGCTGACGAAACGCGCGGTGCGCTGCTCGGGCTTCGTGGCGCCGGCCTTTTCCAGTGCCTTCTCGACCTTTTCCATGGCCATGTTGAAATCGCGGGTGCCGTTGCTGGTCTCTGCCCAGTCGGCGGTATAGACGCCGGGATCACCGCCAAGCGCATCGACGACGAGACCGGAATCGTCTGATAGTGCCGGCATGCCGGAGGCTTGAGCCGAGGCGAGCGCCTTGATCGTGGCATTTTCCTCGAAGGTCGTGCCGGTTTCCTTGGGCTCGATGAAATTGAGCTCGGCAGCCGATTTGGCGGTGAAGCCGAGCGGCCCGATCAGATCCTGGATTTCGCGGATCTTGCCCTGATTATGGCTGGCGACGACAATAGTCTTGGTTTCAAGCTTACGCATAAAATATCCTTATCCCATGCCCCAGATTTTTGCCTCCGCGCATTCCAGGCTATTGCCCGAGGGATCGCGGAAATAAATCGATCGGCCGCCTTGCGGCCAGTGAACCTCGGATTCGATGCCGATGCCGGCAGCTTTCAGCTTCTCCGCCATCGCATCAAGATTATCTCCCGAAACCCTGAAGCAGGCATGGCCTTTTCCGATGGTGCCGTGTGGCGGAACCTGCAGGCTGTCAGGCGCCGGCGGCTTCACCGTTTCCTCCGGGTTGAAGATCAGGAGCACGCCCGGTCCGCAGCGGAAGAATACATGGCGGTTGCCCGAACGTGCGATCTTCTCAAGGCCCAGCACACTCCCGTAGAAGCCTTCTGCCGCATCGAGATCGGTTGCGTAGAGTGCAGTTTCAAGAATGCCTTCGATGGGTTGCGCCATTGCCCGCCCCTTGTCCGGCCTTGCCCCCGGAAGCAGGGACGAGGAAATTCACTAACGAGGCTTGGATGGAAGCCTCAGGCGATCGCCTGCTTCTGCAGGTCCACCAGTTCGGTAATCCCTGCTTTGGCAAGGCCCATCAGCGAAGAGAATTCTTCCTCGGTGAAAGGCGTGCCTTCTGCAGTGCCCTGGATCTCTACGATGCCGCCGGCGCCCGTCATGACGAAATTGGCATCGGTCTCGGCCGAGGAATCTTCGAGGTAATCGAGGTCGATCACCGGTTGGTTGGCGAAGATGCCGCAGGAGATTGCTGCGACATGGTCCTTCAGCACACGATCGGCTTTGATCATGTTGCGGGTTTCCATCCAGCGTAGGCAATCGTAAAGCGCAATCCAGCCGCCGGTGATCGAGGCCGTGCGCGTGCCGCCATCCGCCTGGATGACATCGCAGTCGAGCGTGATCTGGCGTTCGCCAAGCGCGGTCAGATCGACGACGGCGCGCAGCGAGCGGCCGATGAGGCGCTGGATTTCCTGCGTGCGGCCGCCCTGCTTGCCGGCTGCGGCTTCACGCTTCATGCGCTCGCCCGTCGCACGCGGCAGCATGCCGTATTCGGCGGTAACCCAGCCCTTGCCGGTATTGCGCAGCCATGGCGGCGTCTTGTCTTCGAGGCTTGCCGTGCAGAGCACGTGCGTATCGCCGAACTTCACGAGGCAGGAACCTTCCGCATGCTTGGAAAAATTGCGCTCGAAGGAGACCTTGCGCATCTGGTCTGTTTTTCTGCCTGAAGGCCGCATTCTCTTCTCCTGAAACATGATGCCGAAAACGTGAGCGCTTTCAGGCAATGTCTTTGCATGCATTGTATCGTCGCCCGCTTCTACGATTGGCTGCGTGCATTTGCAAATTCCCTTTTGCCACGGGGGGCAGATTGGCTATATTTGCCTGATATCATTCAGTGCGGGTGCGAAAAGTTCATGAGCTACAGGTCGACATCAATTTCGGATGCCGTGGCTGCGCTGGATGAACGATCGAAGGAAATCTTCCGGCGCATCGTCGAAGGCTATCTGGAGCACGGTGAGCCGCTCGGCTCCCGCAATCTCTCGCGTCTTCTGCCGATGTCTCTGTCGCCTGCCTCCGTTCGCAATGTCATGAGCGATCTGGAAGAGCTCGGTCTCATCTATTCGCCGCATGTCAGCGCCGGACGCCTGCCGACCCAGATCGGGCTACGCTTCTTCGTCGATGCCTTCATGCAGGTCGGTGACCTCTCGGCAGAAGAACGCGCGAGCATCGACCGCCAGGTGCGTTCTGAAAGCCGCGACAATCCGGTGGAATCGATGATGAACGAGGCGAGCCGTATGCTCTCGGGCATTTCGCGCGGCGCCGGCCTCGTCATCACCTCCAAGAGCGACCCGGTTCTCAAACATGTCGAGTTCATCCGCCTGGAGCCTACCAAGGCACTGGCCGTGCTCGTCGGCGATCACGACCAAGTGGAAAATCGCATTATAGAACTGCCCGCAGGTGTCACTTCGTCGCAACTCACCGAAGCCGCCAATTTCCTCAACGCGCACATGACCGGGCAAACGCTGCCGGAATTGCGCTTGCAATTGAGCCGGTTGAAAGATGAGGTTCGCCATGAGCTCGACGCGCTGTCGCGCGACCTCGTGGAGCGCGGCGTCGCCGTGTGGGCCGGCAACTCGGACGAGACCAAGCCGGCACAGCTCATCATCCGCGGCCGCGCAAACCTGCTGGAAGGCGTAGGCGGCGCGGAAGATCTCGACCGGCTGCGCCTGCTCTTCGATGACCTAGAGAAGAAGGACAGCTTGATCGAGCTCCTGAACCTTGCCGAAAGTGGGCCGGGCGTGCGCATCTTCATCGGCTCTGAGAACAAGCTCTTCTCGCTTTCTGGCTCCTCGCTTATTGTGGCGCCCTATCGCGATGACGACGACCGCATCGTTGGCGCGGTGGGCGTGATTGGTCCCACGCGGCTCAATTATTCCCGCATCGTGCCGATGGTGGACTATACAGCCCAACTCGTATCGCGCCTTTCGCGCGGATCTCTCTGATCCCTTTCGCGAAACCGGCGGAATTTTAGCTTCTTCGTCACGCAGACTTGATTTTTTCCGGCCAAACATCGATATCGGGCGCATCTGAGAATACACGAACCGGAGACCGTCATGACTGATGAAACGACGAAGAACGGACCTGACGCGGCTGCGGCGGAAGCCACAGCCGACGCCGCCGCAAACGTCGAGAATGAAGCCGTGAAGGAAGCAGCTGCAGGCGAGCCGGATGCGCTTGAGCTTCTGAAGGCCGAGAATACCGAATTGCGCGACCGCTACCTGCGGCTCGCTGCCGAAATGGACAATCTGCGCCGCCGCACGGAGCGCGAGGTCAAGGACGCCAAGTCCTATTCCGTCGCAGGCTTCGCCCGCGACATGCTGGCCGTTTCGGACAATCTGCGCCGTGCGATCGACGCCATTCCGCCGGAAGCCAGGGCTGCCGCCGACGCTGGCCTGACGACATTGATCGAAGGTGTCGAGATGACCGAGCGTTCTATGCTCTCGGCTCTCGAGCGTCACGGCGTTCGCAAGCTGGAGCCGGTCGGCCAGAAGTTCGACCCGAACTTCCATCAGGCTATGTTCGAAGTGCCGAATGCTGAAGTGCCGAACAATACGGTCGTGCAGGTCGTGCAGGCCGGTTTCTCCATCGGCGAGCGCGTATTGCGCCCGGCCATGGTCGGCGTTGCCAAGGGTGGTCCGAAACTCGTGGAAGCAGAAGCCAACTCGGTTCTGGACGAGAAGGACGCTTGAGAGATCAGGATATCTGACAATTAAAAAAGGCCGCGTCAGCGGCCTTTTTGTTTCCGTTGGATAGTAACGGATCAGATCCGCGCGAAGCGCTCGATCAGGAGATCGAAGAAGCCGTCGGCATCCACATGGCGCATGACCTTCGCATTACGCTTGCGGTCGGTCACATGCCACCAGTCGACGACGGTCATGCCGACGGTCAGTTCGGATTTCACCTCGATCTCGACATTGCAGTCCCGGCCCTTGAAAAGTTCGGGTTTCAGCAGATAGGCGACCGTCGTCGGGTCGTGCAGCGGGCCGCCATCCGAGCCGTATTTTTCGATGTCGAAGCGTTCAAAGAATTCCAGCATCTCCACCATAGCCTTGGCAGGCGCCGTGCCGATTTCGGCCATGCGCTTCACGCGGTCTTTGCGGGTCAGAAGCTGATGCGTCACGTCGAGCGGCATCATGACGATGGGCACGCCCGAGCGGAACACGATATCGGCGGCTTCCGGATCAACATAGATGTTGAATTCAGCAGCCGGCGTGATGTTGCCGCCCTCAAAGAAACCGCCGCCCATCATGACAAGTTCGCGGATGCGCGACGCGATATCGGGCGCCTTCTGAAAGGCCAAGCCGATATTCGTCAGCGGTCCGAGCGTGCAGAGCGTGACTGTGCCTTCCGGCTCGCGTCGCAGCGTTTCGATGATGAAGTCGACGGAATGCTGCGCCTGCAGCGGCATCGTCGGCTCCGGAAGCGTTGGGCCATCGAGGCCTGTCTTGCCGTGCACGTGTTCGGCGGTGACCAGCTTGCGGGCGATCGGCCTGTCGGCGCCGGCAAAGACCTTGATATCGGTCCGCTCGCAAAGCTCGCAGATGATGCGCGCATTGCGGCTTGTCAGAGACAGCGGTACGTTACCGGCGACAGTGGTGATGCCCAACACGTCAAGCTCGTCCGGGCTGCCGAAGGCCAGCATGATCGCAGCAGCATCGTCCTGGCCGGGGTCGGTGTCGATAATGATTTTTCTCGGTTCTGCCATCCGGGTAGTTCCATCCTCTGGTGCGCGTCGCTCTAGCATGCACCTTTTCATTGTCTTCACGCTCCCGTCACAAATCAACACAGTGCGCCGGGGCATGTTTTGATGCGGGGCGTTGCGGCCTTTGTCAAGGAAGCGGTCCTATGAGCCTTTACCTTAAAATGCGGGAGGCCCGGTCGGCGGCGATCGCGCCTTGCAGCAGGCAATCGTCGTTCCCATATTAGCGGTATCCGGATGCTCCATATGAGGTCCGGAGAGGTCGCTTGCATCAAGGACTTTGGAAGATGAGCCGTATCACCCCTTTCGCCAGCCCGCTGCTTCTGGGCTTCGATGCCATGGAAAAGACGCTTGAGCGGATTTCCAAGGCGAGCGATGGTTATCCACCCTATAATATCGAGCGCATCGCCGCAGGTCATGACGCGCCGGAACGGCTTCGCATCACGCTTGCAGTCGCCGGTTTCAGCGAGGAAGAGCTTGACGTTTCGACCGAGGAAAACCAGCTGCTGATCCGTGGCCGGCAAGTCGATCAGGGTGAGCGCGACTATCTCTATCGAGGCATTGCGGCGAGACAGTTCCAGCGTACCTTCGTTCTCGCCGATGGTATGCAGGTCCTAGGCGCAAGCCTCAAGAACGGTCTGCTCTCGGTGGATCTAATTCGCCCGGAACCGGCGCGCATGGTCAAGAAAATTAACATTTCGGTTTCACAGTAGCACAACGGTTTGTTGAACCGTTGGTCCCTTCTCTTGGAGGAACAGGAATGTTGATGAAAGAAGCTACGTCGCGTCTCACCAAGTCCGAACTTGCCGGCATCGGCAATGGCGAGGTCGCCTATATCCGCAAAATACGCAATGAAGAGGTCGCCAAATGCTTCCCTGAGGCGCCGGATATCGATCCGAGCGTTGATCTCTGGGCACTGTTCGGCGCCGATGGTACGCCGATCCTGCTGACGGACAATCGCTCCAGCACCTTCTTCAAGGCAGCTGAAGACGAACTGAAAACGGTCAGCCTGCATTGATCGAAACCGGCCCGCCGAGCACGGCTGGCCGCCGAGTGCATGTGCGAAGATCGTAATGGGCGATGCAAGGGACTGACGTCAGTCCCTTGCCCATGCGCTAGCTGCTTTGCGGCATTTCCCTATTCTCTAAAAATGCCATTCAACGGCAACGCCGCCGAAACTGACCCGTCCAGCAGGTCAGACGCGTTTGAAGGTGAGATAAGCCGAAGAGCGGCCCTCACGGCGCGCCTTGGCTTCGTAGCGGGTGCTCGGCCAGCCCTCATAGGGTGTCAGCCAGTCGGCGGCATTCTGCGCCGTCCATTCGAAGCCGCCATGGTCGCGGCATTTCAGCAGCGTCCAGTTCACGTAGGTGTCGATGTCTGAGGCGAAGCAGAACAGCCCGCCCGGCTTCAGCACGCGGTGAAAACGGTCGAGATTGGTCTTGGAGACGAAGCGCCGCTTCCAGTGCTTCCGCTTCGGCCAGGGATCCGGATAGAGCAGGTCGATCTGATCGAGGCAATGATCGGGAAGCCAGTCGAGAAGCTGCGTCGCGTCATCATTATAGACACGCACGTTACGCGCACCTGTCTCGTCGACGCGTGCAAGCAGCTTCTGCATGGAGTTTACAAAAGGCTCGACGCCGATAAAGCCCGTCGAAGGCGTTTCCAGCGCGCGGTGGATGAGATGTTCTCCACCGCCGAAGCCGATTTCCAGCCGCATCTTCTCGACCGGATCAGGGAAAATGCTTTTCGGCGGCTCCGGGGGAGCCGCCGAGAGATCGATGATGAATGCCGGAAGCAGGGTAGCGAGCCGATCGGCCTGCTGTTCACGCAGGGCTTTTCCCTTGCGGCGACCGAAGAAGGCCTCGGTCGCCCGACCCCGGCGTTCCATATCCGTCATGCAGCAGCCTTGGTCTTGACGGCGTCCTTGAGCGCCTTCACGAGATCCGTGCGCTCCCAGGAGAACGAGCCGTCGCGGCCAGCCTTGCGGCCGAAATGGCCGTAAGCCGAGGTCTTGGCATAGATAGGCTTGTTGAGATCGAGATGACGGCGGATGCCCGACGGCGACAGGTCCATGTTCTGACGGATCGCGGCTTCAACCTGATCTTCCGAAACACCCTTGCCCGTGCCGTGCAGGTCGACATAGATCGACAGCGGCTGTGCGACGCCGATGGCATAGGAGAGCTGGATCGTGCAACGGTCGGCAAGGCCGGCAGCTACGACGTTCTTGGCCAGATAGCGTGCCGCATAGGCAGCCGAACGGTCGACCTTGGTCGTGTCCTTGCCGGAGAACGCGCCGCCGCCGTGCGGAGCAGCGCCGCCGTAGGTGTCGACGATGATCTTGCGGCCGGTCAGGCCGGCATCACCATCAGGGCCGCCGATGACAAACTTGCCGGTGGGGTTGATGTACCACTTGCAATCGTCGGCGATCTTCAGGTCGCCGAGCGCTTCGCGGATATAGGGTTCGACGACGCTGCGGACCTTCTTCGAATCCCAGCTGTCGTCCAGATGCTGGGTGGACAGAACGATCGAAGTGGCTTCAGCCGGCTTGCCGTCGACATAGCGCACGGTCACCTGGCTCTTGGCATCGGGGCCGAGCTTGGCGACTTCGCCATCGCCCTTCTTGCGGGCGGCAGCGAGCAACTGAAGGATCTTGTGGGAATAGTAGATCGGCGCCGGCATGAGATCCGGCGTTTCCTTGCAGGCGTAGCCGAACATGATGCCCTGGTCGCCGGCGCCTTCGTCGCCCTGCTGGTCGGCCGCGCTGTCCACGCCCTGGGCGATGTCGGCCGACTGCGAATGCAGAAGTACGTCGATCTTGGCCTTCTTCCAGTGGAAGCCGTCCTGCTCGTAACCGATGTCCTTGATGGCGCGGCGAGCCGCCGCCTTGAACTTCGACGGGTTGATGACGTCGTTGCCGTCCTTGTCCTTCTTCATCAGGCTCGGCGGCAGGCGAACTTCACCGGCGATGACAACGCGGTTGGTCGTCGCGAGGGTTTCGCAGGCAATGCGCACGCCCCACGGATTGATGCCGGTCTTTGCCGCTTCGCGGTAGACCAGATCGACGATCTCGTCGGAGATGCGGTCACACACCTTGTCCGGGTGACCTTCGGCAACAGATTCGCTGGTAAAGAGATAGTTCGCGCGCATTCCGGGATTCCCCTCAAAGAACAAAAGCGGTCTAGTAGGTACTCACTTCGTGCCCAGATGACAAGCACAGAAGGACATAAATATATCTTTATATCCGCGGTGAAATGACAAATTTTGCCTTAAAAACGCAAAAAGGCGGCCTTCTGAGCCGCCTTAAGCATTCCGAGCGTGGGGGCGCTCAGTCGGAGTCGGCTTCCGCCGCCAGTGCCTTCACCAGCTCGACGACTTTGCGACGAACCTTGGGATCGGTGATCTTCACAAATGCGCGGTTGAGCTGGAGTCCTTCCGAAGAGGAGAGGAAATCGACGACGTAGTTCGAACTCGAGGTTTCCGACATGCCAGTCAAGGAACCGGAATGTTCGCCGGGAGCGTCTTCGAAGAAGAAGGAAACGGGAACGTTGAGGATGCTTGAAATGTTCTGGAGGCGGCTGGCACCAACGCGGTTGGTACCCTTCTCGTATTTCTGGATTTGCTGAAAGGTGATGCCGAGGCTTTCGCCGAGCTTCTCCTGGCTCATGCCTAACATGGTACGGCGAAGTCGAATGCGGCTACCGACATGGATGTCGATAGGATTCGGCTTCTTCTTATTTTCAATCATGGTCGTGCCCTAGCAAAGAAAAATTCAACTCTGTTCTAACCGGCATGCCCTGACCTCATTCCGTAACGCCACGTTGCAAGTCGCGATAACCCACCCTGAAGCATACGTTACTAACGCCGATTGCGACCACTATGCAATTTTAGGGGTTTTTGGTCAATTCGGCCTGAAAATAAAACCCCTGCGTGAAATTAGCGCAATGATCATCAGTAACGTTTCAGTCAACCAGAAGTACGTTTGGCGGGGGTATGGCTTTCCTGTGTTTTTTTCCAATCCATCGAGAGTTGCATCAATAAAGCCAATTTCGTCCAATTTTAGACCTGAAACGATTTCGCCGCGCGCGTCTACAACCGCCGAAATTCCACTATTTGCATCACGAATCAGCGGCAGGCCGGTCTCAACCGCTCGTACGCGTGCCTGCTGAAAATGCTGGTAGGGACCCGGTGTTGAGCCAAACCAGCTGTCATTCGTGATGTTGAGAATGGCGTTTGCTTGGCCGATGTCGCCGGTCATTTCGTCCGGGAAGATGATTTCGTAGCAGACGAGTGGATAGAATTTCAGCCCGCTCGGAAGCTCGAGCAGATGACGGCTGGCGGCGGCCGAAAAACCGCCCGGCATCTCCACCACATTCTGGATACCGAGCTCGTTGAGCATGTCTTCGAAGGGAAGATATTCACCGAAAGGAACGAGATGCACCTTGTCGGAGGCGGCGACGATCTGCCCCCGCCCGTCAATCACATAGATCGAATTATAATAGCGGGTGGGATAGCCGGGGCCGAGTTCTTCAGCGCGCACGGCGCCTGCGATCAGGATCTGGTCGTCGTCAAGTGTATCGGCAATCCTTGTCAGCGCATCCTTGTTGTCGGTGAGGATGAAGGGGATCGAGGTCTCCGGCCAGACGATGATGTCAGGCTTCCTGCCGCCTTCCCTGGGAGCCTCCGTCGAAAGCTTGAGATGTGTCTCGAAGATCGCCTCGCGATCCGCATCATTGTCCATCTTGACCGATTGGTCGATTGCCGGCTGGACCAGGCGAATCACAGGCCGCTTGTCCTCGGGTAACGCCTCGGGCTTCGGGGTGAGATAAAGGATATAGGCGCCGTAACCAAGATGCGCCGCAAAGAGGATGGCCGCGAGACTGATGCCGAGTTTCGCTCCCTGCCGCGTTCCGAGTAGGGCAGGGGCAGCAAAGACGAAGACCGACAGAGCCGTCACCCCCATGGTGCCGATCACATGCGCGGACTGCATCATGACAGGCATGGGCATCATGGCATAGCCGATGGCGTTCCACGGAAAGCCGGTGAAGATGAAACTTCGTACCCACTCAAGCAGGCCGAAGCTGGCAGCAAGTGCTGCAATCCGCCCCATACCATCGGACCAGAGGATACGGGCAAGCGCCGCAGCCAAGCCGTAGAAGATGGCAAGGCAGGCCGGTAGGCCGAGGATCGCGAGCGGCAAAGCCCAGGCAAACTCATCTGAATCGACCAGAAGTGCATGCCCAAGCCACCAGAGCCCGGCAACGAAATAACCGAAACCAAACAGCCAGCCCGTGGCAAATGCCGGCCAGAGCCTGCCGGCAAGGCTGCTTTCAGGCGAAGCGGCCGCCCCGTCGATCAGCCAGACGAGCAGCGTGAAGGAAACGAACATCGCCGCGAAGAAGCCGACGGGAGGCAGCGCCAGGACGCCAAAGGCGCCTGCCGCAATTGCAAGCAATGACCGTTTGACCCCCCAGACGAGGATAATCCTGTCCGCAAGCCGCTCCATGCGCACTCCCATCAAAGCCGCGAATCAATCCAATCGCAGTCTTTCAAAAAAGCGCGCGCTTGTCGTCTTGCAGCATCGGCCCGAAAATCGAAATCGATTTGCGGAAAGCCTGATACGGCGTCCCGGTCAGTTTGCGGTCGATTCGGCCGACCGATCATCGTTTCCGTCGCCGATGGGTGGCCCGTCGCCATCCGTCTTGGCGCGGCGGCGGATTGCCTGGCGCTTGCGGGTGATACGCACCCGCTTGATGCGGCGCGGATCGGCATCGAGGATGTGGAATTCGAAATCCGGCAGGGCCTGGACGACTTCTCCGCGCACGGGGATGCGCCCCAGTGCCGAGAAGATCAGGCCGCCCAGCGTATCGACCTCATCGATCTGCTCACTGATGTCGAAATCCGGACCGATGGCTTCGGCAATCTCCTCGAGCTCGACGCGGGCGTCGGCAACGAAGACGTCTTCCGAAACGCGTTTGAACATGACTTCCTCATCGTCATGTTCGTCGTCGATATCACCGATCACCATCTCCACGATGTCTTCATGCGAGGCGAGGCCGTCAGTGCCGCCATATTCGTCGATGACCAGCGCCATCTGTGTGCGGTTCACCTGCATGCGACGCAGAAGATCGGATGCCAGCATGGAAGGCGGGACGAAAAGGATCTGTCTGATAATGCCTGTTTCGGCGAGCGTCTTCTGCAGGTCGACGCGTCCGAGATCGAAGTTCGGCTTGGCCGAACGCGGCGCCTTCTGGATATTTTCCGGAGAGACCTCGATGGCGGGCGCGCCCGCCGCAGGCTTCGTGCCGCTGCGGCGCTTATTGCGCGCCTGCTTGGCGACATAGGAAAGAAGATCGCGGATATGCACCATTCCGCGCGGGTCGTCGAGCGTTTCGGCATAGACCGGCATGCGCGAACGGCCGCTTTCCTCGAAGAGGATCATCAGTTCGCCGATCGTGATATTCTGGTCGACTGCCTCGATATCGGCGCGCGGCACCATCACGTCGGCAACGCGCACCTCGCGGAAGCGCAGGATATTGTGGAGCATTGCCCGCTCGTCGGGCGAAAAGGCGTCGGCTGCAGCCGGGTCGGTCATCAGCGCGTCGGCGATGTCTTCGCGCAGGCGTGAACCTTGTTGCGGTCTTAAGATGCGCGCAGCGCGTGACCAGAAGGATTGCGGTCGGTGTCGACTACTGCCACCCTCATCGGAAGAGGAGGATTGGTCGGAGTCCCTGGCGTCTGACGCCGGCTTCGTTGTAAAGTCGCTCATGGTTCCATTTTAAGGTCTTGACCCTCGTAGGGGTCAGATAGGCCGAGTACTGCCAAAATGCGAGTCTCCAGCCCCTCCATAATTTCGGCTTCGTCATTATTCATATGGTCGTAGCCGAGCAGATGCAAGAAACCATGCACCATAAGATGGGTCAGATGATCGCCAAAGCTCTTTTCGAGCTCTTGCGCCTCCCGCTCCACCGTCTCCCGGGCAATGATGATATCGCCGAGCATCGGACCGGGCATGTTGCCGGGTTTGACCGGAAAGGCCGGAAACGACAGCACATTGGTCGGCTTGTCCTTGCCGCGCCATTCCGCATTGATATCCTGGATCGAGGCATCGTCGGTGAAGACAAGCGAAACTTCCGGCGGCATCTTCGGGAAGGGTTGCTTTTCCTCTTCCCGCAGGTAGGCAACCGCCGCACCCAACACACGTTCGCCAAGAGCATGCAATACATCTTCGGCGGGCCAGCCCGTGTCCTCGATGCTGATCTGTATGTCGAGCTCGGCCATCAGTCCTGCCGGCTGGCCTCTTCGTTTGCTGCGGTATAGGTCGCGTCATAGGCCTTGACGATGCGGCCGACGAGCGGATGGCGAACGACGTCGACATCCTTGAAGCGCACGATCGAGATGCCCTCGACGTCGTTCAAGAGGTGCAGCGCCTCTACAAGGCCGGATTTGACGCCACGCGGCAGGTCGATCTGGCTCGGGTCGCCGGTGATGATCATGCGCGAATTTTCGCCGAGACGAGTCAGGAACATCTTCATCTGCATCGAGGTGGTATTCTGCGCCTCGTCTAGGATGATGGCGGCATTGGCAAGTGTACGGCCGCGCATGAAGGCGAGCGGCGCGATTTCGATGACGCCGGCAGTGATCGCCCGCTCGACCTTGTCACCGGGGATCATGTCGTAGAGCGCGTCATACAGCGGGCGGAGATAAGGATCGACCTTTTCTTTCATGTCGCCCGGCAGGAAGCCCAGGCGTTCGCCGGCTTCGACGGCCGGGCGCGAGAGGATGATCTTTTCGACCGCGCCGCGCTCAAGAAGCTGGGCGGCATGAGCGACGGCGAGATAGGTCTTGCCGGTACCGGCCGGACCAACGCCGAACACCATCTCCGAACGCTCGAGCGCCCGCATATAGGCATCCTGTGTCGGCGTGCGCGCGATGATCGTCTTCTTGCGCGTCGAAATCTGCGCCATCGTCAATTTGGCTTTTTTCTCCATCGTCGGCAGCGTGAGCTGGTCGTCGGCGGCAACCGCCATGCGAATTGCGCCTTCCACATCTGAACGCTCCACACTGCCGCCTTTCTGGAGTTTTTCATAGAGGTAATCGAGTGTGCGCCGCGCCTGATTGGTGGCCAGCACATCGCCGGTGATGACAACGGAGTTTCCGCGCGCCCGTGCGTCGATATGGAGCCGCTGTTCCAGCAGCTTGAGATTCTGATCGAACTGTCCGAAAAGTTCGCTGGCGAACCGGTTGTTCTCGAACGTCAGGACGAAGTGATTGGCGTCGCTCGCAATGCGTGGGTGGCGCGGTGAAGTGGAAACCAATTCCTGTCCGTTCAAGCGGTCGAGCTCCTTGGGTTAGACCTCAGCCTCTGCGCGTTCGGCAAACAGGCTGTTGGTTCCGGTTCCTGTGATTCGCACTTTAATAATGTCACCGATTTGCGATGCTTTTGCATCAACATTCACGGACTGCAGCCACGGTGAGCGGCCAATAAGTTGACCGGGCATACGGCCGGGCTTTTCCAGGAGAAGATCGATTTCCTTGCCGATGCAGGACTCGTTGAATTCCTGCGTCTGCTTGAGAAGCAGCGCCTGCAGGCGTTCCAGCCGTTCTGCCTTGATATTTTCCGGCACCTGGTCCTTCAATTCCGCTCCGGGCGTACCGGGCCGCGTCGAGTATTTGAACGAGAAGGCCTGTGCATAACGAACCTCCTCAACGAGTTTTAGTGTATCCTCAAACTCCCGGTCTGTCTCCCCCGGAAAGCCGGTAATGAAGTCGCCGGAGAGCGCGATATCGGGGCGGGCTTTGCGGATGCGATCGATGAGGGAAAGATATTCGGCTGCCGTGTGGCGGCGGTTCATGGCCTTTAGAATGCGGTCCGAACCGGCCTGGACCGGAAGGTGCAGATAAGGCATCAGCGTGCGAAGGTCGCGATGGGCCTCGATCAGCCGGTCGTCCATGTCGCGCGGATGGCTGGTGGTGTAGCGAAGCCGTGCAAGGCCGGGGATTTCGGCAAGCCGGTAGAGCAGGTCGCCAAGGCTCCACTCTTCACCCTTCGGTCCGACACCATGCCAGGCATTGACGTTCTGGCCGAGCAGGGTGATTTCGCGCACGCCGCCATCAACAAGTTTCATCGCCTCCTCGACGATCTGCGAGACCGGCCGCGACACCTCGGAGCCGCGCGTATAGGGCACGACGCAGAAGGTGCAGAACTTGTCGCAGCCTTCCTGAACCGTCAGGAAGGAGGTCACGCCACGGGCACGGATCTTGGGTGCCTCGGCGATCGGCAGGTGTTCGAACTTGTCTTCGATCGCATATTCCGTATCGACGACGCGGTGGCCTTCCTTCGCACGACGCAGCGCTTCCGGCAGGCGGTGATAGGTCTGCGGGCCGATGACGACATCGACGGCCGGCGCACGGCGCAGGATTTCCTCGCCTTCCGCCTGCGCTACGCAGCCGGCAACACCGATCATCATCTCGCGGCCGTCGGCCGCCTTGCGCTTCTTCATCTCGCGCAGGCGCCCGAGCGCGGAATAGACCTTCTCGGCCGCCTTCTCGCGGATGTGGCAGGTGTTGAGCAGGACGAGATCGGCCTCTTCCATGTCCTCGGTCGGCTCATAGCCGTCGCGGGCAAGAGCATCGCTCATGCGCGTCGAGTCGTAGACGTTCATCTGGCAGCCATAGGTCTTGATGAAAACCTTGCGGCTGTTGGAGCCATCGCGGAGAGAAGCCTCCGGGGCCTGAAGAAGGGCGTTGTCCTGGGTCATGGCGGCTATTTAGTGGTTTTTACCGCGCGAGAAAAGGGACTCTCGGCTCAGCCGATACTACGGCCGCGCAGGCTGCTGTTCAGCAAGTTGCGGATGCGAGCGGAGATCGTGGTGCTGACCGCCTTGCGATTGGTCTTCTCGCCATATTCGATGGCCTCGCCAAAGGAGATTTCGGCATCGATCGCGCCGCATTTCAGGATGTCCTTCAGATGAGGCAAGAGCTCAATGTCGCCGGGCCAGGCCGCAAGCGGACGATGGTAGCGGCCCATGGCGATACCATGCACGTGAGTATAGGCAATCGCCACCGGCTGGACCATCACCGCGCCAGTCGGGGAATGGGGCACAGCCATGGCGGCTGCACCGAAGAGCGACGATTTGACCTCCAGCAGGCGGTTACCATCGGACGTCGTCCCCTCGGGAAACAGCACGACGATTTCACCGTCTGCCATGCGGCCTGCGATCTCGCTCGCCTGGTCGCCGGTGCGGCGTTTTTCCTCACGTACCACGAAGACACTTTTCTGCAGCTTGGCAAGCGTGCCGAAGATCGGCCAGTCGCGCACTTCGATCTTGGCAATGAAGGCGACGTCGGCCACCGCCGACATGACCATGATATCCATCCACGAGGAATGGTTGGAACAAAGCATCAGCGGCCGGCGGCTTTCAAGCGTACCACGAACCCGAATGCGGATGCCGAGACAATAGCAGATAATACGATGCCAGCGCCGGGGCAGGGTGCGCCTGAGTTTCCAGTCGAAACGCAGCGCCAGCACCTGTAGCGGCATGAGCAGGATGCTGACGACAATGATGGCGGTAATGGCGAAGGCGATGCGCAGCCAGACGATCAAATACGGCGCTCCCGGACTGCCATGATATCAGATTTCGTCTTTCTTCAGCGGGATGCCATAGAGTTCCAGGCGGTGATCCACCAGCTTGAAGCCGTGCTCGCGGGCGATCCGCTCCTGCAGCGCCTCGATCTCCGGCGAACGGAACTCGATGACGACACCTGTCTTCAGATCGATCAGATGGTCGTGATGCTCTTCCGGCACCGTCTCGTAGCGGGAGCGGCCGTCACGGAAATCGTGGCGGGCGATGATACCGGCATCCTCGAACAGCTTCACCGTACGATAAACCGTCGAAATCGAAATCTTGGCGTCGACCTTGACGGAGCGGCGATAGAGTTCCTCGACATCCGGGTGATCTTCGGAGTCCTCGAGAATGCGCGCGATCACCCGGCGCTGCTCGGTCATGCGCATGCCGCGTTCAGCGCAAAGCTCCTCAAGGGTTTTGGCTACCTCAGTCATGGCTGCCTTCTCGTTATTCCTGCCGAGAAGGGAACTACCGAAGAACGCGCTTCATGACAAGCGCCGTGGAGGTAGCCCCATTGGCATCCTTATAATAGCCTTTGCGTTCGCCAGCCACCTCGAAGCCAAGCTTGCGGTAAAGGCCGAGGGCGGCGGTATTGCCGTTATCGACTTCCAGGAACATGCTCTCGCCGCCACGAAGGCGTGCTTCGCGCATGGCGGCCTGCATCAGCCGCCAGCCGAGACCGGAATGCGCGACCTTCGCCTGCACGGCGATCGTCAGGATTTCCGCCTCGCCCGCCACCTGGCGCGCCAGGATGAAGCCCGGCAGCGTCTTTTTGAGGATGGCATTGGTCTGGCGGGCGACAAAGCCGAAGACGGTGTTCTGCGATAGCAGGCTGTGGAATTCGCCGTCACCCCAGGGGCGGGCAAAGCGCTCGCCATGCAAGACGGAAACGTCGAGGCAATCCTCCGGTTCCATGGCGACGATTTCGAATTCCGGTTTCAGCGACAGATAGGCTTCCAGCATCGTCATACTCTTGCAATCGCAAACCCGGCCTGCGGTTTGGCATCGGGTCCGCGCAGATAAAGGGGCTTCGGCTTTCCGGCATTCGGGTTCGCGGCAGCACCGAGACGCGCCACGATGGAGATCGGGAAGGAGTTGGCGTATTCGCCCGTTGCATCCAGCTTCAGGATCGGGGTCGCCGAACCGGTGATCTCGCCGTCGAAACCGGCGGCAAAGGCCTGGGCATCCGCAACGCTGACCGCGCGCGCTTCATCGAGCGGCGAACCGTCTGCTGCGAAGGGCTGGAAATAGATTTCGTCCCGCTTGGCATCCATCGCCGCGAGCACTGCGCGGCCAGGCGTCTTTTCGCGCTGGGCGGCGGCCATCACTTCCAGCGTGGTGATACCGACGGCGGGAACATCGAGGGAAAGCGCGAAGCCGCGGGCTGCGGCTACGCCGACGCGGATACCGGTAAAGGAGCCAGGGCCGATGGTCACCGCTAGGCGGCCGACATCCGAAAGTGCAACGCCCGCCTGATCTAGCGCGCGGTCGACGATGCCCATCAAATGTTCAGCATGCCCCTTGCCGATCATGTCCGATGCCTCCCCCAGCACCGCATTCCTGCCGCTGTCATAGATAGCGGCAGCGCAATCCACACCTGCCGTGTCGAGCGCCAGAACGATCATGCCATCAATTTCCGAATAAACTATTGTCGCCTATCTATAAATCCGTCTGGCCGAACCCTAGATGAACGGCCGTCCGTATCAGAGATTTTTAAGCGGCAATCACTTCCTGCACTTCCGGAACGAAATGGCGCAGCAGGTTCTGGACGCCGTGCTTCAGCGTTGCCGTCGAAGACGGGCAGCCAGAGCAGGAACCCTTCATATTCAGATAGACCTTGCCGTCCTTGAAGCCACGGAAGGTGATGTCGCCGCCATCCTGGGCAACAGCCGGACGCACACGGGTCTCCAGCAGTTCCTTGATGGTCAGTACGATCGATTCGTCGCCTTCATCGAAGAATTCATCGCCGGCATCGATGTCTTCCGAGAGGATGGAGGCATCGCCCATGACCGGCTTGCCGGACATGAAATGCTCCATGATCGAGCCGAGAATAGCCGGCTTCAGATGCTGCCATTCGGCATCGTCCTTGGAGACGGAGATGAAATCGTAGCCGAAATAGACGCCGGTCACGCCCGGAATCTCGAAGAGGCGGGCGGCGAGCGGCGAAGCCTGGGCTTCGTCGGTATTGCGGAATTCGGCTGTACCGTTTTCCATGACGACCTTGCCGGGAAGGAATTTCTGCGTTGCCGGGTTCGGCGTGGCTTCGGTCTGAATGAACATCTCGCTCTCCATGCGGCGGGCGTTGCCTCTGCCGTCTTTAGAATTCTTCAAAAGAAAATAAGCCTATTGTCCGACCGATTCAAGAGACTGATACTCAAGAAATGGCTTAACAGAGGGCATCGATTTCTTCATTCGTCAGCGTGTCGGGAAGCACGGTGACGGGAATGGGAAAGGCAGCTCCACGTCCTGCGACGGACGAAACCAGCGGCCCCGGCCCCTCCTTGGCGGAACCTGCGGCCAGCACGAGGATGGCGACGTCCCGGTCTTCCTCGATCACCGCATTGATCTGCTCGGCCGAATTGCCCTCGCGGATGACGATCTCTGGTTCGATGCCGATCGTCTCGCGCACGATTTGTGCGATCTTGGCGACAGTGGCTTCCGCCTCCTCGCGGGCTTCCGCCCGCATGATCTCCTCGACGCCAAGCCATTGCTGGAAATCGCCTTCCGGGATCACGTAGAGAAGGACGAGGCCGCCATTGGAATTCTTGGCACGCCGTCCCGCATAATGGACGGCGCGTTGGCATTCGGGTGTCCCGTCTATCACCGCCATGAATTTGCGGCGATGACCTTCGAGCCGTGAGAGTCGCTTTGATACCATGATGCGAACTCTGACACCTGAGACCAGAAATTTGCAAGCCCCCGTTTTGCACGGGAGCTCTGCATGTCGATCTGATTAGTAGAGGAAGCCGATGATCTCGCGAAGTTCGCGCATCGTCACGTCGGCGCGTGCTCGCGCGCGTTCATTGCCGTTGCGGAGAATCGCATCGATATGGCTCGTATCGCTCATCAGGCGGCGCATTTCGCCCGTTATCGGCGACAGCACCTGGACAGCGAGATCGATCAGCGCCGGCTTGAAGACAGAGAACTGCTGGCCGCCAAATTCGGCGAGGACCTGTTCCCTCGTCTTGTCGGCGAGTGCGGCATAGATCGAAACGAGGTTTTCAGCCTCCGGCCGGTTTTCGAGACCGGCGATTTCGCTCGGCAAGCCATCCGGGTCGGTCTTGGCCTTGCGGATCTTCCTGGAGATCGCATCCTCGTCGTCCATCAGGTTGATGCGCGAAAGGTCCGACGGATCGGACTTCGACATCTTCTTCGTACCATCACGCAGCGACATGACGCGCGGCGCCGGCCCGCCGATCAGCGGTTCGACCATCGGGAAATAAGCATGCACCGGCTCATCGCCGACGGTGATGTCGATCCCGTAATTCGTCTTACGGATGTGCGAGGCGTAATCGAGATTGAACTTCATCGCGATGTCACGCGTCAGCTCGAGGTGCTGCTTCTGATCTTCGCCGACGGGCACATGCGTGGCGCGGTAGACGAGAATGTCGGCGGCCATCAGGCTCGGATAGGCGTAGAGACCGAGCGAGGCCTGCTCGCGGTCCTTGCCGGCCTTGTCCTTGAACTGCGTCATGCGGTTCATCCAGCCGAGGCGGGCGACACAATTGAAGATCCAGGCGAGTTCGGCGTGCTGCGGTACGGCGGACTGATTGAAGACGATATGCTTTTCAGCGTCGATGCCGGAAGCGATGAAGGCGGCTGCGATCGAGCGCGTCTGCGACAGCATGTCATCGTGGACGAGCTGCGCTGTCAGTGCATGCAGGTCGACGACGCAATAGATGCAGTCGTTGCCGTCCTGAAGCTGCACGAAGCGGCGGATTGCGCCGAGATAATTGCCGAGATGCAGGTTGCCCGTCGGCTGAACGCCGGAGAATACGAGCTTCTTGAATTCACCCATGATGCTGTCCTCGATTAGGCTGGTGGAGGGCCCCAGGGCCAAAGGCCCATGTTGCTAACGCGGGCGCTTATGCACGGGCTCCCGGCCGCAATCAAGAGGCCGCGGGCGCGGCCTGTTGAATGAGATCGAAGGTGTTGCCGTAAGGATCCGAAAAAACGGCCACGGTACCGTAAACCTCATGTCGCGGCTCCTCCAGAAAGCGCACGCCGGCATCAAGCATCGCTGCGTGATCGCGCACAAAATCGTCGGTCTTGAGGAAGAAGCCGACACGCCCGCCGGTTTGATTTCCGACGGCGGCTTGCTGTGCTTCATTTGCCGCCTGCGCCAGCAGAAAGGCGGCGCCATCCCCGCCCTTTGGCTTGACGACGACCCAGCGCTTGCCTTCCGGCTGTACTTCATCCTGAAGGCATTCGAAGCCGAGAGCCTCACAATAGAAGGCTTTGGCACGGTCGTAATCGTCGACGACGAGGGTGACGAGAAACAGAGATTGGATCATGAGATCTCCAGATTCGGAAGTTTATTCCATTCGTTTGCAGAAAAATGCCCAGTTTTACGCCAAATTGATCAGTATGTTTAGCTAGAATTGAGTATAAAATTTCACAGAAAAGCTTTCTTTGAACTGAAAATCCTCTCGCCGGGCTGGCGGCCCAAGGGGCCGTCGGGATAACCGATCGGAGGGACCATGCAGAACGCTAGTTTGCTCGCCATGGCAGGCCTTTTCGCCCTACAATCAGCAACGACAGCCGTCGGTCAAGATAATCGACGGCAGACGACCCAACTTCCCAAACACGAGACGCGTATTGCTTACACGATGCAAACTGTCAGCGTTCGCGCAGGCTGTTTCCCGGAGCGATTGCGGGCGGTCTTGTCGCATATCGCGGCAAAGACCGGACGCCGGCCGATGATAACCTCAGGCTTCCGGCCACATCCCCGCCGCCACGGCTCCATGCACGGGAAATGCCTGGCGGCTGACATCCGGATTCCCGGCGTGTCGGAGCGCACGATCGTCGCCGCTGCGAAAACCGCACCCGGCATCGGAGGGATAGGCACCTATTGCAATGGCATCGTCCACGTCGATGTCGGGCCGCAGCGACGATGGGTGGATTGCTAAAGCAGTTCCAGCAAAAGTGCGCAGCGGTTTCGCACCCGGAATTGCGCGAAAAGGGCGTTAGGCATCTTTCACCGGCGCCGGCTTGCGGTTCAGGTTGCGGCGGATCATGCCGAGGTCCGCCCCGCCGATCAAAAAGGCGGTCGCGAAATAGACGACCATCGAAATCGCAATCAGCAGACCAAGCGTGCCGACCTTGGTCAGAAGCGGTGCGCCCGAGGCAAGCCAGGGCGCCCAGTGCTGCTTGAGGTAGAAGATGACGGCGGCCATGACGGCGGACGCGACGATCAGCAGGACGGCGCGTTTGGCAAGCGCCCATTCCCATGTCAGATGGCCGCGGCGTAGAAGTGTGGTGAAGAGCAGCACGGTGCTGATCCAGCCTGCTGTCGCTTCCGCTACCGCAATGCCCGGTGCGCCCATATAGGGAAAGAGTGTCAGCGCCGTAGCACAGTTGACCGCGACGGCAACCGCCGAGAAACGCATGGGCGTCTTGGTGTCCTCGCGGGCATAAAAGCCCGGTTGCAGCGCCTTAATCAGCACGAAGGCCGGCAGACCGATCCCGTAGATCGCCAGGATCGAGCCGACGATGAGGGTGTTCTGCTCGTGGAAGGCGCCGCGCTCGTAGAGCACGCGGATGATTTCGTCCGACAGGATCCACAGCGCAAAGCCGGCCGGGATCGTCAGGAACATCACGAATTCGATCGAGCGGTTCTGCAGGAAGGCCGCCTCGCGCAGCGCCCCGCCCTTGAGTGCGCGGGCGAGTTCGGGCAGCAGCACCACACCGACGGCGACGCCGACGACGCCGAGGGGAAGCTGGTAGATTCGGTCGGCATATTGCAGGGCGGCGATGGCGCCTTCGCGCGAAGAGGCGATTGCCTGGCCGATGAGCTGATTGATCTGCGTAATACCGCCTGTGACGGCCGCTGGAATGGCAAGGATCAGCAGCCGCTTGACGTTGGGCGTCATCTTCGGAAAGCGGAAGCCGATGCTCATGCCGGCATGCAGCACACCGAGATAGACGACGGCGAGCTGCAGGACGCCGGCCGCCAGCACGCCCCAGGAAAGATACCAGGCCGTCGCCAACGGTTCGGCGCCGGTATAGAGCGCGTAGAACAGCGCGGCGATCATCACCACGTTGAGAAAAACGGGCGCGACGGCTGCGGCGAAGAAGTGATGCAGCGAATTCAGCATGCCGCTCATCATCGCCGTCAGCGACATGCACATGAGATAGGGGAACATCACTGCCGCCATGCGGATGGTGATGCCGAATTTCTCGGGATCATCAGCAAAGCCCGGCGCGATGACGAAGCGCACCAGCAGTGGCATGGAAAGCTCCATGACGATGGTGATGAGCAGCAGTACAGAGAACAGAACACCGAAGACTTCTTCCGAAAAGCGCTTGGCGCCGTCAGTGCCGTTCGCCTCGATCTCCTTTGCGAAAAGCGGCACGAAGGCGGCGTTGAAAGCGCCCTCGGCAAAGAGCCTGCGGAAGAGATTCGGGAAACGGAAGGCGGCATAGAAGACGTCAGCCATCGGCCCGGTGCCGAGAGCAGCTGCCATCAGCGTTTCGCGGGCAAAACCAAAGATGCGGCTTCCGAGCGTGGCGCCGCCGACCGTGGCGAATTTCTTGACGAGGCTCATACGGGGGAACCGGCTTTCTTTTCGGCGGCAGTCGCGGCAGGGGCGATGATGCCTGACGGCATGCGTTCGCGCAGTTCGTCCTGCTCCTCGGCCATGACCGCTTTCATACGGGCAGTGATATTGGCGCGCTTGCTGTCACCGGAGATCTTCTGGCCGACGAGATCGGTGACGTAGAAAGTATCGATGACCTTTTCACCGAAGGTGGTGATGCGCGCCGACTGGATGTCGAGCGACAGATCGGACAAGACAGCGGTCATTTCCGACAGCAAGCCCGGCCGGTCGAGGCATTCCACCTCGATGACGGTGAACTTGTTCGACAGGCTGTTGGTGATCGTCACCGACGGCGGAATGATGAAGGCCTTGCTCTTCTTGCGGTTCTTCGCGCGGGTCGCGATCACTTCGGGCAGGCGTTTGCGGCCGGAAAGCACGTCCTCGATCATGCGGCCGATCGTGCCGGCGCGCCGAAGCTCGTCCTCATCGTTCGGAAACTCGCGGCTGACATGGATCGTGTCGAGTGCGCGTCCGTCGGAGGTCGTGAAGATCTGCGCATCGACGATGTTGGCGCCAGCCGCCGCACAAGCGCCGGCAATGACGGCGAGCAGGCGTGGATGATCGGGCGAGAGGACGGTGATTTCGGTAATCGCATGGAAGCTGTCCGTGCGCACTGAGGTCGCCAGTGCCTGGCCAGCCTTGTCCGCCTGGCGAATGAAATGCGCATGGCGGATCTGATCCTCCAGCGGCACGGAGAGCAGATAGGGCTGGTAGTGCAGCTTGGTATAGGTGCGGCGATCCTTTTGGCTCCAGTCGGAAAGCGCGGCGTAGAGCGCTTCGGCCGCAGCCTGGGCGCGTTCCTTGCGCGATACTTCCGAGAAGCCGCCGGCAAGCAGCAGTTCCGTCTCGTAATAGAGCGTGCGCAACAACTGGCCCTTCCAGCCGTTCCAGACACCCGGCCCGACGGCGCGGATGTCGCAGATCGTCAGGATGATCAGCATCTTCAGGCGGTCGAGAGACTGAACGCGGTCGGCGAAATCGGTGATCGTCTTGCGGTCCGTCAGGTCGCGCGTCTGGGCGACCATCGACATGGTCAGATGTTCCTCGATCAACCAGACGACGATCTCGGTCTGCTTTTGCGACAGGCCAAAGCGGGCACTGAGCTTGCGGGCGACACGCGCGCCGGCAATTGAATGGTCTTCCTGCCGGCCCTTGGCGATATCGTGCAGCAACACGGCGACATAAAGCGCCTCGCGGTCCTCGATATGCGGCATCAGCTTGTTGGCAAGAGGATGCAGCTCCTCCGCCTTACCCTTGTCGATCTCCGAGAGAACATCGATGGCGCGGATCAGATGCTCATCGACTGTATAGTGATGATACATGTTGAACTGCATCATCGCGACGATCTTGCCGAACTCGGGAATGAAGCGGCCAAGCACGCCTGCCTCGTTCATGCGCCGCAGGATGAGTGCGGGATCGCGCCTGGAGGTGAGGATCGACAGGAAAAGCCGGTTGGCCTCGTCATTTTCGCGGAGGTCGTTGTTGATGAGGCCGAGCGAACGGGTGACGCGCTTCAGCGCATCGGGATGGAATTCCAGCCCGTTGATATCGGCCACATGGAACAGGCGAATGATGCTGACCGGATCGCGCTTGAACACATCGGGATTGGCGAGCGTGATGCGGCCGCGATCCTCTACGAACTCGACGCTGCCGGGGATCTTGCGATTGCGATGGGTAAAGCGGCTGATGACGCCCGTCAGTCCCGGAATCGATTTCGCCTGCTGGTCTTCGAGTGCCGCGCAGAGGATGCGCGTCAGGTCGCCGACATCCTTGGCGACCAGGAAGTAGTGCTTCATAAAACGCTCGACGGCCGATAGGCCGGGGCGGGAATGATAGCCGAGCGCCTCTGCGATCTCGCGCTGGATATCGAAGGACAGGCGCTCCTCCGCTTTCCCGGTTAGGAAATGCATGTGGCAGCGCACGGCCCAGAGAAAGTCGTCGGCCTTTTCCAGAAGCCGGTATTCCTGCTTCGACAACACGCCGAGCGGCACCAGATCGGCGGGGTCGCGGACATGATAATAATATTTCGAAATCCAGAAGAGGGTATGCAAGTCGCGAAGGCCGCCCTTACCCTCCTTGACGTTCGGCTCGACAAGATAGCGCGTATCGCCGGCCTTACGGTGGCGTTCGTCGCGTTCGGCAAGCTTGGCGGCGATAAATTCCGGTCCTGTGCCGGTGACGATTTCCTTGTCGAAGCGGGATTCCAGCTCCGTTTCCAACGACTGCAGCCCGCAGATAAAACGCATTTCCAGAATGGCGGTGCGGATGGTCATGTCGGACTTGGAAAGCGCGATACATTCATCGATGGTGCGGGTCGCGTGGCCGACCTTGAAGCCCATGTCCCACAGCATATAGAGCATGAACTCGACGGCCTTGTGCGTCTCTTCCGCCGGCTTCGGCAAGAAGAGGAAGAGCAAGTCGATATCGGAACCCGGAGCCAGTGTGTCGCGCCCGTAGCCGCCGACCGCCGTGACCGCGAACTTGTCCTTCTGCTTCGGGAAGACATGGGCGGTGGCGAAATTATAGAGGGCGGTGATGATCTGGTCCTGCAGCCAGGAAATGCGATGAGCGCAATCAAGCCCGCCGCCTTGGGCGTTGAGCAGTTCCCGCGCCTTCCTGCGTCCTTCGACGCTGGCTTTCTTCAGAACGGCAAGAAGATCGTTCCGTAGCACGTCGGGACGATTGCGGTTGGCTTCGGCAATGGCGTCACATTGACCCTGCAGCAATTCCACATCGAGAATTTCGGAAAAATCGATATCGTGCGTCGCCATCGGCCGGGGAGCTGCCTCTTCGGTCCGGGCCGCTTGCTCATGGCGCGCCTCGTGTTTGATCTGCATGCGCTATAGCCTCTTTGCCCGCGGATTGACACGGGCCTTCATATTCCATGAACCTTTAAATTTGGCGAAATGGTGTTGGCAAGCCGCTGGTGACGGACGCTTTGCCGCAAGCCTCAGGCTGAAGCCTGCGTCAGCAGCGTATCGAGAACCTGCCGGGTCTCGCTCATAATGCCGTTAAGCGTCGCCTTGTCGCATTCACGGTAGCCGGCATCGACGATCGCGCCGCTGATCTCGCCGATCTTCAGGCAGGAACCAGTGATCTTCGCCATGCCGATCGGCGTGTTCCAGCCGCGCGCCTCCAGATTACCATCAGATTGTTTCATGATCTCGAGCATCGAGACGATGACGGAGAGGCGCTGGGTTTCCTGAAGCAGTTTTTCCATGAACACGGGCGCTGCTCCTATTTCATCTTCTTTTTAAGGTCGTAAAGCGCATCGAGCGCCTCGCGTGGCGTCATGTCGTCGAGGCTCATCGCCTTCAGGGCTTCTTCGACCTTGGAAGGCCCGCGCGATGTTTCCTCGCGGCGCACCGCGACCTGGAAAAGTGGCAGGTCATCGATCAGCTGGCTTGCCGGGTTCTTGCGATCGGCATCTTCAAGCCGGGTCAGCACATCACGTGCCCGAGCCACGACAGAGGCCGGCAGGCCGGCAAGCCGCGCCACCTGAATGCCGTAGGAGCGGTCGGCCGCACCCGGACCGACCTCGTGCAGGAAGATGACATCGCCGTCCCACTCCTTCACGCGCATCGTCGCGTTCGATAGCCGGGCAAGCTTTTCCGAAAGCACGGTCAGCTCATGGAAATGCGTGGCGAAAAGCCCGCGGCAGCGATTGGCCTCGTGCAGATGCTCGACAGCGGCCCAGGCGATGGAAAGGCCGTCGAAGGTCGCGGTACCGCGGCCGATCTCGTCGAGAATGACGAGGGAACGATCGGTTGCCTGGTTGAGGATTGCAGCCGTCTCGACCATCTCCACCATGAAGGTGGAACGCCCGCGCGCCAGATCGTCGGAGGCGCCGACGCGCGAAAACAGCCGGTCGACGATGCCGATATGCGCTGACGCTGCCGGCACGAAGGAACCCATCTGGGCGAGAATGGCGATCAGCGCGTTCTGGCGCAGGAAGGTCGATTTACCGCCCATATTTGGGCCGGTCAGCAGCCAGATCGCGCCGTCCTTGCCATCGGAGACAGGCGACAGATCGCAATTATTGGCGACGAAAGGACCAATGGACTGGCGCCGCAGTGCCTGTTCGACGACGGGATGGCGCCCGCCCTCGATTGCAAACATCTTCGAGCCATCGACCAGCGGCCGGCAATAGGCCTGTTCCTCCGCAAGCAGTGCCAGACCTGCTGCGACATCGATGACGGCAAGGGCTCGCGCACCAGCCTTGATCGCTTCTGCCTCTGTAACAGTCGCCTCCATCATCCGGTCGAAAGCTTCAAGCTCGATTTGCAGCGCGCGGTCGGCGGCGTTGGCGATGCGGCTTTCGAGGTCGGCAAGCTCCGTCGTGGTGAACCGCATGGCATTTGCCATCGTCTGCCGGTGGATGAAGCGAGCCTTCGCCTCGGCCGTATCAGTCATCGGCCCGGCATTGCCTGCGGTGACTTCGATGAAATAACCGAGGATATTGTTGTGCTTGATCTTCAGCGACTTGATGCCGGTCTCTTCGGCATATTGCAGCTGCAGGCCTGCAATGACCCGGCGCGACTGGTCGCGCAGCGCCCTGACATCGTCGAGGTCGGCATTGGCACCATCGCGCAGGAAGCCACCATCGCGTTTCAGAAGCGGCAGTTCTTCCGCGAGGTTTTCGGCAAGCAGAGCTTCGAGTTCGGATGGTAGAGCCTGCAGCCCCATGCGCGCCTGTCCCAGCTCCTCCGGCAGCATCGCGCTTCCCAGCAGATCGGCGATCTGAGCCGCAGCACCAAGCCCCTGCCTGATAGCCCAGAGATCCCGCGGACCGCCACGGTCGAGCGCCAGGCGGGAGAGGGCCCGCGGCATGTCGGGTACATGTTTCAGCGCGTCGCGCAGGTCGCCGCAGAGCGATGGTTCCTGCATGAGGAAGCCGATCGAATCCAGGCGCTCATTGACGCGGGCGGGATCGGTGAGCGGGGACATCAGCCGTTCGGCAAGCAGGCGCCCCCCACCGCCAGTGGTCGTGCGGTCGATCGCCTTCAGTAGCGTGCCGTTGCGATCACCGGAGAGTGTGCGCACAAGTTCCAGATTGGCACGGGTGGCCGGATCGATGAACAGCGTCGAGGCGCCGCTCTCCCGTTCCGGTCTGCCGAGCGGCGGCCGTTCGGCAATTTGCGTCTTCTCCACGTAGGCGATGGCTGCCGCCGCGGCCGCCAGTTCGGCGCGCGAAAAACTTCCGAAGCCGTCGAGCGTCGAAACCTCGAAATAGCGTGCTATGCGCGTTTCTGCCGTCGCGCTGTCGAAAAGCACAGCCGGCTGCGGAACGGCGGTGCGGCCGAGTACATCGAAGACCGATTTCAGTTCGGCGTCATAAAACATCGTATCGGGAACGATGAGCTCGCGCGGATCGATGCGCAGGATATCGGCGAGCAGTCGCGATGCTTCCGTTTCCGCCAACCGGAAGACGCCGGTGGAAATATCGATCCAGGAAAGCGCCAGCACAGGCTCGGAAGAACCGCGGATGCGCGACAGCGTCATCAGATAGTTCGATTCCGAGGGCGAAAGCAGCTTCTCCTCGGTAATGGTGCCCGGCGTGACAAGACGGACGACATCGCGCTTGACGACGGATTTCGAGCCGCGTTTCTTGGCTTCTGCCGGATCTTCAACCTGCTCGCAGACGGCGACGCGGTAGCCGAGCGAAATCAGCTTCTGCAGGTAGTCGTCGGCCGCATGCACAGGCACGCCGCACATCGCAATGTCCTGCCCCATGTGCTGGCCGCGCTTGGTGAGCGTGATGCCGAGCGCGCGTGAAGCCTCGAGCGCATCCTCGAAGAACAGCTCGTAAAAATCACCCATGCGATAGAAGAGCAGCGAATCCGGATTGTTCGCCTTGATCTCTATATACTGTTCCATCATCGGCGTCGCCGAGGCGCGGCTTTCCTCAGTCGCAAGCTCGGCTGCCGAGAAGGCTTCGTTTCTGCTGTCTATTCGTGCGTTCACGGAGGTGCAGTTTTTCCCAAAAAAACAGGTGCCAACCCTATCCGCGCGCCGCTATAGATGACAACAGCAATTGGGAAAGAGGAAAACGTCACCCACAGACGTTTGGAGGAGGCATGTCGCAGATGGAGAAGAAAGAACGGCCGGTGACCTCTGTTACCGACAAGGAAGCGCTCGAATTTCACGCGATGGGTCGGCCCGGCAAGCTGGAGATCAATCCGACCAAGCCGATGGCGACGCAGCGCGACCTCTCGCTGGCCTATTCTCCCGGTGTCGCGGTGCCGGTCAAAGCCATCGCCACCGATCCGGCCACTGCCTACGACTATACGACCCGCGGCAATATGGTTGCCGTCATCTCCAACGGAACGGCCATCCTTGGCCTCGGCAATCTCGGAGCGCTGGCTTCCAAGCCGGTCATGGAAGGCAAATCGGTCCTCTTCAAGCGTTTTGCCGATGTCGATTCCATCGACCTTGAAGTCGATACGGAAAATGTCGACGAATTCATCAATTGCGTGCGTTTCCTCGGTCCGTCCTTCGGCGGCATCAATCTGGAAGACATCAAGGCGCCGGACTGTTTCGTCATCGAAAGCCGTCTGCGCGAGCTGATGGATATTCCCGTATTCCATGACGATCAGCACGGCACAGCAATCATCGCCGCCGCCGGCCTTATCAATGCGCTGGAGCTGACCGGCCGCGATCTCAAGACCACTAAGCTCGTCTGCAATGGAGCGGGTGCTGCCGCTATCGCCTGCGTCGAACTCATCAAGTCGATGGGTTTTGCGCCTGAGAACATCATCCTCTGCGATACCAAGGGCGTCATCTATCAAGGGCGCACCGAAGGCATGAACCAGTGGAAGTCGGCGCATGCGGCAAAGACCGATACCCGGACGCTGGAAGAAGCGATGAAGGGCGCCGATGTGGTTTTCGGCCTGTCGCAAAAGGGCGCCTTCTCCGAAGAAATGATCGGCTCCATGGCCGACCGGCCGATCATCTTCGCCATGGCCAATCCCGATCCAGAAATCGCGCCGGAAGAAGTTGCCCGCATCCGTGATGACGCCATCATGGCGACCGGCCGTTCGGACTATCCGAACCAGGTCAACAACGTGCTGGGCTTTCCCTATATCTTCCGCGGCGCCCTCGATGTCCGCGCCTCGACCATCAATGATGCGATGAAGATTGCCGCTGTGAAGGCACTCGCCAGCCTTGCCCGTGAAGACGTGCCCGATGATGTTGCTGCTGCCTATCAGGGCAATCGTCCGCGCTTCGGCGCACAATACATCATTCCGGTTCCCTTCGATCCGCGCCTGATTTCAGCCATTCCGGCCGCTGTTGCCGAAGCGGCGATCGAAAGCGGTGTCGCCCGCAAGATCATCACCGACATGGCTGGCTACAAACGCGAGCTGTCGGCTCGCCGTGATCCGATCGCCTCCACACTCGCCAGCCTCTATGAGCGCGTGCGCCGCCATCCCAAGCGCGTGGTCTTCGCTGAGGCTGAAGAAGAGCAGGTGATGCGTGCCGCCATGTCTTACGCCAACCAGCAGCTTGGTACCGCGATCCTGCTCGGCCGCGAGGATCTGATCCGTGCAACGGCCGAACGTGCCGGTATCGACCTCAATCGTCCCGGCCTCGAGATCGTCAACGCCCGTATCTCGACCCGCGTCGAGGCCTATATCGACTATCTCTATGCCCGCCTGCAGCGGAAGGGCTACTTGCACCGCGACGCGCAGCGCCTGATCCACAATGACCGCAACCATTTCGCTGCCACCATGGTGGCGCTCGGCGATGCCGATGGCATGGTGACGGGCATCACCCGCAACTATTCGACGGCACTCGAAGATGTGCGCCGCTGCATCGACCATAAACCTGGCCATCGCGTGATCGGCGTATCCATTGCACTTTGCCGCGGCCGCACGGTCTTCGTCGCCGACACTGCGGTTCATGATATGCCGACGGCCGAGGAGCTTGCCGATATTGCCGAGGAGGCCGCAGGTCTCGCGCGCCGCATGGGCTACCAGCCGCGCGTCGCGTTGCTCGCCTATTCCACCTTCGGCCATCCGTCGGGCGAGCGTTCCGAGCGCGTGCGCGAAGCCGTAAAGATCCTCGACAGGCGCCGCGTCGATTTCGAATATGATGGCGAGATGGCCGCCGACGTTGCGCTGAACCGCAAGGTGATGGAACAATATCCCTTTTGCCGTCTCTCCGGTCCGGCCAACGTTCTCGTCATGCCGGCATTCCACTCGGCATCGATCTCGACGAAGATGCTGCAGGAACTCGGCGGCTCGACGGTCATCGGCCCCATCCTCGTTGGCCTCGATAAAGCGGTGCAGATCACCTCGATGGGCGCCAAGGACAGCGATATCGTCAACATGGCTGCGATTGCGGCCTATGCTGCCGGCTCTTGATAAATAAGAGAGAGCGGACCGCTTATGCGGTCCACTCTCAGACCGGCTTAGCCTGCAAAAGCGATCAGATTTCCATCCGGATCGCATACGATGAATGTTCTCGCACCCCAGGGCTCCAGCCTCAGCGGCTGATGAAACGGGACGCTGTTTGCGGTGTATTCGAGAAAAAGCGCCTTCACATCATCAAGCGTGATCGTCGCGGACAGGATGTCCCTCTCGCGCTGACGAAGTTCGGGATGGAAGGCAGGCATGTCGACGTGGCGAAGATTGAGCCTCGCCGCACCGCGAACGACTTGCGCATAAAACGGCGGTTCGCCGTAGGTAAAGGCGATCGTGAAGCCGAGCTTCTGTGAATAGAAATCGCAGGCGGCCTGGATATCGTCCACAAAAAGCTGCGGCTGTGCGTCAAGCAATGTCGGTTGGGAAGCGGATTTCCGTTGATCGGTTGCACTCATCTCCGTGAGCCCTTTTTTCAGCGCCGCCCAGCTTTCAAATCCCGCCTGTGCAGCCACCAGTTCCTGCGCATCCGCGAGCTTGAACCCAAGATCGAGGATTTGTTGGTCATCGAGATGGCGGTAGCGGGCAAGCCAATGGCGGATCTCTGCGGCGACAGGATAATAACGATCCTGGTGCCAGCGCTTGAATTGCTTGGCTTTCTTCCTGAGGTTTTCAAAATTTGGCATGGCGCAAGGTTTGGTCTTGTAGGCGGGCATAGCCCAGCCGGCACCATTGCCGATGCGCCCTACGGAAAACGCCGAATGAGAATGAATGGATGAGGCATCGCCGTCAAGCGGTGGCCGTCAGCTCGCGAAGCGCCCAGCGTCCGCGCCATAATAATTGAGATACCGGTCGGAGATACTGGAGATCGGCAGCACGATCAGCACGTCGGTCGTATTGAACGCCTGGTCGACGACCGCACTGGAGCCGACCATCGCGCCAAGGCGCAGGTAACCCTTGATGAGCGGCGGTAACGCCATCAGCGCCTTTTTCGGATTGACGCCTTCGGCCGGCATCAGGTCCATATCGCGCGCGAGATGCGGCAGGGCGCCGACGGCCCATTCGCCTTTGGCGAGCACGCTGTGATAGAGGAAGGATAGCGCCAGCGCGTGGCTTTCAGGATGCACGCCCGGGAAGGATGCGCAGCCGAACATGGCGCTCATGCCGTGCTTCAGCGCATAGGCCCAATTACCCTGCCAGAGCAGTTCGACCGTGCGCTTGGTGCGGTATTCCGGCAGCACACAGGAGCGTCCGAGTTCCATGAAGCGCTTGTCGGGATGGCGCGCAATGAGCGCGTCGATCGCAAATTCCGAAGCCGAGTAAAAACCGCCATTCGCCATGGCGACATCTTGCCTCAGCAGGCGATAAGTGCCGACAATCTGGTCTTCAGCATCGCCCTCGATCGAGCGGTCGAGAACGAGAAGGTGGTCGCAAAAGGCGTCATAAGCATCGAAGTCCCGCTCGCGGCGCATCGCTTCCGCAGGCAGCTGGGCCTTCATTTCCTCAACGAAAACACGGTAGCGCACGGCCTGCGCAGCATCGATCTCACGCGCGCTGCGGGCAAGGCGGGTCTCCAGATTGCCGATGCGGCCGAGAACATCGCCTTCCTTCGGGGCGGCAGCCGTCGACGGCCGAGCGGCCTCGGCAGCAGCGTCACAATTAAGGATGTCAACAGACATGGCGATTCTCCCGTCTCCGGCTTATCACACGCCATAAAACACTTATGTACGACAGGAAAGTGACATACCGAATTTGTGCACGCAAGAAACGTGCCGTTTTCCCCAGCTTTAGCGCGCCTCAGCCCGTCGGGCTGAAAGAGCAACAACCGCCTGCACTTCGGTGAGCAACCTGACCGGATCCACCGGTTTTACCATGACGCGATTGGCGCCGTTGAGCAAGACCTGTCGCCGCGATTCATCGCTCTTGTCCGCAGTCAGGACAATGACCGGTACGGGCTGAAGATCAAGCCGTCGTTCGTGTCCGCGCAGGCGTCCGAGCATGTCGATGCCGTTGCCGCCAGGCATGGAGAGATCGCTGATGATGATGTCGGGCCTGTCGTCACCCAGCGCAAAATCGAGCAGGGTTTCGAAATCATCCACATGCCTGACGGAATGGCCGCCTTTTTCCAGCATGACGCGCACCAGCATGGCGTTGATCGGATCGTCCTCGCCGAGGAGGACGGAAAGACCGCCGCCCATCGCCGTCCGTTCTGCGATGGAAGGGCCGAGCCCGGGCTGATTGTCGTTCAGCGCATCGCGCTTTTCCATACCGCGCATGCGTCCGCGCAGCACGTCGATCAGCGACTGCTCGCGCAGCGGCCGGATCAGCCACGCATCGAAGAGGTCGAGCGAATAGGAGTTACGTTCTTCCGGATTGACGAGCAGCACCTTGCGCAGGCCGAGTGCGGCGATCTCCGTGCGATCGGCGATATGCAGCGAGAATTCGTCCGACATGCGGTGATCGACGATGATATCGGTCGGCCGGTCGCCGCTGCGGGCAAGCGACAGCAGGCTTTCGCGCGCCGCCTCGCCACCAGCGACGAGGTGGCAACGCCCGCCGAGCGTCCTGATCGTTTCGGCGATTGCCGTGCGCGCTGCACCGGCCGGAGCGAGCAGCACGATGCTGTTTCCCGCCAGCAATGTATTTCGGGTGGCTGTATCCTCTTCCGAAAACTCGACAGGAAAGCGGATGGTGAACTGGCTGCCCTTGCCCCTCTCGCTTGCAACTGTCAGCGAGCCGCCGAATTCGCGTATGATGCGGGCGGAGATTGCAAGGCCGAGGCCTGTGCCGTTGCTCTTCTGGACAAGCGAGCCGCCCTGTTCGAATTCCCCGAATATGCGCGCCTGTTCCTCCGCCGTCATGCCAGGTCCGGTATCCGTGACGGTAATCGACAGCTCGCCGGCCGCCCTGGAGACGCGAATGAAGACGCCGCCGGTCTGCGTGAATTTCACTGCATTGCCGATGACGTTGAAAAGCACCTGTCGCAACCGTGCCGGATCGAAGCTCATCAGCTCCGTCACATCGGCGGAGACCGTAGCGCCGATCTCGATACCCTTTTCATGGGCGCGATGCGCCAGCATTTCCACGACGCTTTCGACGAGCTTGCGCAGCGATTCCGATCGCGGGCGGAGCTGGAAACGGCCAACCTCGATGGTGGAGAAGTCGAGCAGATCCTCGACCAGTTGCGTCAGTGCATGGCCGGACTGGCGGATGCTGGTCAGATAGTTTTGCTGTTCCTGCGTCAGCTTTGTTTCAGAAATCAGATGCGCCATACCGAGAATGCCGGATAGGGGCGTGCGGATTTCGTGGCTGACAGTGGCGAGCAGCCGAGATTTGGCGGCGCTGTTATATTCCGCCTTCTGCCGCGCCTCCTCGCGGCTTTCGGCCGCAAGCCGCTCTTCAGTCACGTCGCGCGCGATGCTCTGCAGAAGCAGTCGTCCGTTTGCCGGATCACGAGTCACGACATCGTGCCAGAGAAAGATGCGCTGTCCGGCCGGTGTCGAAATCTCCACATCGTACCGATGCGGCTGCGGGCCGGGACGGAAGGCAAGGCCGATCTCCTCACAGGTCTGGCCTTCGGGTTTGGCGCGCCCGGTCAAGTGGCGGAATGTCTCGTTGGCGCCGATGATGCGCCGGTCCATCATGCGGGTGACGACGATATCGCCAAGCACGTCATGGACCGTGCCGAGCAGGCCGGTCGCATCGACGCGGTCCGGCGCTTCCGGGCTACGGCCGCTGGACCGGTTTCCGTTTCTGAAAAGAAGGGCAAGATAGCCTGCAATCGCGGCGATCAGGATAAGGCCGAGGCCTGCCATGAGCGGGCCGCCCCAATGAGAAAGCAATAGCAGCAGGATCGCCGAAATGAGACCTGCTCCGCCGAGCCAATGAAAGAGCAATGGATGCAGGGAGCGAAGGGTAGCCGGCGACATCAATTCACCCGCCGTCCGGCCTCGACAGGCCCTAACGGCGGCTCCGCCGAATGCGGCGGACAATCGTTCCTGTAACTGCGCCATACTTTGCATGCAGTTCAGCTAACATATTGCCCGTTCCGAATGTTTTCAGGAATCTGCTAAAAATTTAGTGATCCGCCTTTTTCGGCTTCTGCAGCATCTCATCGAGAATTACGCAGCCGGCACCGACAGTGATGAAACTGTCAGCGAGATTGAAGACAGCGAAAGACCAGGTTTCTGTGTGGAAGAGGATGTAGTCGATCACATGGCCATAGGCGAAACGGTCGATGAGATTTCCAATCGCTCCCGCAATGATGAGAGCGTAGCCAAGATGCGCCAGCCAGCGGTCCTTGGCCGTGCGATGCCAGAGATAAAGCACGAAGGCAACGATGATCAAACGCATGCCGACGATGAACCATCCATCCATGCCTGACAGCATCGAGAAGGCGACGCCGAGATTATAGGTGCGATAGAGAGCGAGCATCGGAATGACCGGCACCGCCTCCTGAAGCGGTAGGTAATGATCGACGGCGATCTTGACGATCTGGTCGAGGATGACGGCGATCACGATGAAGATCAGGATCGGCAGCGGTCGCGAAAAGAGCGCCGGGCGTGCGGTCGCAAGATCGGTCATTTGCCCTCGGACAGTGAGAGGAGATGGCGGCGCGCCTCGAAAAGCATGACGGCTGTGGCAACACCGAGATTGAGGGAATCGGCGCGGCCCTGCTGCGGAATGCGGGCAAGTGCATCCGCTTCCTTGGCAAGCTGCTCCGGCAGGCCGGATTGTTCGTTGCCCATCAGGAGCACGACCGGCTTCTTCTTGTAGTCGATCGTACGGTAATCGACCGAGCCCGCGAGATGGGTCGCAACGACGGAAACGCCGGCCTGCTTTTTCCAGGCGATGAATTCCTCTGCCGTTGCATGGGCGACCGAAACGGCAAAGACCGAGCCCATCGTGGCGCGCACCGTTTCCAGTGAAAAAGGATCGGTCGTCTCGCCGACAAGGATGACACCGGAGGCTCCGGCCGCATCGGCGGTCCGGATGATCGTTCCGAGATTGCCGGGATCGCGCACGCGGTCGAGCGCCACCCAGGTCTCGCCCTCCTTCGGCCGAATATCCCTAAGCTTTGCCCAGCGCGTTTCGAAAATGCCGACCACCATCTGCGGATTGTCACGCCGAGTGATCGAGGAGATCACCTTTTCGCTGACTTCGAGCACGAGCCCACCGGAAGCAACTGTCTTCGCCGCCATCTGCTCGACGAGCGGTTTGCCCTTGGCGGCTTTGGCGTAGACGAGCGTGCGGATCGTCCAGCCGAGCTCAATCGCATCGATGACGAGCTTCAGCCCTTCGGCCATGAAGGTGCCGCTCTCTTCGCGCGACTTCTTGTTGGTCAGCGCCTTGATATCTTTGATGATGGGGTTGGCGAGCGAGGTGACTTCCTTCACCTGCCCCACCTTGCGAGGGCCGCGATCATGGAATTCGTTCATTTCGGCACCCAGCGGGAAAAGAGGGAGGTGGAGAGCGCCCGGCCCGGCGTTTTGCCATCAAGGCCCGCCTCGCGGATGACGAGTTCGCCTGACTCGACCACGCCGCCGGCCCCGCGCATCGTCTCGCGCATCAGCTCATGAATGGAATAGAAGCTCGCCCGGATCGAATAGGCCGTCAGCACGAGGCCAACCGCCTTCGGCGACAGGATCTCGCGGCAGATATCCAGCATCAGGGGCAGGTGCTCGAAAAGGTGCCAGACCTCACCATTCGGCCCGCGGCCGAATTTCGGCGGGTCGGTGAGGATGATGTCGTACTGACTGCCGCGCCGTTCCTCGCGCAGGATGAATTTCATCGCATCTTCGCAGATCCAGCGGATCGGCAGCTTTTCCATCCGCCCCAGCGCCTGGTTATCGCGGGCCCAGCCGATCGCCTTCTTCGAGGCATCGACATGGGTGACTTCTGCACCGGCAGCCGCGGCGACCAGTGAGGCAACGCCCGTATAGCCGAAAAGGTTCAGCACCTTCAGAGGCCGTCCGGCGCTTTCCACCTGTTGCTTCATCCAGCTCCAGTGGACGATCTGCTCGGGGAAGACCCCGACATGCCGGAAAGAGGTGAAGCGGCCGAAGAAATCGACGCCGAGCAGGTTGAGCGGCCAGGTTTCGCCAAGCGCTTCCTTCGGAAAACGCCAGCGGCCGGTGCCTTCTTCATCCGTATCGCCGGTGAAGGCAGCATCGACCTTCTCCCAGACATGGGCGGGCAGAGATGGCTGCCAGAGCGCCTGTCCCTCGGGCCGCACGATCCGATAAGGGCCGTATTGTTCAAGCTTCTGGCCGTTGCCGCTGTCGATCAGATGGAAATCGCCCGCACCCGTAGATTCCAGAATGACAGGCACCCGCTCTGCCGGCCGCTCGCCGTGGCGTGCCGTGAGCGGGCGTTCGATTGCCGCTGGAACGGCTGCCGGGGGGCGCTGTTCGCGCGCTGGTGCCGTCTTAGCGACCGTCTTTTCCGGCTTTGCAGGCCTCACATCGGAGCGGCGTCCGCCCGAGGGGCCTGTCGCTACCTTCGCGCCAGGCCGGCGTTCTCTTTGTTTCAACGTGGTCTTCCGCGCCTTAAATTCAATTGAGCCAGTGCAAATAGCATTCCGCCCGACCTTGGCAAAGCGCTTTCCCATTATGATATGGTCAGACCATGGAAATGGGGAACTGCTGATGGACTTAATCGGGGAGGAACGCATCGCCGCGCCGCGGGATGTCGTATGGGCGGCCATGAATGATCCCGATATCATTAGGCAATGCATTCCGGGCTGCCAGAGCGTCGAAAAGCGGTCGCCAACCGAATTCGTGGCAACCGTCAAGGTCGGCTTCGGCCTGTTTTCGGTGACCTTCAACGGCGATATCAGGCTTTCGAATGTCGACGCGCCGCGTAGCTACACGATTTCTGCGGAGGGGCGAGGTGGCATTGCCGGTTTTGCCAAGGGCGAGGCCGACGTCACGCTGGTCAATGAGGGCCTGCATACGCTGTTGCGCTACGAAGCCGACGGCGATACGGGTGGCCGAATTGCCGAACTCGGCGGCCGGCTGATCCGCGCCACACTGGAAAGGCTCGCCCGTCGCTTCTGGGGAAATTTCAATGCCGCCGTCATCGAAAAGACGGCCGGCTAGGCACATGGGCTTGGCATGTCAGATAATCCCTTTTACGCAAGATCGATGACCTGGAAAATCCGACCCAACTGCCCCGAAGACGTAATGCAGCTTGCTGATATCTACCTGTCCGTCCGACGCCAGACCTTCACTTGGGTCGACCCCGGCAAGTTTCATAGGGAGGATTTTGCCGCACATACCAACGGCGAAGTCGTTTCTGTCTGCGAGGGGGCTGACGGGAAGATAGCCGGCTTCATCTCGGTCTGGGCGGCGGATGATTTCATCCACATGCTCTATATCCTGCCCGAATTCCAGGGCAAAGGCGCGGGAACCGCGCTGCTGCAATCGCTCCCCGGCTGGCCAGAGCATAAATATCGGCTGAAATGTCTCATCAATAACCGCGACGCCAAGGCCTTCTATCTGGCGCATGGCTTTCAGGTAACCGGCAGAGGCGCCTCACCCGAGGGCGATTATGAAGAGTTGAGTTTCACCCCGGCACCTGCGAAATAGCGGTAATCATCGCGAGGGCAATTGCCCGGCGATCTCCTCCGCGCGTGTCTTGTGACGATCTGCTTCGCCCTGCCAGCGGATTGCTTCCTTGGCTTCGACGCGTGCGCGCTTGCGGTGCTTGCCCTGGTTGAACCAGGTCGCAGCAGAGCCCACCAGCATGCCGATGATGAAAGCGATAAGCAGGAAAACGAAGAACGGCGCTGCCAGGGAAAGAACCTGATCCTCCGGCCGAAACGGATTGAATGCAAGCGTCACACTCTGCCGGTTGGCGACACAGAAGATGATCAGGATGACACCAAGCGGCAGCAAAATCAAAAGGTTGATGTTCTTCTTGGTCATGTCGTTCTCCGCGCCGGTTTAGCGAAGGCAAGCTTCGTGGACGCCAGAATAGAAGGGCAGCGGCGAAGTTCAAGTGCGGCTTGATGCCTGATACCGAGGATCAATCCTCTTCGTCGGCCTGTCCGGGGTTCAGGCGCTCGCGCAGTTCCTTGCCGGTCTTGAAGAAGGGGACCCACTTCTCCTCGACGAAAACGGTATCACCAGTGCGCGGGTTGCGGCCGGAGCGGGAAGGGCGGTTCTTTACTGAAAATGCGCCGAAACCGCGCAGTTCGACGCGGTTGCCGGCGGCAAGCGCATCAGTGATCTCGTCGAGGACCGCATTGACGATATTTTCGACATCGCGGTGGTAGAGATGCGGATTGCGTGCCGCAACAATCTGCACCAATTCGGACTTGATCACGGTCGCCCCCTTAAATTATTGATTTCTTATTCAATCCTGGCCAACCTGCCAAACTGAAAGCAGCCCGTCAAGGAGCAACTTTGGGGGCAGGATGCCGTTAAGATCCTGACTTTTGACAAGATCACCATAACCGAGGATCGTAATCAACCGCGAAACAGCCCCAGCGAGCAGAAACGGCGTGTTGCTCTTCTTGTCCCAGTCGACGACCGGCAGCTTGTCGCTGACGTTTCGCGAGGTCAGATAGGCGCGAATTTCGGGCTGTCCACCGACGGCGTCAATGAGCTTCACCTTGAGCGCCTGCCGGCCCGTATAGATCGTTCCGTCGGCAAGCTTCAGCACCTCGTCGTGCGGCAATTTGCGCCGGTCGGCAACGAGGTTGACGAACCAGTCATAGCTGTCGAGAACCATGTTGCGGATCATGGCCTTGGCTTCTTCACTGGTATCGTGGAACGGCGAGGGCTCGGCCTTGAGCGGAGAGGATTTGATCTCCTGCAGTGAGACGCCGAGCTTGTCGAGCAGCGGCTGGACCTGCGGGTATTGGAAGATGACGCCGATCGAGCCGGTGATCGAGCTTTCGCCGGCGATAATCGTATCGCCGGCCGTCGCAATCATATAGCCGGCGGAGGCAGCAAGTGTCCTGACGTCGGAGACGACGGGCTTCTTCTCCGCAATCGCCCGGATCGCCTTGAAGATCTTTTCGCCGCCAAAGGTCGTGCCGCCGGGCGAGGAGATCGAGATCACGACCGCCTTGACCTGATCATTCTCCTTGATCTTTTCCAACCGCTCGAGGAGCTCGTCATCATCGGTGATCAGGCCGGAGATCGTCACGTGGGCGATATGGGGCCGTGCGGTGCTGCCTTCGCCGAACGCAAAATTATAAAGCGCAAAGCCGAGCGCGACGAGCAGCACGACCGCGGCAAGGCGCCAGAAGCCAAGTCTGCGGCGCAGCAGCCGGCGGTCTGCGATGATCGAGCTGTCCATTCCAACCTCCAGAGACGAAATCCAACGGCGGTGCCCGCCGCTGGGGAGATAAGGTGCAAGCTGGCGCGAGAAAATGCCCCGGGAACCTGCTATTTTCAGTTTAGTTGCTTGTTGCAGAAAAAAATCCATATTGGCAAGCCAATGTAATAATGCGAAACGAACTGTGATTGGCGCCCGGCATTGCTATATAAGCGGCACGATCATCACACACGGACCAGGCATATGCTCGATACCCTCAGGAACAACGGGAAGCCCGCATACGCGGGGCCAAAGGACAGTGCCTATGGCCTTGCCCGGTTCCATTCCGCGCGTGTCCGCCGGCTGAAGTTCTTGCTGCCGGGTGCAGCCATTATCATTTCCCTCATCTTCATTGCGGTCTCGGTGATCCGCACTTACCTGCCGGAAACCATCAAGATCGAGGGCGCCAAAATCGAGAATGGCAAGGTCGTGATGGAAAAGCCGGCAATCGCCGGCCGCAACTCCGATGGCATCAACTATTCGATGCTCGCCGAACGCGCGCTGCAGGATATCCGCAATCCCGACTTCATCACGCTGGAGACGATCAAGGCTGCCGTGCCGATGAATGATGGCTTGATGGCCCGCGTTACCGCGGCGACGGCGGATTTCAATCGTGCCACGGATAGCCTGCATATGACGGCGCCGTTCACGCTCGTTTTGAGCAGCGGTCTCGTTGCGCATTTTCAGTCCGCCCACCTTGATATCAAGGGCGGAAACATGTCGACGGACGATCCCGTCAGAATTACCAAGGACAATGCTTCGATTGTTGCGCAGACCCTCAATATAACAGATAAGGGGCGCGTGATCACATTCGAGGGGAATGTTCGCATGAATGTTGATTCATCCACCATCCATAAACAGGGCACCTAAAGAGCCGGGTCAAATGACAAAAGATTGTCGCATTTCAACTTGCAAGACTGGCGTAGCTTTCATCACCGGCACGCTTGCCTTCGTCCTGTCGGTCGCGGGAGCGACCGCCCAGTCGACGACGATGCCTGGCATGAAGCTTTCGAGCGATCAGCCGATCCAGATTGAAAGCAACAAGCTGGAAATCCACGATCAGGAACATACGGCGCTCTTCACCGGCGACGTCAAGGTCGTCCAGGGCACGACGACGCTGCAGGCCGGCAAAATGACGGTCTATTACAAGGACAAGGCGAAGCAGCCCGCAACGGGTGGCGCTGCAGCACCTGCTGCCCAGCCAGCACAGACCGCCGCAGAACAGTCGAATTCGCTTGCCTCGGGCAGTGCAGACATCGACAAGATCCTGGTGACCGATAAGGTCTACCTGACCTCGGGAACGCAGACTGCGACCGCCGATGATGGCAATTTCGACATGACCTCGCAGACCTTCATCCTCACCGGCAAGAAGGTCGTGCTCACCGACGGCCCGAACGTCTTTACCGGCTGCCAGCTCACGGTTCACATGGCGACCGGTCAGGCAGAGCTTGAAAGCTGCGGTGGTCGTGTCCAGATTCAGCTCGACCCGAAATCGCAGCCGAGTCAGCAGCCAAAGCAGAACTGAGAAGTCGGCCTTTCACGTGAAGTTATTCTCCTTATCCACCAAGTCCGGCAGAGCCGCGACGGAAGCCGCCGCTCCTGTCGACAAGGCCCGTTATCAGGGCACGCTGATCGCACGCGGTCTGACCAAGACCTATGCGACGCGACGTGTCGTCAATGGTGTTTCGCTGGTCGTGCGGCGTGGTGAGGCTGTGGGTCTCCTCGGACCGAACGGCGCCGGCAAGACCACCTGTTTTTACATGATCACCGGCCTCGTGCCTGTTGATGAGGGAACGATCGAAATCGACGGCAACGACGTGACGACGATGCCCATGTATCGTCGCTCCCGCCTCGGCGTCGGCTACCTGCCGCAGGAAGCCTCGATCTTCCGCGGACTGACGGTGGAGGAGAATATCCGCGCCGTCCTCGAGGTTCATGAAAAGGACAAGGCGGCGCGTGAGCGCAAGCTTGACGAACTGCTCGAGGAGTTTCACATCGCGAAGCTCCGCAAGAGTGCCGCCGTGGCTCTCTCGGGTGGTGAGCGCCGGCGCCTGGAAATTGCCCGCGCGCTTGCGACCGACCCGACCTTCATGCTGCTCGACGAGCCTTTTGCCGGCGTCGACCCGATCTCTGTTGCCGATATTCAGAACCTCGTGCATCATTTGACGGCACGCGGCATCGGCGTTCTCATCACCGACCACAATGTGCGTGAGACGTTGGGGCTGATCGACCGAGCCTATATTATCCATGCAGGCGAAGTGCTGACCCATGGACGCGCGAACGATATCGTCAACAATCCGGAAGTGCGCCGGCTCTACTTGGGCGACAATTTCAGTCTCTGAACCGGTCCTGGACGACAGAAAATTGCGGCTGCGACATAGGTTCCGCTTGACCAAATAGGATAAAAAAGCAATTTTTGGGCCAACTCGGAATTCCGTGGCCTGAAACCTTGATCAGACGCGGTTTCCAGGAGGAGTCGAGGGAGTTTCGCGTCCGCCATGGCCCTGTCTGCCAATCTTTTTCTGCGACAGAACCAGTCCCTGGTGATGACACCGCAACTGATGCAATCCATCCAGTTGCTGCAGATGACGCATGTCGAACTCACTCAGTTCATTGCCCAGGAAGTGGAGAAGAACCCGCTTCTGGAATTTCCGTCGGGCGAGGGCGAGACCGGCGAACGCGGCGAGGCTGCAGACGAATCATACCCCCAGCAAACGGATGATGCGGGTGATGGCGAATATGAGGATCGTGGCGAAACGCTGTCCGGCGACTGGTACGATAATGGCAGCTCAAGCCGGCTGAGTGACGAGCTGGATGCCAATTACACCAATGTCTTTCCCGATGACGGCGCGCCGCAGCGACTCGACGCACCCGAACTCATCAGCCAGTGGAAATCCATGCCGGGCAGCACTGAGGGTGCTGACAATTACGATCTCGATGATTTCGTCGCCGGTCAGGTCTCCTTGCGCGACCATCTTGCCCAACAGATACCCTTCATATTGCCCGATATGGCCGATCGCCTGATTGCCCAGAATCTGGTCGATCAGCTCGACGATGCCGGCTATCTGCAGGCAGATGTGGCGGAAGCCGGCGAGCGTCTCGGTACCGATGCAGAAGACATCGAGCGCGTGCTCTCAGCGTTGCAGACGCTCGATCCGCCCGGCGTCTTTGCCCGTAGTCTTGCCGAATGTCTGGCGATTCAGCTTCGCCAGAAGGATCGTCTCGATCCCGCCATGCAGGCGCTGGTCGAAAATCTTGAACTGTTGGCACGGCGTGACTTTGTTACCCTGAAGCGCCTTTGCGGCGTCGATGAGGAAGATCTGCTCGATATGCTCGCCGAAATTCGCCAGCTCAATCCGAAGCCCGGCAGCGGTTTCGAGACTGGCGTTTCAGAGGCGATCATGCCTGACGTCGTGGTCCGCCCCTCCTCGGATGGCGCCTGGCTGGTCGAACTCAATCCGGATACGCTGCCGCGGGTCCTCGTCAATCAGTCCTATTTTTCGCGCGTTGCGAAGAACGGCGAGGATCACGCCTTCCTCTCTGAGTGCCTGCAGAGCGCCAATTGGCTGACGCGCAGCCTGGATCAGCGCGCCAAGACCATCATGAAGGTCGCAAGCGAGATCGTGCGGCAGCAGGATGCCTTCCTCCTGCACGGCGTCGATCATCTGCGGCCGCTGAACCTGAAAACGGTGGCCGAGGCCATCAAGATGCATGAATCGACGGTCAGCCGCGTCACCTCGAATAAATACATGCTCACGCCGCGCGGCCTCTTCGAGCTCAAATATTTCTTCACCGTCTCGATCAGCGCCGTCGAGGGCGGTGACAGCCATTCCGCTGAAGCAGTTCGCCACAAGATCCGCGCGCTGATCATGCAGGAAAGCCCCGATGCGGTACTCTCCGACGATGACATCGTCGAAATGCTCAAGAAGGGTGGCATAGATCTCGCCCGTCGCACGGTCGCCAAATACCGCGAGGCGATGAACATTGCCTCTTCCGTTCAACGCCGCAGAGAAAAGCGCGCACTGGCCAAGGTCGCCGGTTTCTGACTTGCAACGTCGGGGCGAGCCAATGATTGTCGCCTGGAACCGTTGATGGCGCAGATATCCTTATTTCATGGGATATTCAGCGCACGTTTTCCGCGTATGCTAGGCCTCTCTGTGCCGGGCTATTGACTTTCCGGGAGGCTGTCGCTAGAAGCCCGCCGCAATCGGAGCGGCGAAGGGCATCCGTACATTATCCCCATCATCCTCAAGGCACCAGGGACACGCAGACTTGAGCTCATCTTGCTTGAGATTGCGCGAAGTGCTTGGATGAGGTTGAGGCTTGGCGTAAACTGATACTCGCAAACGACCATAAGAAGGGAAACTCCATGAGTGTGCGTGTATCCGGTAAACATATGGAAATTGGTGACTCCTTCCGTCAAAAGATCGAGGACCAAATTGGTTTGGCCGTCACGAAATACTTCGACGGGGGATATTCCGGTCAGGTGATCGTGGAAAAGTCGAACTCTCGTTTTTCCGCCGATTGCAAGCTCCATCTCGATAGTGGCGTCGTGCTGCATGCGGCAGGCGAGGCCATGGATCCGCAGATTGCCTTTGATGCGGCATCCGAGCGTATCGAGAAGCGCCTGCGCCGCTACAAGCGGAAGCTCAAGGATCACCACGCTGGAAATCATGTGAACGGTAACGGCTTTGCAGAAGTCGCTTATACCGTCATGGATGCGGTTCCCGATCATGAAGACGAGGTCCCGGACGATTTCGCTCCGGCCATCGTCGCCGAAAGCACCAAGCAGCTCAAGACGATGTCCGTCGCAACCGCCGTCATGGCGCTCGACATGACCGACGAGCCGCTTCTCCTGTTCCGCAGTCCCGGCAAGGAACAGCTCAACATCGTTTACCGTCGTCATGACGGAAATATTGGCTGGATCGATTCGGCCAATATCAAAGGCTGAGATCAGGACGGGGGAGCAGCGCAAGGTGCTGCTCCCCCGGACGCCTGATCTTGGCGACAGAAGGAAAAAGAAATGGCATTGGCAGATTTGCTGCACCAGGATGCGATCATTCCCGCTCTCAGGGTAAATTCCAAGAAACAGTTGCTTCAGGAATTGGCAGCAAAAGCCTCCAGGACTACGGGGCTTTCCGAGCGGGAAATTTTCGATGTGATCCTGCAGCGCGAACGTCTGGGCTCGACCGGTGTCGGCAACGGCATCGCCATTCCCCACGGCAAGCTCGTCAATATCCACTCCATTGTCGGTATTTTCGCCCGGCTGGAACAGCCCGTCGATTTCGAAGCGCTGGACGACCAGCCGGTCGATCTGGTGTTTCTGCTTCTGGCGCCGGAAGGCGCCGGTGCCGATCATCTGAAGGCGCTTTCGCGCATCGCCCGCGTCCTGCGCGACCACGATCTGGTCGCCAAGCTGCGCGCGACCGATTCCGCTTCGGCGATTTATGCCTTCCTCAATGAAGAGCAGACGTCGAACGCTGCCTGACGACCGGCGATCTACCCGGAATGCAGAAAAGGCGCCTGAGCGATCAGGCGCCTTTTTCTTGTCGTGCGATCAGCAATCAGAACTCTTCCCAATTGTCCTGGGCAACAGCGGCTGAGCCGCGAGACTGGGCAACGGCCCGGCGCGGTGCCGGAGCGGCCGCGCGTGGTGCCGGCGCAGCCGGTGCGCGCATCTGCTGTGCGGTGGAGCGCAGTGCTGCCGCGGTATTTCCCTGGCCGGAGACGCGGAAGCGGGCGACCAGTGTCTTCAGCGTCTGAGCCTCGTCGTTCAGCGTTACGCTGGCTGCAGTGGTCTCTTCCACCATCGCGGCGTTCTGCTGCGTGACCTGGTCCATCTGGTTCACGGCCTGATTGATCTCCTTCAGGCCGACGGCCTGTTCGCTGGCCGAGGCCGAGATCTGACGGATGAGGCCGTTGATGCCCATCACCTGCTCGGCGATCTTGTGCAGCGTCTCGCCCGCTCGGCCAACGAGATCGACGCCTTCCTTGACCTGGACGGCCGAGGTGTTGATGAGCGTCTTGATCTCCTTGGCGGCATTTGCCGAACGCTGAGCGAGTTCCCGGACTTCCTGTGCGACGACAGCAAAGCCCTTGCCTGCTTCACCGGCGCGGGCCGCTTCGACACCGGCGTTCAGAGCCAGAAGATTTGTCTGGAAAGCGATCTCGTCGATAACGCCGATGATGCGCGAAACTTCCGTTGAGGACTGTTCGATACCGTGCATGGAGGCAATCGCCTTCTGCACCACTTCACCTGATTTCTCGGCGTCCTCGCAGGCGAGATTGACGTTGTCAGCTGCCGTACGGGCGTTCTCGGCGCTGGAATTGACCTGGGCGGTCAGCTCGTTGAGCGCTGCTGCCGTCTCTTCCAGGCTTGCCGCCTGCTGCTCGGTACGCTTGGCAAGGTCGGATGCGCTATTGCTGATTTCGCCCGTACCGGAGCCGATATTGACGACGCTGAGGCTCATCGTATTGATGGTCTCCTCCAGGCTTGCCAGAGCGGCATTGAAGTCCTGCTTCAGCTTGCCGTATTCGCCGGGGAATTCCTCTGTAATGCGATGGCCGAGATTGCCTTGCGACAGTTCGGAAAGGCCTGCACCGACGATCGAGACGATGTGACGTTGCAGGCTGACCGATTGTTGGCGCTCCGATTCCGAGCGGCCGCGTTCGGTTTCGGCAGCAAGGCGCTGATTGTCGGCCTCGGCTTCAAGACGCTGCGTATCGGCAAGCGTGAAGCGGAAGCCTTCAAGAGCCTTGGCGACCGAGCCGATTTCGTCGGCGCGGTTCTGGCCGGCGACCGTTTCGTCGTATTTTCCGTCGCTCAGTGCCTTGACGCTGGAAACCAGGCCTGCGAGCGGGCGCTGAACAAACGAGCGGACGGCGAAGTAGAGGGCGAGCAGCACGGCACCGAGCACAATGATGCCGTTGACGATCATCATGAAGGTCTGGTCCTGAACAGGCGCATTCATCGCCATGTGCGGAACGTCGACCAGCACGACCCAGTTGGCATTCAGGCCGGGCACTGCGAAGGGATAGACGACGCGGTCGAACGGATCGAGCCCATCGAAGCTGAGATTCTTGACGAGGCCGACCTTCATGGACGAAAGCGCAGCCTTCACGTCAGCCGAGCCAGGGTTGTCGCCATAGGGCTTGGACATCAGGTCGGGGCTCGGAGCGACGATCCAGTTGCCGTTCTGGGCGATCAGCGTCACGCGACCAGAGCCGAAGGGGCGCAGCGCCTGCACCTTGTCGGTGAGCGACTTCAGCGAAATATCGACGCCTTCCACGCCGATCATCTTGCCTCCGGACATAACCGGATAGGCAATGGACGTCAGCAGGGTCGGAACGTCAGTGCCTTCGGCGAGGTAGGGCGCAGTGATCGCGCCCTTGCCGCTGTTGGCAGCAAGCTTCCACCATTCGGCGGTATAATCGTTGTCAAAGGTCGAGAACTGGATGTCGCCGGTCCTGTTCTTCGACCAGTAGGGCGTGAAGGCGCCGACTTTGTTCGTGCCTTCGTCGTTGTTGTTGGCGATTTCCGTGGTCTTGCCGTCGAAGGCGCCAAGCTGCTCGCAGAACCAGCTGCCGAAGGCGAAAGCGTTCTGTTCGAGATTGGCCTTCAAAATGCTGATGATGCCCTTGCGGTCGAGGATCTTGCCTTCATGCCCGCGTCCGACGACGCCCGACATGGTGCGGGCAGCGCTCGCGAGCTCCCCGACATTGACTGCAATCTCATTGGCGATCGATTTGGCTTCCGAGTTGGCCTGATCCAGCGTCAGGGTCTGGACGCGGTTACGGGTCTGGTCGATGAGGAAGAGGTTCGAAACGACAAGCACCAGTGCAATGGCGGCACCGGTAATGACGATGAGCTTCGCCGCAAGCGATTTCATTCTGAAAATGAACATAGGTTCCTCGGGGCAAGGACGCACCGAAGGGCCATTCTCCGGCGCAGCGGGTAAGGCACGCTCTATCATGGAGCTGCCATTGGGGGTGACCGCCTCGACGATGAGCGAGGCGGTGATCGCCCGAAGGATCGCCAGAAACCTCTTAAATTTGAATGAAATTCTATATGTCTCGGCAGCAAATCCTGCACACCACCCCAAAACTGGGGGCCGTGTTTCATAACCAGTTCGCGGCTGGACTGGACTATATTCTGTCTGCGACTTCGGCTGCCAGCGGAATGGAGGGCTGAGCCCCCGGCTTCAGGCAGGCAAGCGAGCCGGCGACCGCTGCGCGGCGCAGCGCCGAGTCGAAATCCAGCCCCTCATCAAGGCTTGCTGCGAAATAGCCGCAGAACGTATCACCGGCGCCGACGGTATCTACAGGTTCGATGACAAGCCCCTGCGCGCGGGAAATCTGGCCATCCCGGATCGCGATGACGCCATCGCCGCCAAGCGTAACGATCAGCGTCTGACCGGTCTCTGCATGCAGCCGCTCCAACGCCGCCTCACGGTCGCCGGCAGTCATGTTTTCCTGTCCCGCCAGCCGCTCGAACTCGGTTTCATTAGCAATGACGATGTCGGCCAGCCGGCCGAGGCGCGGCGCATCCGGAATAAGCGGAGCAAGATTGAGAATGCTGGTAATGCCCTTGGCGCGAGAGGCAGCAAGGGCACGTTCGACCGCCTCGACTGGAATTTCGAGCTGCAGCATGAGTATATCGCCCTCGTTCATAGCGTTGACGGCAGCCTCGGCATTGTCGTCGCTCACCTTGCCGTTCGCGCCGGGAATGACGGCGATCATGTTCTCGCCGTCGCCGCCGACAAGAATGAGGGCCGTGCCGGTCGGCCCCTCGACACGGTTGACGAGTGAAAGGTCGGTACCCGCGCTGTCGAGCAATTCAAGGGCGCCCTCGGCAAAGGCATCCCTGCCGACAGCACCCGCCATATGGACATAGCGGCCTGCTCGCCGGGCAGCGAGCGCCTGATTGGCGCCTTTGCCGCCGGCAGCCGTTGCGAAGCTGTTGCCGGCAACTGTTTCGCCGGGCTTCGGCAGGCGCTCGGTGGTGGCAATAAGGTCCATATTGATGGAGCCGAAAACTGTGATCATGGCATGTCCGTCCCTTGCTTCGGGCCGCGACACTGCCGAAGCGATCACTCCTCGTCAACCACCCTGAGCTTGAGCAGTCCAGTTCGGCTTTCGACGGATTTCGCTGCTGGCTCGCTCTCGCGAGCCGGCTTGCTGTCGCCGCTTGCCTCGAACTCCAGCGCCTCGATCTTCGCGCCACGCTTGGTGAGCTTGTCTGCCGAGGTAATAATCTGGTCCACGTCGCGCTGTGTCTGGGAAAAATGTCCCTGCAGCTTGCGTACGCGCTCGTCGAGCCGGCCGAGATCGTCCATGAGGAGAGCGACTTCTCCCTGGATGACATGCGCCTGCGCCCGCATGCGCTGGTCTTTCAGCACGGCCTGAATGACCTGGATCGACAGCATCAAGAGCGAAGGCGAGACGATAACGACGCGCGCACGGTGAGCCTTCTGCACGATCGCTTCAAAATTCTCATGGATTTCCGCGAAGATCGATTCCGAGGGAACGAAGAGGAAAGCCGTGTCCTGCGTCTCGCCCTGGATCAGATATTTCTCGGAAATATCCTTGATATGAACTTCCATGTCCCGGCGAAACTGCTGGCTGGCAAGCTTACCAGCGTCCGCGCCGCCCGCATCGCGGATCGCGTTCCACGCCTCAAGCGGAAATTTGGCGTCGATGACGAGCGGCGGTGCCCCATTCGGCATTCTGATCGTGCAGTCCGGTCGCGAGCCGTTGGAAAGCGTCTGCTGGAAGGCGTAAGCGCCCATCGGCAGGCCATCGGCGACGATCGTTTCCATACGCGACTGGCCGAAAGCCCCACGCGTCTGCTTGTTGGAAAGAATGGCCTGCAGCCCGACGACATCCTTGGCGAGCGTTTGGATATTGTTCTGGGCAACATCGATCACCGCCAGGCGCTCCTGCAGCTTCTGCAGGTTGTCATGCGTTGATTTCGTCTGCTCGGTCAGCGTCGAGCTCATACGCTGCGACATGCCGTCGAGCCGCTGGTTGATTGCATGATTGAGCTCGGCCTGGCGTGCGCCGAAGACCTCCGTCATGGTCGAGATGCGTCCCTGCATCTCCGCCTGTATTTTCAGAAGCTCCGCCATGCGCGCCTCGCTTTCGGCGGCGCGAAGACTGGCCTCTTCCGCTTCATCGCGACGGATGCCGGCATTGCGCAAGGCAAACACGATTGTCACGAGGATGAGAACGGCGAGCGCACCGCCGGCAAGTGCAAGCACGCCGGGGCTCAGCATCGGCAAGGAAATGGTGAGTGAGTCGGATGTCATGGTCATGCTGCACCATAACAAAATAAGCGGCAATATCCAGATCAAAACGTGAACAATCCACGCCGTATCACCAATGCGAACGACGCTAATTTGCTGTAGCAGAAGAAAAATCGGCCGCGCACTTAACGATTGCTAAACCATATTCGCCAAATCTGGCGCTGCAATTTCCCTCCGCATTCGCGCCAGATAGAGATCCCCCATGACTTCCCACCAGACCGACAATGCCCTCAGGCAGCGCCTTGACTTCATTGAGCTTGACGATGAGGCGCGCAGGAACCTGCGGGAATTGCGGCCGGCGATCTCGGAACTGCTCGGCGGCGCGCTCGACAAGTTCTATGGCAAGCTTGCAAAGACGCCGGCGGTAGCAGGCTTCTTCTCCAACAAGGCCCATATGGGCCACGCCAAGAAGCGCCAGCAGGAGCATTGGGGCAATCTTTCGAGCGGCAATTTCGACGAGAGTTACGTGAATGGTGTCACCGCCGTCGGCCGCACCCATGCCCGCATCGGCCTGGAGCCGCGCTGGTATATCGGCGGTTATGCGCTTGTCATGTCGGAGCTCGTCCGTGGCCTGATGGAAAAGCAGTGGCCATCGCTCTTTGCCCGCCAGCAGGGAAAGGCGCTCGCCGAAAAGCTGACCGCCGTGATCAAGGCGGCGATGCTCGACATGGATTATTCCATCTCCGTCTATCTGGAAGCGCTGGAGGAAAAGCGCCACGCGCTGGAAGAAGACCGCGCCCGGGCCGAAGCCGATCAGGCACTGGCACTGGATCATCTGCGCCGTGGCCTCGAAGCCCTGTCGCGCGGCGACCTCGAAGCAACGCTTCCCTCGGATCTGCCCGGTAATTTTCGTGAGATGGCAGAGGATTATAACAGGGCTGTCAGCGCGCTCCGTGATTCCTTCACCTCCATCCGCACGACGTCCAGCCACATTCTCGAAGGTGCCGATGTAATGTCCAAGGCGACGGACGACCTCGCCTTGCGTACGGCGCAGCAGGCAGCCGGCGTCGAGGAAAGCTCGGCTGCGCTGCAGCAGCTCTCCGTCAGCGTCAGCCAGACCGCCGCCAATGCCGAAAAAGCGTCCGGCGCAGTGCGCGAAACGCAGGAGAAGGCCAAGAATTCCGGCGAACTCGTCACCAGCGCCGTTTCGGCCATGGCGGGTATCGAGAAGTCCTCCACTGAAATCGCCAAGATCATCGGTGTCATCGATGAGATCGCTTTCCAGACCAACCTGCTGGCGCTGAATGCCGGCGTCGAAGCTGCGCGTGCCGGTGATGCGGGTAAAGGCTTTGCGGTCGTCGCACAGGAAGTCCGTCAGCTTGCCCAGCGCACGGCCGATGCCGCCAAGGCGATCAAGAACCTGATCTCCGAAAGCTCGACACAGGTGAATGAGGGCGTCAACATCGTCAGCAGCACCGGTGAGGCGCTGAGCGACATGATCAGCCGTATCGACATCATCAACAGGTTCGTTGCCGATATTGCGGCTGCCGCCCGCGATCAGGCGACCGGCGTCAATGAGGTCAGCGTCGCGATCCGCAATATGGATACGATCACCCAGCAGAATTCCGGCATGGTCGAGCGTACGTCGGCCGAAACCCGCAGGCTGAAGGACGAGGTCGAAAACCTCATCGAACTGCTGCAGCGTTTCCGCGCTCGCGTTGAAGGTCGACAGGTTGCCGGTACTGGCCGCCGCGCGGCCTGAATAATCCAGGCAAAATCCGGGCAGGCGCTGCAAAAAACCGCAATCCCTGCCCGGCGGATAATTCCCTAGTTTGAAAAGATGGGTTATGGGAACGCCATGACCATCAAGCCACTCATCATTCTTCCCGATCCCGTTCTCCGTCAGGTTTCCAAGCCGATCGAGCGGGTCGACGCCGATCTCCAGCGCCTTTCCGACGACATGTTGGAAACCATGTATGATGCGCCGGGCATCGGCCTTGCCGCGATCCAGATCGGTGTTCCGCGCCGCATGCTCGTCATCGATCTGTCGAAAGAAGGCGAGGAAAAGCAGCCGCTCGTCTTCATCAATCCGGAGATCGTCAGCTCCTCGGACGAACGTTCCGTCTATGAGGAAGGCTGCCTTTCCATTCCCGACTATTATGCGGAAGTGGAACGCCCTGCGAATGTCACGGTCAAGTATCTGGACCGCGAAGGCAAGGAACAGAGCGTCGAGGCTGATGGCCTTTTGGCGACGTGCCTCCAGCACGAGATCGATCACTTGAACGGTGTGCTCTTCATCGATCATATTTCGCGGTTGAAGCGCGAAATGGTGATCAAGAAGTTCACCAAGGCTGCAAAGTCGAAGGCGCTCTGAGAGGGCCGACAGCAGCAACATACGAAAGCTTTCGAACGGGCTTGATGGTGAGCCCGTAAACCCGTTTGAAGACGGTTGATCCTCAATTGGCGAGATAGAATGTCTCTTCGTATCGTTTTCATGGGAACGCCCGACTTTTCCGTCCCGACGCTGCGTCTGCTCGTCGAAGCCGGCCATCAGATCGTTGCCGTCTATACCCAGCCTCCGCGGCCGGGCGGACGGCGCGGGCTCGATCTCCAGAAGTCGCCGGTGCATCAGGCGGCCGAGCTGCTCGGCCTGCCCGTCTTCACGCCGGTCAATTTTAAAGATCCGGAAGAGCGTGAGCGCTTCCGTGCCTTGGATGCCGATGTCGGCGTCGTCGTTGCCTATGGCCTGCTGTTGCCCGAGGCTATCCTCACCGGCACGCGTTACGGCTGCTATAATGGTCATGCCTCGCTGCTGCCGCGCTGGCGCGGTGCTGCGCCCATCCAGCGGGCGATCATGGCCGGCGATGCCAAGACCGGCATGATGGTCATGAAGATGGACAAGGGCCTCGATACCGGCGATGTCGCGCTGACCCGCGAAGTCGAAATCGGCTCGAACATGACGGCGGGCGAATTGCACGACAGGCTGATGCAGACAGGTGCCAAGGCGATAGCTGAAGCCATGGTCAAGTTGGAGATGGACGATCTGCCGCTAACCCCGCAGCCGGCCGAAGGCGTGCTCTATGCCGCCAAGATCGACAAGGCGGAAACGCGCATCGATTTCAGCCGCGATGCCAAGGACGTTCACAACCATATCCGCGGCCTCGCGCCCTTTCCGGGCGCCTGGTTCGAACTTGAAAGCAACGGCAAGGCGGAGCGCGTCAAGGTGCTGGGCTCGGAGCTCGCGGTGGGCAACGGCGCGGCTGGAACGCTTGTGACTGATGATCTCGTCGTTGCCTGCGGCACCGGCGCCGTTCGCCTCACAAAGCTTCAGAAGGCTGGCGGCAAACCGCTCGCCGCTGCCGACTTCCTGCACGGCACGCCGCTTGCTGCGGGCACGAGGCTCGTCTGATGCCGCGATACCGCATGATCGTCGAATATGACGGCGGCCCTTACGTCGGATGGCAGCGACAGGACAACGGACCTTCGGTGCAGGGCGCGATTGAAAAGGCGATCTTCTCGGCAAGCGGCGATACCGTTTCCGTCCGCGGTGCGGGCCGCACCGATTCCGGCGTCCACGCCATGGGGCAGGTCATCCATGCCGATCTTTCGAAGGAATGGTCGCCCTTCAAGCTGCAGAATGCACTGAATGCCCATCTGAAGCTTGCGGGTGACAAAGTGGCGATCCTTGATGTCGAGACCGCAAGCGAATTCTTCGACGCCCGCTTCTCCGCGCTCCGCCGGCACTATCTCTACCGCATCATCAGCCGCCGCGCGCCGCTGGCGCTGGAGGCCGGCAAGGCATGGTGGGTGCCGAAAGTGCTGGATCACGAGGTCATGCATGCGGCCGCCCAGACGCTCGTCGGTAGGCACGACTTCTCGACTTTCCGTTCGGCTCACTGCCAGGCAAACAGCCCTGTGCGCACGCTCGACCGGCTGGATGTGACCCGCAATGGCGAACTGATCGAGATCCGTGCCACCGCCCAGAGCTTCCTGCACAACCAGATCCGCTCCTTTGCGGGAACTTTGAAGCTGGCGGGCGAGGGCAAATGGACGCCCGAGGATGTGCGGGCAGCACTTGAGGCGCGTGACCGCAAGGCCTGTGGCCCCGTGGCGCCGCCGGACGGGCTCTATTTCATGCAGGTGGATTATCCCGAGGTGATCACCGATCGCCGCAAACCGGTGGATGAAAACGATGAAGGTGACGATCTATCATAATCCGGCCTGCGGCACGTCGCGCAAAACGCTGGCCATGATCCGCTAGTCCGGTGAGACCCCGGAAGTCGTCGACTATCTGAAGACGCCGAGGATGCGATGACGAAGTCGTCAATCCACGCAGATCAAGCCGGATAGATGCCGAGGAAGTTCTGCAGATATTCCGACAGCACCATCGATGGCACCAAGAGCACCAGCGTCAGAGCGCCGACCATCACGGCATGACCATGGCAGATCATCCTGAGGATGCGTGCCAGCACGAAGACCTGCGCCAGCATGAAGATGAGAAGCAGCATCGACACGAGGCCGATCAAGCCGGGCAGGAAGAAGACCAGCGCCAGCAGCAGCCCGTTAACATAGGCAAGCGGCACGTTAAGCCAGTTGACGCTGACGACGACGGGCGCGAAGCGCTCACCCATGCGGAAGGCAAGCAACAGCAGGCCGGCAAAGACAAGCGGCACGAACCAGTTCGCAAGCTCGACTAGCCCTAGCCGGAAATAGAAGGGAAAGCCGACATCGGCCTCCGGGGGCATGGACCGGAGAAAGGCATTGCGCCACCATAGCCAGGCGATGCCTGTCGGCGGCAGGCACCAGATGATTGCCCAGAAAGACCGGTTGACACCGCGATCCGATATGTCGAGGAAGCGGAAACCGCGCGGGTCGAGTTTGATCAGCAACCAGATGCCGGCGAGATAATATTGAACCTCTCTAAAGCCCGGCATTCGCAAACCATCGTTCGATAAAGGTCTCGTAGATCGCCGTCAGCGTCTCCAGATCCGCAACGGCGACGCGTTCGTCGACCATGTGCATGGTCTGGCCGACAAGGCCGAATTCCACGACCGGGCAATAATCCTTGATGAAGCGCGCATCAGAGGTGCCGCCCGTCGTCGACAGCGCCGGCGATGCGCCGGTGATGGCTTCGACCGCCGACGACAGCGAGGCGATCAGCGCATTGTTGCGTGTCAGAAAAACATGGCTCGGGCGATCGGCCCAGATGATCTCGTATTTGACAGGTTCGCGGCCGGGTCGGAGCGCACCCTCGGCCGCCGCCGCATCGAGGCGCCGGATGATCTCGGCCCGCAGCGTATCCGCCGTCCACGTGTCGTTGAAGCGGATGTTGAAGCTCGCCGAAGCCCTGGCCGGAATGACGTTTGTCGCCGGATTGCTGACATCAATGGTCGTCACTTCGAGATTGGACGGCTGGAAATTGTCCGTGCCGGCGTCGAAGGGCGGATCCATCAGCGCTTGGGCCAGTTGCAGCATGCCGCGTACCGGATTGTCGGCAAGATGCGGATAGGCCGCATGGCCCTGCACGCCGTGCACGACGATCTTGCCGGAGAGTGAGCCGCGCCGGCCGATCTTAATCATATCGCCGAGCTTGTTCGGGTTCGTCGGCTCGCCGACGACGCAGGCATCCCATGTCTCCCCGCGTTCGGCCGCCCACTGCAGCAGCTTGCTCGTACCGTTGATCGATGGGCCTTCCTCGTCACCTGTGATCAGGAAGGAAATCGAGCCCTTCGGGGCACCATGCTTTTCGACATGGCGGGCAACGGCAGCGGCAAAACAGGCAATGCCTCCCTTCATGTCGACTGCACCGCGGCCGAAAAGCTCGCCATTGGCAATCTCGGCTGCAAAGGGCGGATGCCTCCAGGCGGCTTCGTCACCGACAGGCACCACATCGGTATGTCCTGCAAACATCAGATGCGCCCCCTCGGTGCCGAGGCGGGCATAGAGGTTTTCGACATCAGGCGTGCCAGCTTCCGTCGCGACCATTCGGTCGACCTTGAAACCGAGCGGAGACAGCATTGCTTCCAGCGCGGAGAGCGCGCCGCCTTCTGCCGGCGTCACGGACGGGCAGCGGATCAGGGTTTGAAGATTGGCAACAGGATTCGTGGCGGTCATGGCGGTCGAATTATCCGGTGGGAATGGCAAAGGCGTGGCAAGGCGTGAGGCCGCCTCGCCTAAAAGACGCCGATTGTTTACCGAATCAATCTCGGGCTGTCATCAATCTCGGAGCAGTTCGTTGATGCCCGTCTTGGAACGGGTCTGCTCGTCGACGCGTTTGACGATCACGGCGCAATAGAGGTTAGGCGCCTGCTGGCCGTTTGCCATCGTCTTGTCCGACGGCAGCGAACCTGCAACGACGACCGAATAGGGCGGTACTTCGCCATAGCTGATCTCGCCGGTCGCGCGGTCGACGATCTTGGTCGACTTGCCGATGAAGACGCCCATGCCGAGCACCGAGCCTTCGCGCACGATGCAGCCTTCGACAACTTCCGAACGGGCGCCGATGAAGCAATTGTCTTCGATGATCGTCGGGCCGGCCTGCATCGGCTCCAGAACGCCGCCGATGCCGACGCCGCCGGAGAGATGCACATGTTTGCCGATCTGTGCGCAGGAGCCGACAGTCGCCCATGTGTCGACCATCGTGCCCTCGCCGACATAGGCGCCGAGGTTGACGAAGGACGGCATCAGGATGGCATTCGGAGCGATATAGGCCGAGCGGCGCACGACCGCATTCGGCACGGCGCGGAAACCGGCGGCGCGGAACTGATTCTCGCCCCAGCCTTCGAACTTCGACGGCACCTTGTCCCACCACGTTGCCTGACCGGGACCACCCTTGACGACTTCCATGTCATTGAGGCGGAAAGACAGCAGCACGGCCTTCTTGAGCCACTGATTGACCTTCCAGGCGCCGTCGGCGCCGCGCTCGGCCACACGTGCCTTGCCCTCGTCGAGCAGGTTAAGAGCCGCCTCGACCGCATCGCGGACCTCGCCTTTCGTCGACGTGTTCACATTGTCGCGATTGTCGAAGGCAGTTTCGACGGTCTTTTCGAGGGATGCGAGGTCGATGGCGCTCATGGGAATTCCTTAAACTTCGATCTTTATCGTGGAGACAGCGGAGTCTCCGGAATTGCGGTTGGCGGGCTGTAACCCGATCTACAGCATGCGCCCGTAAAATGGAATGATTTTTCGGACAAGATCATATCTGGATTCAAGGCGTTATAGCGACATATCCGATCACTTGTGACCGGTGATACTGAAAGGCATTTCGATATGGCAAAGGCAAGAAACGGCGGCGGACGGCGCAAGGACGGCGTCTGGGATCCGTTGAAGAGCAGTTCGAGCGATAGGCAGCGCGCGGAAGCGGTTCCGAAGACGCCGCAGACGCTCTCGCCGGCCTATCGTCTTGCTTATGTGGATGAGGATTTCCTCTGCCGCGAGGAGCTGCGCCCGATCCGCCTGCAGCTCGAACTGCTGAAAGTCGAGATGATGATGGCCGAGCGCGGTATCAAATCGACCGTCGTCATGTTCGGCGGCGCCCGCATTCCGGCTCCCGGCCAGAGCGCCTGGGCAGCCCGCAACGAAACCCAGCGTGCAAACCTCGAAGCCGCATCGGTCTATTACGACGAGGCTCGCAAATTCGCCCGCCTCTGCTCGCGTTATGCAGCCGGTTTCGATTTCCACGAATATGTCGTCGTCACCGGCGGTGGCCCCGGTGTCATGGAAGCGGGAAACCGCGGTGCGGCGGATGAGGGAGCCCCTTCGATCGGCCTTAACATTGTGCTGCCGCACGAGCAGGCGCCGAATGCCTATGTGACGCCCGAGCTCAGCTTCAACTTCCATTATTTCGCGATCCGCAAGATGCATTTCATGGTGCGCGCCAAGGCGGTCGCAGTTTTCCCCGGCGGCTTCGGCACGCTGGACGAATTCTTCGAATGCCTGACGCTGATCCAGACCGGCCGCATGGAGCGCATCCCGCTGCTGCTCTTTGGCTCGAAATTCTGGCAGAGCATCATCAACTTCGAGGCGCTTGCCGAATTCGGGACGATCGCCCCCGAAGACGTGAACCTGATCAGCTTCGTCGATACTGCCGATGAGGCCTGGAAGATCGTGCAGGACTTTTACGAACACCGCGAATAGAGCAGTTCAAGTCAAACTGTTCAGCAGCTTTACGCCCGGCACAAACGAAAAACCCTCCTCCCGTGGACGGGAAGAGGGCTTCGGGTGAAGGGCAAACCCCTCGCAATATCCAGGGAATGCTTTGTTATTCTCTTCAAAGGAAGGGCTGGTCCGGCATGTCGTCGATTGAGATTACGCCGTCCTTGTTGCGGTCCATGCGATCGAAGAATTTGTTGAAGGCGGTTTCCGCTTCCTGCTTGCTGATCTGGCCGTTCTGGTCGGTGTCGATGCGGCCCATCATCATGGTGATTGCCTTGAAGTGGGCATTGCCATGCATCCAATGGTGACCGTCGTGGCCGTGACGGCCATGGTCTTTGTCGTCGCCGGCCTGCGGCGTCGCATTCTGATCCGCATCGCCCTGCTTGGCCGATACCGCTTCACGACGCGCCTTGAACTGTGCTTCGCGGTATGCGCGGATTTCGCCCGGCGTCAGCGAGCCGTCATGGTTGGTATCGATCGCGGCAAAAATCTTCTCCATGCCATCGGTCGCCTCCTGCTTGGTAATCTGCCCGTCCTTGTTGGTGTCGAACTGCTTCAGCATGCGCACGAAGGCGATTTCGCGGAAGGCCGCGCCACGCGGACCGCCCATCATGCCATGCTCCATTTTTCCATGGTGGCCTGGATGAGCAGCCTGGTCGCCTGGTGCTGCGAAGCTGGCCCCGGCGGCTGCGCCGAGAAGAAGAACAGAGGAAAGCGCCGTCAGGATAAGCTTGTTGCGGTACATGTCAGTGCGTCCTTTCGTAGGATGTCCCTCGGTACGAAAGGTAGGACCGAACCGTGCCACGGCCCAGTTAAACATCTGTAAGATGGATGAAACTTTGGTAAGTTAGGTCGTAATCTTTTTCAAGAAATCAGCGAGATCGTCGGTGACGAAATCGATGTGGTCATCTTCGCCGCTGGTTTTCTCCCACCATTCGACGACGGTCTCTTCCAGATTGCGCGGCACGAGCAAAACGGTCTGCATGCCGAGTGCCTTCGGTACGGTGAGATTACGCGGCAGGTCTTCGAACATCGCCGCCTTGTTCGTCTCGATCTTCTTCAGCGCCGTGAACTTGTCATAGGTCGCCTGCGCCGGTTTCGGCAGGTAGTCGGCGGCGACGATGTCGAAGATATCGTCGAAATGATCGAGAATACCGAGCGCGCTGGCTGCTGCCTGTGCATGCGGGACACTGCCATTGGTGAAGATGAACTTGCGGCCCGGTAGGGCCTTGATGGCTTCGGCAAGGTCCGGCTGCGGGGTCAGCGCCGAATAGTCGATCGCATGTGCCTTTTCGAGGAAATCGTTGGGATCGACCCCGTGATGGATCATCAGTCCCTGCAGCGTCGTGCCGTGATCGTAGTAGTACTGCTTCTGCAGCTTGCGGGCCTCTTCCTGCTCCATTTGCAGGAGCGCCGAGACATAGGCCGTCATGTTCTTGTCGATCTGCGCGAAGAGATTGACATGATGCGGATAGAGCGTGTTGTCGAGGTCGAAGACCCATTCGGTCACATGCTCGAAATCGTTCTTGGTAGGCGTGCGGTCGATCTTTGTCATAGCCGCCCTTATGGCATGGTCGCGGCCGGAAACCAAAGGCTTTTGCTTGCAGGGCCGGCCTGCCAAGGCTCTCTCAAAAATGCCGCCAGATTTTCACAACTTCAGAGAGATTTTGGCTGACTTTCGCCATTGATCGCTGGTGACCTCTGCCTGCGTCAGACAGGGGGACCCGTAAGGGTGAAGTCGCATGAAGATCGTTCTGATAAACCCACCGCATACCGCAATCGGCAGCCGTATTCCCGATGATCATCTTCCGCCGCTTGGCCTTCTCTCCGTCGGCGGTCCGCTGATCGACGATGGTCATGCCGTCAGCCTCGTCGATGCCGACTTCAGGCCGATGCCCATTCCGGAAATCGTCAGCATGGTTATGGCCGCCAGCCCTGATCTGGTCCTGATCGGCCATTCCGGATCGACCTCGGCCCATCCGACCGCCCGCACCATCGCTGAAGCGCTCAAGCGCAGCGATCCTGCCATTTCCATCATCTACGGCGGCGTGTTCCCGACATATCACTGGCGGGAAGTGCTGGCCGAGACTTCAGCCTTCGACATCCTCGTGCGTGGCGAGGGCGAGGAAACGATGCGGCGCCTCGCCGATGCCCTCGCCACAAACCGTCCGCTGGCAACCATTCCCGGCATTGCCTTTCGCGATGGCCACGGCGAGATCCTGGCAACCCAACCGGCACAGGCAATCGCCGATCTCGATGCCTATCGCATTGGCTGGGAGCTGATCGACCACCGGAAATACAGCTATTGGGGCGGCAAGCGGGCTGTCGTCATGCAGTTTTCCCGCGGTTGTCCGCATCTCTGCAACTATTGCGGCCAGCGCGGTTTCTGGACCCGCTGGCGACACCGCTCGCCCGAGCTTTTCGCCCGCGAGATCGGCAGGCTTTACCGGGAAGAGGGCGTCGAGCTGATCAATCTCGCCGACGAGAACCCGACCTCTTCGCGAAAAGCCTGGCTGGCTTTCCTTGAAGCGATGATCGCCGAGAACGTCCCGGTCCAGATCGCCGGCTCGACGCGGGCGGACGATATCGTCCGCGATGCCGATATCCTGCATCTCTATCGCAAGGCTGGCGTCGTGCGCTGGCTGCTCGGCATGGAAAATACCGATGAGGCAACACTTGCCCTGATCAAAAAGGGCGGCGCCAAGGCAAGCGACCGCGAGGCGATCCGCCTTTTGCGAAAGCACGATATCCTCTCCATGGCGACCTGGGTTGTCGGTTTCGAAGAGGAGAGACTAAGCGATCTCTGGCGTGGATTCCGGCAGCTGCTCTCCTACGATCCGGACCAGATCCAGGCGCTTTATGTCACGCCGCACCGCTGGACGCCGTTCTTCCGCATCGCCCGTGACCGGCAGGTGATCGAGACCGATACCCGCAAATGGGACTACAAGCATCAGGTGCTGAAGATGCGCCACCTGAACCCGCTGGTGCTGGTCCTCTGTGTCAAGCTGATCGAGGTCGCGGTGCAGGCGCGGCCGAAGGCGGTGATGCGCATCCTTTTCCATCGCGATCGACAGCAACGCCATTCCATGCGCTGGTATACGCAGATCGGCCGCCGCGTCTGGTTTCACGAGCTCTTCGAATTCCTCTTCCGACGTCGCCATATCAAGGACGGACCAACGCTTGAGGCCTTCTGGGGTGCACCGCAGGATGCGGAGGAGGAATCGATGCTGCGCCCGCAGCGGCATGTGAGGAGCCTCGACGCTGCGGAATAAAATAGACGCCCGATTTTCGGCGGACGGCTGAGGCGCGGAGTGCTAGAAAGCGGACATGCTTTTCGAACGCCCCGATGATGACACCCTCTATGATGCCCTGATCGCGCGCAGTGCTGATTATGAGGGCCAGGCCTATGTCTGCGTGAAGACGACAGGAATCTTCTGCCGGCTGACCTGCCCGGCGCGCAAGCCGAAGCGGGAAAACACCATCTTCTTCGACACGATCGCCGCCTGCATGCATTCGGGCTTTCGCCCCTGCCAGCGCTGCAAGCCGCTGGAGCAGCCGGGCCGCGAGCCGATCGTTGACGAGCTGCTGGCGCGGCTCGACAGCGATCCAGAGGTGCGCTGGACCGAAGATGAACTCGTGCGCCGGGGCTACGACCCTTCAACCGTGCGCCGCGCCTTCAAGCGGGCGCTCGGCATGACCTTCCACGATATCGTCCGCTATCGCCGGCTTGGCGAAGCGGCACGGCAGCTCGCCGATGGTGCGCGGGTGATCGATGCGCAGTTCGATGCAGGATATGAATCGGGAAGCGGTTTCCGAGCGGCTTTCCAGCGGCTGGTCGGCAAGGCCCCGGCGCTGTCGCAAAACCGCGAACTGCTCTTTGCCGACTGGTTCGATACACCACTCGGGCCGATGATAGCAGTCGCCGACAAGACGCATCTGCATCTCCTGGAATTTCATGACCGCAAGGCGCTGCCGACCGAACTCGAAGCGCTGCAGAAGCGTGTCCGCTCCTCGGTCGCGATCGGCCGCACGCCTGTTATCGACCAGATCGAGGCGGAGATCAGGGACTATTTCGAAGGGCGGTTAACCACTTTCAAGACGCCGCTGGCACTTGGCGGCACGCCCTTCGAAAAGCATGTCTGGGCAAAGCTCGTCGAAATTCCCGTCGGCCAGACACGCGCCTATGGCGATCTCGCAAGAGAGATGGAAAGGCCGGAGGTGGTGCGTGCCGTCGGCCGCGCCAATGGCGCCAACCAACTCGCTATCATCGTGCCCTGCCATCGCATCCTCGGCGCGGACGGATCGCTGACGGGCTACGGCGGCGGGCTCTGGCGCAAGCAATGGCTGCTTCGGCACGAGGAAAAGATCAGTGCACATAACATGGAGAGGACAGCATGAACCAGATTGAGAAGGCCGAGCTTTTCGGCACGCTGCATCGCAAGGGCAATCCCGTTATTCTCTACAACATCTGGGATGCCGGAACGGCCAAGGCCGTGACGGAGGCCGGTGCGAAGGCACTTGCGACCGGAAGCTGGTCCGTCGCGGCCGCCAATGGCTATGGCGACGGCCAGAAGCTGCCGATGGATGTGCTTATCGAGACGGCGCGCTCGATCACGGCCGTCAACGACCTGCCGCTCTCGGTCGATTTCGAAGGCGGCTATTCCACGGAACCCGCCGGTGCCGCGGCCAATGTCGCAAAGCTTATCGAGGCAGGCGTCGTAGGGATCAACTTCGAGGACCAGCGTGTCGGCGAGACCGGCCTTCATCCCATCGAAGCGCAGGCGGCTCGCATCCGCGCCGTCAGGGAAATGGCCGAGGCACGAGGCATCGATTTCTTCATCAATGCCCGCACCGATCTCTTCCTCCAGGAAGGTGACGGCTCCAGGCACGCAGGGCTGGTCGACGCAGCGATCGAGCGCGGCAAGGCTTATGCGGCGGCAGGCGCCAGCGGCTTCTTCGTGCCGGGTCTGATTGAACCGGCCTTGATCGAAAAGGTCTGCGCCGCATCCTCGCTGCCGGTCAATATCATGATGAAGGCCGGTGCACCCGACCCGGCTGATCTCGCAAGGCTCGGTGTTTCGCGCATCAGCTATGGTCCGGGGCCTTATCGGGCGATGATGGAAAAGCTGAAGGAAGCGGCAGCAGCGATCTATTCGGCCAACTGATCGTTGCCGGTGGAGTTTCGCTGCATGGCGATGGCTTGAGCGATGAAATTGCGAACGGTGGGGGAGCGCTCGTCACGCCGGGTGGCGAGTGTCAGGCGTGCCGCTGGCGCTTCGCCTTCAATTGCGATGTAGCGAACACCGGGAACATTGATCTTCATCATTTCAGCCGGCACGATCGAAACGCCAAGGCCGACTGCGATCAGGCTGGCGATCGAGGTAATCTGCGGCGCCGGCTGGCCGAGCTGTGGTTCAAATCCCGCTCGCCGGCATGCGGCGATGATGTCGTCGAAGAAACCGGCACCCGCCTCGCGTGGAAAGAGGACAAAGCTCTCTCCGGCCAGTGCGTCGAGGCGCAATGTCTGCGCCTCTGACAGCGGGTGCCTTGTCGGAAGCACGATGACCATGGGGTCTTCTGCCAGCAGCTGACATCGAGCCTGCAGCTTATCGCCACTGCCCGGGCGGATAAAAACGGCGTCGAGTTCTTCCCCATCGAGCCGCTCCAGCAGTTGCGTGGTGGGCGCTTCCTCCAGGCCGAGTTCGACGGCTGCGTATTTCTCGCGAAAGGCGTTCACGATGGCGGGCACGACCGGATTGAACACCGCAGAGCTGGTGAAGCCAACCCGTAGCCGCCCGCTCTGGCCGCGCGCCGCCCGGACGGCGGATTGCTTGGCCTGCTCCGCCTGAAACAAAATCGCCTGAGCCTCCGGCAGGAAAGCCCTGCCTGCTTCGGTCAGTTCCGCACCGTTCGAGAGGCGGCGGAAAAGGGCCGCGCCAATCTCGTTTTCAAGATCGCGTATCTGATTGCTGAGTGGCGGCTGGCCGATACCGACCTTCCGCGCCGCGCGGGTGAAATTGAGCTCTTCTGCGACAGCGATGAAATAGCGAAGATGACGAAGCTCCATGCGATACTTTTAAGATATCACATGAAGCTCTGCAATATATTGGAACTATCTCCCCTGCGCCGCCACATAACGGAACGCGCAGCCTCCATATGGCGGTGCGCCAGGAAAGGAGTTCACGATGAGTTCAATCGAAAAGCAGTTTCTCATTACCGGTGTCAGCTCGGGCTTCGGCCGTGCTTTTGCGCAGGCTGCATTGGAAAAGGGCCACCGTGTGGTGGGAACGGTGAGGAATGATGAAGCAATGGCTTTGTTCGAGAACCTGGCGCCGGGTCGTGCGACGGCAGTTCGCCTCGACGTCACCGATATAGAGGCAATCGAACCGGTCGTTGCTAGTATCGAGAAAACAATCGGCCCGGTGGACGTCCTCATCAACAATGCCGGCTATGGGCATGAGGGGACATTGGAGGAATCGCCGATCGAGGAAATGCGTCGGCAATTCGAGGTCAATGTCTTCGGCGCCGTCGGAATGATGAAGGCCGTTCTACCGTTCATGCGCGAGCGCCGGGCGGGTCACATCATCAACATCACATCGATGGGCGGGTTCATCACCATGCCGGGCATCGCTTACTATTGTGGCAGCAAATTTGCGCTCGAAGGCATCAGCGAGGTTTTGGCGAAGGAAGTGAAGGCGTTCGGCATCGCAGTCACTGCGGTAGCTCCCGGCTCATTCCGCACTGACTGGGCCGGACGATCGATGATCCGCACCGACAGGTGCATCGCCGACTATGATTCGCTCTTCGATCCCATCCGCAAGGCACGCGAGGAAAAGAGCGGCAAACAGGCAGGCGACCCTCGCAAAGCGGCCGCCGCCGTGCTGGCACTGGTCGAGGCTGAAAACCCGCCCGTGCATCTCCTGCTCGGCGCCGACGCGCTGGCGCTCGTCCGCGACAAGCTCACGAGCCTGAGTTCGGAAATCGATGCCTGGGAAGATCTGACGCTCTCGACGAGCTTTGCCGAAGCATAAGAAAAGGCGCCCGGGAGGGCGCCTTTTTCGATCAGGGAACGATCAGCGTGCCGACGCCGTGCTCGGTGAATATCTCCAGCAGCACGGAATGGGCCGTCTTGCCGTTCAGGATGACGACGCCCTGCACGCCCGCCTTGATGGCGTCGATGCAGGTCTCGACCTTCGGGATCATGCCGCCGGAAATCGTGCCATCGGCAATCAGCGCATGCGCTTCGGCGACGGAAAGCTCCTTGATGAGCTTGCCCTGCTTGTCGAGCACGCCGGGCACATCCGTCAGGAACAGCAGGCGGGTGGCGTTCAGCGCGCCGGCGATCGCGCCTGCAAACGTGTCGGCATTGATGTTGTAGGTCGCGCCGTCGCGACCCGGAGCAACCGGCGCGATGACCGGGATCATCTCGGAACGGGCGAGAAGGTCGAGCAGCGTGCGGTCGACTTCCACGACTTCGCCCACGAAACCGAGATCGAGCACGCGTTCGATGTTGGAATCGGGATCCTTGACGGTCTTGCGCGCTTTTTCGGCGAAGACCATGTTGCCGTCCTTGCCGCAGAGGCCGATCGCCCATTCGCCGGTCTGGTTGATGAGCGCGACGATTTCCTTGTTGATCGAGCCGGCGAGAACCATTTCGACGATCTCGACCGTCTTCTGGTCGGTAACACGCAACCCGCCTTCGAATTTGGATTCGATACCCATCTTCGTCAGCATCGCGCCGATCTGCGGGCCGCCGCCATGCACGACGATCGGGTTGACGCCGGACTGCTTCAATAGTGCGATATCGCTGGCGAAGGCCTTGCCGAGCTCGGGATTGCCCATGGCATGGCCGCCGTACTTCACGACGATCGTCTTGTTTTCGTAGCGCTGCATGAAGGGCAGCGCTTGGGCGAGAAGACGTGCCTGGATTTCGCTTTCGGACTCGTTCATGGGGACCCCGCAGAATTGATCGCGGCCTTTTATCTCAAGTTTTTGACAGAGGGAATAATCCGGCACGCAATAGTTTTTCGTATCTAAGGCCGACCTGGGAACCTGCCAGCGCATATTGAAACTATCGAACTGAAACTATCGTACCGGAAATCGTTCATTCGAGGGCGACATGACTGGGGATTTTGCAGATTTAATCGGCCGCGTAGCGCTCGGCGACCGCAAGGCCTTTGCCGCGCTCTATAACCAGACCAGTCCGAAACTTCTGGCGATCTGCCTTCGTATCCTTGGAAGCAGGAACGAGGCGGAAGAGGTGCTTCAGGAGGTCTATATCAAGATATGGCAGCGCGCCGGCGTCTTTACGGCCGGCTCCTCGACATCGGTCGCCTGGCTTGCGGCAATTGCCCGCAATCAGTCGATCGATGCGATCAGGGCGCGCAAGCCGGTCGCTGATGAAATCGACAGAGCGCTCGATCTTGCAGATGGCGGTCCGGATCCTGAAGCGCAAGTCGTGATTAAGGATGAAGGAAGGCGGATTGACACCTGCATGGAAGAGTTGGAAGCTGATCGTGCGGTCGCGGTGAAACGGGCTTATGTCGAAGGGCTAAGCTATCAGGAACTGGCCGATCAGTTTGGTGTCCCGCTGAATACGATGCGGACATGGCTAAGACGCAGCCTGCTGAAACTGAGAGAGTGCATGGAACGATGACATCGCCGGACAAAAGCAAGGGAGACCGCTCCCGGGATGAGGTTCTCGCCGGCGAATATGTGCTGGGCGTCCTCTCTCTTCAGGATCGCAGGATTGTTGAGGAGCGCATGCGCCGAGACCGGCAGTTTGCCGCCATCGTCAGCCGCTGGGAGGTCAACCTCTCCAGCTTCAACGACGAATATGGCACGGCCACTCCGAGCAGTGAGACCTTCAAGCAGATCGAGGCGCGCCTCTTCGCCAATGCGGAAAGTGAGCCGCGCTTTTCGCACGGCCTCTGGAATTCCGCCGGTTTCTGGCGCTCGCTGACTTTTGCCTCGCTTGCGGTCACCTTGGGCGTCATCGCCTTTGCCTCCGGTCTCGTGCCTCAGCCTCCGGCATCGCCGCCGCTGGTGGCGGACCTCTCAGGACAGAACAACCAGGTCAATCTGACGGCCTCCTACGATATCCAGAGTGGCCGGCTGAAGATCGTGCCGGTTGCGGCCGGCAAGCCGGAGGAGAAATCTCTGGAGCTCTGGCTCGTACCGGGTAGCGGCACGCCCCGTTCTCTCGGCGTTTTCCAGCGCGGTATGAACGGCGAATTGCTGATCCCGACGGATATGCGCGGCCAGATTTCCGATGGCGCGACGCTGGCCGTCAGTCTCGAGCCATTCGGCGGTTCGCCCACACATCAGCCGTCAGGCCCCGTCATCGCCAGCGGTTCGATCCACAGGCCGTGAAAACAAGATCATTTTCCTGAAACTCTTCTGCAGCGTCTTCCGTAGTTGCTGATATCCGGGCGGCGCAGGGCATAAAGCCGGCGGCCGCGACCGGATGCAGAGGAGAAAAATCATGATCAAGTCCGCATTGCGTGCTGCAGCGCTCGCCGCCACCTTTTCCGCTATCGCATTCGCTGCTCAGGCAAAGAACCCGATAGTCGGCGGTGCTGCGATGTATGCGAACAAGAACATCGTCGAGAATGCCGTCAACTCCAAGGATCATACCACCCTGGTTGCTGCCGTGAAGGCTGCCGGCCTTGTCAGCACGCTGGAGGGCAAGGGGCCTTTCACCGTCTTCGCGCCGACCAATGAAGCCTTCGCTGCACTGCCGAAAGGCACTGTCGATACGCTTCTGAAGCCGGAAAACAAGGCTAAGCTCGTCAAGATCCTGACCTGCCATGTCGTTGCCGCAGACGCCATGTCGAAGACCGTCGCCAAGATGATCAAGGACGATGGCGGCGAGCACGACATCAAGACAGTCGGCGGCTGCGTGCTCAAGGCAAAGGAAAGCATGGGCAAGATCACGCTGACGGATGAAAATGGCGATGTCGCGCACGTCACCATCGCCGACGTCAAACAGTCGAACGGCGTCATCCACGTCGTCGACGAGGTGCTGCTGCCGAAGATGTAAATTCAAATACCGGCTGTCAGAGGCGCCCTTCCGGGCGCCTCTTTTATTTCCAGTTGCTGACGCCGACCGTGTCGGCAATCGCCTGCCGCAGTTCGTCCAATCCTTCGTTCTTTTCCGAGGAGGTGGAAAGCACGGCCGGATAGGCGGCGGGACGCTTGCGGATCCTCTCCGATGTTTCGGCCAGCAGCTTTGGCACGGCAGGCGCTTTGATCTTGTCCGTCTTGGTCAGCACGATCTGATAGGAGACGGCCGCCTTGTCGAGCAGCGTCAGGACGTCATCGTCGTTCTTCTTGATACCGTGGCGGCTGTCGATCAGCACATACACGCGCTTCAGCGTCGAGCGGCCGCGCAAATAGTCGAAGACGAGCTTCGTCCAGTTATCCACCTGCTCTTTCGGCGCCTGTGCATAGCCATAGCCCGGCATATCGACCAGCGCCATTGGCGGCAGGTCGTTGCCCTCGCCGGAATAACCGTCCGGAACGAAGTAGTTGAGTTCCTGCGTACGTCCAGGCGTATTGGAGGTGCGCGCCAGACCTTTCTGACCGACCAGCGCGTTGATCAGCGACGATTTGCCGACATTCGACCGGCCGGCGAAAGCGACTTCCAAGGGCCCCTCCGGCGGAAGGAATTTCATGGAAGGCACGCCGCGGATGAAGATCCAGGGGTGGCCGAAGAGCGGCTTTGCGATTTCAGTCATATGAATTCTGCAATCTCCGGGTTCGGTAATGAAACCGGCTTCATGTTTTTAAGACCTATTGTCAAGGTTCGCATCGTTGAGCGTTTCTGCGGCCCGAAACAAAAAGCCCCGCCGAAGCAGGGCTTTTCGACTATTTCGATGGCGCCGGTTTTCGCTTGAACAGGCCCTTCAGATTGTCGAAGAGCTCGATCTTCACGCCGTGACGCTTCATGATCACCGACTGCTGCAGCACCGAGAGCGTGTTGTTCCAGGCCCAGTAAATCACGAGGCCTGCCGGGAAGCTTGCAAGCATGAAGGTGAAGACCAGCGGCATCCAGTTGAAGATCATCGCCTGCGTCGGATCCGGCGGGGTCGGGTTCATGCGCATCTGCACGAACATCGTGACACCCATGATCAGCGGCCAGACGCCGAGATGCAGCAAGGCCGGCGCTTCGAAGGGCAGCAGGCCGAAGAGATTGACGATCGTCGTCGGATCGGGCGCCGAAAGGTCCCTGATCCAGCCGAAGAACGGTGCGTGGCGCATCTCGATAGTGATGTAGATCACCTTATAGAGCGAGAAAAAGATCGGGATCTGCAGCGCCACCGGCCAGCAGCCGGCAATCGGGTTGATCTTCTCTTCCTTGTAAAGCTGCATCATCGCCTGCTGCAGGCCCATCCGGTCGTCGCCGAACTTGGCCTTCAGCTCTTCCATCTTCGGCTGCACGCGCTTCATGTTCGCCATCGAAGCGTACTGCTTGCTGGCGAGCGGGAAGAACAGCGCCTTGACGACGATGGTCGTGCACAGGATCGCCACGCCGAAATTGCCGAAGTAGCGGAAGAAGAAGTCCATCAGCTTGAACATCGGCTGCGTCAGGAACCAGAACCAGCCCCAATCGATCAGGCGATCGAAATTCGGAATGGAATATTTCGCTTCATATTCGTCGACGACGGGCACTTCCTTGGCGCCGGCAAAGACGAGGTTCGTGACGTCGACCGTCGCTCCGGGAGCGATCGACAGGCCTTCACCCTTGAAATCGGCCTGGTAGCGCGGCTGACCGTCCGTGAAATGCGAGAAGCGGGAATCGAAGGGAACGGTCTGGCTCGGGATGAGAGCCGCAGCCCAATACTTGTCGGTAATGCCGATCCAGCCGCCGGTGACCGTCGGGTTGGACTGGTTTTCCTTTTCGATCGCCGTGTACTTGCTCTCGGAAATGCCGCTGCCGGCGCCGAGCACGCCGAGGAAGCCCTCATGCAGCACGTAGACCGAGGGCGTCGTCGGCTTGTTGTAGCGCGTCACGCGTCCGTAATTGGACAACGATACCGCGGCGTCGCCGCTATTGGTGATCTTGTCGACGACAGTGAACATGTACCGATCATCGACGGAAATCGTCCGCGTAAAGGTCAGGCCCTTGTCATTGGTGTAGGTCAGCGTCACCGGCGTCTTTTCGGTGAGCTTCGCACCCTCAGGCGCGGTCCAGATGGTAGATGGGCCGGGAACGGCGCCTGTCGCGTCGGTACCGATATAGCCGAATTCGGTGAAATAGCCGTCCTTGGTTTCAGCCGGCGAGAACAGCGTGATGATCGGGCTCGAGTCGTCGACGGTCTCGTGATAGGCCTTCAGCCTCAGATCGTCGAGGCGCGCACCGGCGAGGTTGATGGAGCCGGAGAGGGCAGCCGTGTCGATGGCAACACGCGGCGTTTTTGCCAGAGCTTCCTCGCGGGTAGCCGTCGCCGTGGCCTGGCCGGTGGGAGCTGCGCCGTTCGGCTGCGCGCTCTGGCCGCCGGCGGCAGGCTGCTGCGTCTGCTCGGTCTGCTGCTGTGCCTTCTGGGCTTCCTGCGCCTTGCGCTGAGCCTCGATGCGCGGGTTCATATAGAGGAACTGCCAGCCAAGGACGATCAGCACCGAGAGAGCGATCGCAATGAAGTAATTGCGGTTGTTTTGCATCATACGTTCCTGGGGCGCTCGTCTTTTGGGCGCCGGTGTTTCGACCTGGTTTCCACGCGGACTTTCAGTTCCGCGGCCAGTTCATCGAAGGACGCTGTCAAGACGTCCCTGCGAGCGACAACCACATAGTCGTGTCCGGGCTGCATTGCAAACCCTGCATGAAGCCGCACCGCCTCTTTCAGACGTCGCCGCATGCGGTTTCTTTCGACCGCGTTGCCATGTTTTTTGGTGACTGTGAAGCCGACACGGGCTTCGCTGTCTTCTTCTTTGCGGTTCAGGACCTCGAGAAGGAAGAGAGGGCCGCGGCGCTTTTCGCCTTCGCGGACTGCAAGAAATTGCGGGCGGCTCAAGAGCCGCCCGACAATCTGTTTGTCTTCTTTGGTCTTCAAGTCGCCCGTCATTTTCTATCGGGCAATTCCGGCCTTAGGCCGAAAGACGCTTGCGGCCGCGTGCACGGCGAGCAACGATGACCTTGCGGCCGCCCTTAGTGGCCATACGCGCACGGAAACCGTGGCGGCGCTTGCGAACAAGCTTCGAGGGCTGATAGGTACGCTTCATTTATTTAAACACCGCGGAGTGCGGCCCTTCTTGAATTTGCATAATGCAAGGAGCGTGGTTTTTCGAACGGACGGGGGCCTGAAAAGACCTTGAATGACCGGACGTGCGGCGGCTTATACGGATGAAGCCTGCCAAAGTCAATTATGACAGGCAGATTCCTCGGATCTGCGTGGCAAGCGCAAGATTTCGCACTCTAGCGTTAACGAATGCGGCTATTCACTATATGGTTGTATATTTCATCCATAAGCTTCCGAAAGCTTTCAGCCGCAACTTTTATTCCTTGAAGATGCTCGGCTTGAGACGAAGCATAACGTGCGCAACAGTAAATATGGGTAATTTCTTGTAGTCGGTATTGTTAATATTCGAAATACAACATTAACGAATTTACCCGATCTTTCAGTACATCGGCTGGGAATTCGCTTTCCAGCCATTGTGCGAAGCGAGGGAGCGTTCAGTGAAAATTCGCGGCAAAATCAATCTTCTTGTCTCCGTCATGGGTGGCGTTGCGCTTTTGATCGGTGCCACCGCGCTGTCGGCGATGAGCAAGTACAACGCGAACCTGACGGCTTATGAGCATGCTGCGGCCCGCGCCTACGCCGGCGAACGTCTCAATCGCTTCGTCACCGCCGTCGTTATGGAATCGCGCGGCATCTATGCTGCAAAGAGCCTGGAACAAACGCCAGCCTTCGCCAAGGGCCTGATGGCCGGTCTGGACGAGATCGACAAGGTCATCGCCGGTTGGGCACCACTTGTGCCTGACAGCGAGAAGGATACTTTCGCCAAGCTCATCGACCGCGCCAAGGAATTCCGTACTTTCCGCACTGAGACAGCCCGTCTCGGCACGCAGGTGAGCCCGCAGGCCGCCAACGAGCAGGGCAACAATGATGCCAACCGCGCCAACCGCAAGGCTTTCCAGGCCGAGATCGATGCGATCGTCAACACCGACAAGGCCGAGCTGACGGCCGTCAACGACGAGATCGAAGATTTCCGCAGCTGGATCCTGATGCTGGTGCTCAGCATTACCGGCATCGGTATCGCGGCAGGTGTCGGCATGGGTTTTTACATTGGCACCAGCCACCTGAGCCGGCCGATCAAGAAGGTGACGCAGGCGATCAAGGAGGTCGCAGACGGCAATTTCCAGGTCGAAGTACCCTTTGCCGGCCGCAAGGACGAAATCGGTGAGATGGCAGCTGCCGTTGCCGTCTTCAAGGAAAACGGCCTCGTCATCCAGCGTATGAACGCCCAGGAAGCGGCAATGCGTGCAAAGAGCGACGACCTGCAGTCCAGCATGTCCGTCGTCGTGGCGGCCGCTGCCGCCGGTGATTTCAGCCACCGTATCGACAAGGATTATGAAGACGAGAGCCTCAACCAGTTCGCCGGCAACATCAACAGGCTGCTGTCGAGCGTCGATGCCGGCGTCGACGAAACCCGCCGTGTCATTGCAAGCCTTGCTGAAGGCGACCTGACGCAGACCATGCGCGGCCAGTTCCAGGGCGCCTTTGCCGAACTGCAGAAAAACGTCAACAGTACGTTCGTGACGCTGCAGACGACCATGCGCGAGGTGCGCGAGACGACCGAAGCGATCAACGGCAATACCAATGAACTCAGGAACGCCAGCGACGATCTTTCCAAGCGCACGGAACAGCAGGCTGCCGCACTGGAGGAAACCTCCGCCGCTCTCGATGAGATCACCGCCGTTGTGCAGAACTCGACGGAACGCGCCCAGGAAGCGACCGTCATGGTCTCCGAGGCGAAGGACAATGCCGGTCGCTCCGGCGTCGTGGTCCGCAACGCCGTTGATGCCATGGGTCGTATCGAGCAGGCCTCTCGCGAAATCAGTCAGATCATCAATGTCATCGATGAGATCGCGTTCCAGACCAACCTGCTGGCGCTGAATGCCGGCGTCGAGGCCGCGCGCGCTGGTGAAGCAGGCAAGGGCTTTGCTGTCGTCGCCCAGGAAGTGCGCGAGCTCGCCCAGCGCTCGGCAACGGCCGCCAAGGATATCAAGGCGCTCATCACCAAGTCCGGCGACGAAGTGCAGGTCGGCGTCAAGCTGGTTCAGGCGACTGGCGAGGCGCTTTCCGAGATCGAGACGCGGGTCATCGCCATCAACGACCATATCCATTCGATCGCAACGGCGGCAAAGGAACAGTCGACCGGCCTCAAGGAGGTCAATACTGCCGTCAACCAGATGGATCAGGTTACCCAGCAGAACGCTGCGATGGTGGAAGAAACCTCCGCTGCGACCCACAAGCTGTCAGCCGAAGCCGATGGCCTCGTGCGCCTCATCTCCCGCTTCAAGGTTTCGAACGAGGCGTCCGTTGCCGTTGCCCGCCAGCAGCATCACCAGCCAGTCGCCTCTCCGGCGCGCCGCGCTATCGGCCGCGTCGCCCGTGCTTTCAGCGGCAGTACCGCTGTTGCGGAGCAGAACTGGGAAGAGTTCTGATAGCATTATGACCGGGATCGTAACGCCGCCTGCGGGCGGCGTTTTCGTTTGTGACGACTTGCCGCTCCTCGCAAAGATTTGAAAGCGGAGCATTCTGGTCTAATATAAGAACGCATTCTGATGGCGGCCTTTCGCCGCACGGACAAGACGAGATGCCGGTTCAAGACCAGGGCGAGACTTCCAGAGCGGAAAACATCGTGGCTAGTGAGGCTGCCAAGGGTTCGTATCCGCGTGCCGGCATGTTCAGCCGCCTTTCCGGCAAGCTGCTCTGGCTCACCGTCTTCTTCATTATGCTGGCGGAAATCCTGATCTTCTTTCCCTCCATCGCGAGCATGCGTGTCCGCTGGCTGGAGGATCGGCTGAATACGGCCGCCGCTGCCGCAATCGTCATCGACGGCCTGCAGCCGGTGGATCTGCCGCGTGCGCTGCAGAAGGAGACGCTGGAGGCGACCGGCACCAAGGCGATTGTACTGCGCAAGGATGGCACCTCCCGCCTGCTTGCCATGAGCGAAATGCCGACTTCCGTCGATGAATCCTACGACCTCACCGACATCCCGCCATTGACCGCGATGCGCGATGCGTTGGACACGCTGATCTTCGGCGGCAACCGCATGATCCGCGTCTATGGTGCGGTAGGCGAGACCAATACCGGCGTTGAAGTGGTGATGAAAGACCGGCCTCTGCGTAAGGCGATGTTGGTCTATGCCCGTAATGTGCTGCTGCTGTCGATCCTGATCTCGCTCTTTACTGGGACACTGATTTTCTTCGCCATCAACCGTATTCTTATCCGTCCGATCCGCAAACTGACAGGCAGCATGCAGCAATTCGCTGCCGATCCCGAAAATCCGCTGCACGTCTATGTCGGCGATGGCGGCCGCGACGAACTGGCTGTTGCCGGCCGCAATCTTACATCCATGCAGCTCGAACTGCAGAAGACGCTGAAGCAGCAGAAAAATCTTGCAGCACTCGGCCTCGCCGTCTCGAAGATCAACCACGACATGCGCAACATCCTGGCATCCGCCCAGCTCATGTCTGACCGCCTCGTCGATGTCGACGATCCCTTGGTGAAAAGCTTTGCGCCGAAGCTGCTGCGCACCATCGATCGCGCGGTCGGCTACACGACCGAAGTCCTCTCTTATGGCAAAGCAACCGAATCGCCACCGCGCCGCCGCCGCCTCCGCCTTTATGAGCTTGTGCAGGAGGTGAAGGACATCCTCGCCATCGAGCCACAAAGCGGCGTCGAGTTCATCGAGCAGATGGGACCCGATCTGGAAGTGGACGCCGATAGCGAGCAATTGTTCCGGATCATCCACAATCTCTGCCGCAACGCCCTGCAGGCGCTGACCTCGGGCGAGCAGGGGGCTGGGATCGTCAGGCGCATCACGGTCGCTGCCCAGCGCGTTGGCAGCGTCGTCAGCATCACGGTGGACGATACAGGCCCCGGCATGCCGTTGAAGGCGCGCCAGAACCTGTTTGCGGCCTTCCGCGGCTCGGCCCGCTCCGGCGGCACCGGTCTTGGTCTCACCATCGCCCGCGAGCTGGTGCTGGCCCACGGTGGCACGATCGCGCTTGTGGAAAAGCCCTCGGTCGGCACGCAGTTCCGCATCGAAATTCCGGATCGCCCCGTTTCGCTGGAAGATTACCGCAGCCGGTCGCACGCCGAAAAGTGATGCAATTTCCGCAGGGGAGCCTTGCCGAACCAAAGTCGCGATTTTTTTCGAATTGCTCTTGCATTGCCCGAAAAGACCCTTTAGAGAACCGCCCACGCAAGCGGCATGGCCGCCACTGCAGACGCACCCGTAGCTCAGCTGGATAGAGCACCAGACTACGAATCTGGGGGTCAGGAGTTCGAATCTCTTCGGGTGCGCCATTTCCTCCGAATCTACGACTGCAGGCGAACGACTCTCCCAGACCGCGATGGCGAACTTCATTGTCGTAAGGCGGTGTGCGTAGCTCTCGGCGTCCGCAATATGAGATACTCTTCAGCACCGGAAACGGGTCGGGCGCGAATCGCTCGCTCCGGCCTCGCTCGCGCCCGATTGGTGCGTGAAGAGGTGATCTTCTTACCAAAGGCGGGGCAACAGCCGGTAGCGTACATTTCGCTGATAGGCTTCGTAGCCCTCCAATTCGTCACGCAGCATTCTTTCCTCGTCGAGGATACGCAAAACCAGGATCGGAATCGTGGCAATCACGAGAATGATGCCCCACCAGGAGCCAAGTGCTAGCGGCGTTCCAAGCACCATGATGAGGACGCCGACATACATCGGATGTCGGACGATGGCGTAGGGGCCGGTGGTGATCACCTTCTGCCCTTCCATCTTCTCAATGGTGGATGCTCCGTAGCTGTTTTCGCGGAAGACACGCAGATCGATCATCAGCCCAAGCGCAACGAGGGCGTTTCCGATGACCGAGAGCCAGGTCGGAACTTGTGACCAGCCAAAGCGGTGGTCGAGCGCCGAAACAATCAGCATAAGGCAGAAAAACGCAAACGACACCGTGATGATGATCTTCTGCACCGGTCTGGTCTCTGCCGCCGGTCCGGCCCTGACACGTCTTTCGAGCAGTGTGGGGTTAGCCAGTGCGAGATAGACGCCGATCATGGTGGTCGAAGCACTGAATACGGCGACGAACGTCCATCCTTGCCAGTAAGTCAGGGTGCCGGCAGGTATGAAGATGAGACTGCAAAAGACGATAAGGCCAACAATAGTCGTTTTGAGGGTGCGCAAGAGCAGTTGCATCATGTCCTCCGCTGGTTTTTACAGGCCCATCAGCGAGAGCCCCACAACTGCCCCCATCAGGCACCAGCCAATATGCCGGCCGCGGCTGGCGACGGCGTTGCCGATTGCTGCATAACTGTAGGCAACGATTGCAACCATGATGATGCATCGCCGCGCGTTTTCAGATCCAAGGGCGGGCGCCGCGATGAGCAGCGCGCCGATGCAGATCCAGTCGATGGTGCTTGCCTGCCAGACCATACGGAGCAGGCGTCGCGTTCGCTTCGACTCGATGTGAGCTTTCGGAAACACCTGCAGTTCGGCAATAGCGCCATGCCCGATAGCGACGAGGATCGCCAATGTGCCGGCGATCTGAAGTGTCAGGTCTCTCATGCGTCACCTCATTCGATCGATAAGACCTCAGCCTCCCGTTGCCGTGTCAGCGCGTCCGTGTCGCAATCCCAACCAGGCGACATCCAATACGACTTCAATGATCTCTTCGCGCGTCGGTCCCGGATTATCGAGCCACCATACGGCAATCGCGTGGAGGCCCTCCTTCAGAAACTCTGTGGTGCCCCGTAAATGCCACGACGACGTTCGACCGGGCAGGAGCTCGGCCAGCAGGACAGAGATGCCTCTGGATGCGCCGGCCTGGACCTCGCGCGAGAGCTTCGCCGCAACCGGGTCTCCCGCCGGAACCGTCAGCAACACGCGGGCGGCATCGGGTGTTTGCTCGACGAATTCAAGGAAGGCGTCGATCGACCGGCGGAACTTTTGCTCTGGGCTGCCGTCGTCTTGCGCGATCGCCTTGCCCCTGGCGATCAGGCTGTCGCGGATCGACTCGAGTACCGCCAGGAAAAGCGCCTGTTTCGAAGGAAAATGATCGTAGAGCACCGGCTTGGTGATCTCCGCGCGCGTCGCGATGCCGTCCATTTTCGTGCCGTCGTACCCGTCGCGCGCAAATGCAGATACGGCGGCCTCGATAATTATGCCCCGCCGTTCTTCCGCGCTCAGACGCTTGCGTACCCTTGACTTCATCGGGGCCAATACTAACCTACCCTGGAGTAGGTTAGCAAGTCATGAGGTGAGCCATGCGCATTTTCGTTGCAGGCGCGACGGGCGCCGTCGGACGCCGTCTGGTTCCCCGCTTGGTTGGCAGCGGGCATAGCGTGATCGGATTGACAAGAACACCCGCGAAAACTGGCTTTCTGCGGGAGCTCGGCGCCGAGCCGGTGGTCGCCGACGCGCTAAATGAGACAGCCATTCACGCCGCGATCGTTGCCGCACGTCCGGATGTGATCGTGCATCAACTCACAGATTTGAAAGGTGCTTCGGACCTGCGCAAATTCGACCGTGCCTTCGCAAGCAGCAACCGCCTGCGCACCGCCGGAACTGACTATCTGCTTGCAGCCGCACGCGACTGCGGCGTGAAGCGGATGGTCGCGCAAAGCTTCTGCGGCTGGCCTTATGCGCGGGTTGGCGGATACGTGAAAGCCGAGGATGATCCGCTCGATCGGGATCCACCACAGGAGCTCCGCGGCACGCTCGAAGCGATCCGTTATCTCGAGCATGCCGTTACGACGGCACCGGGAATCGTCGGCGTCGCGCTACGCTATGGTGGATTCTATGGCTCCGATACAGGCCTCTTCGATCCGCCCGTGATCGAACGGATCCGCAGGCGCCGCATGCCGCTGATCGGCGGCGGCACGGCGTGGTGGTCTTTCCTGCATATCGACGATGCCGCGGAGGCGACCGCACTCGCCGTCGAGCGTGGTGAGGGCATCTACAATATCGTCGACGACGATCCCGCGCCCGTGCATGACTGGCTCACCGAGATCGCTGCAATGCTTGGCGCAAAACCGCCATGTACCGGCATGGCTTGGTCGCCTTGCCGCCGGGCAGCACATCGTCGTCATGATGACACAGTCGCGCGCGGGATCGAACGCCAAGGCCAAGCGAGAATTCGCGTGGTCGCCGCGCCATCCATCGTGGCGGCAGGGATTTGCCGAAATCATCCAAAATGAAGTGCGGCCGGCGGCATAGGTAAGCCGTGCATCCTCGGAGTGGGCTGGCGCCAGCTTCGGAATCAGAGTGCTCCAGCCGAAACGTAGTTCTCAGAGACCGAGGCCGTGCTCGTCTCTAGTGGCTTACGGCCGATCGTTTCGTAGAACAGATGCGAGGTCACGAGCCTGCCTGGATCGGCCAGGTCATACCGCAGCGCTGCGATCAGGTCGTTCAGTTCACTCTCGTCGGCGAATTTCTCATGGATGAGCGCATCGCTGCAGTTGGTTACAAAATCCAGCAGGATCGTGCGCCTCGCATGTCCTGGTGGATATATATTCACGATTGGACTCACCTCGATTTCAACGAGCCCGACATCGCGTAACAGGCGGTGGGTCTTCCGGCCGATGAACAGATCGACCCCGTGCGTTTCGGCATAGGCGGCATAGATCTCCAGCGAACGGTCCCATGCCTGCGACGGCGGATCGCACAGAAGCACACCGAAATCGGCTTCGTAGCTCGCAACAATGCCGCCCGGCCGCACCAACCCAGCCATTTCTGCGACGATGCGCTCCGGCTCCGGCACATTCACGAGAACGAGGCGGGCGGTGACGAGATCGAAGGCGCCGGAAGGAAGTCCGCTTGCCTTGGCGTCGGCCTCGACGATCTCGACATTGGCAATCCGTTCCGCCGCGATCAACCGGCGCGCGGCCTCTGCAAACACCGCATTCCTTTCGACGCCGATGACCTGTCCTTGGATGCCCACGCGCGCTGCAAGGATATCCAGAAGTCCGCGCGGACCGCAGCCAAGATCGACCACCCGAGCGCCCCTGGTGACCTTCAGACGATCGACAAAGCGCTCCGCCTCCGGCACGAGCAACTCGGTCTGTTCCAGGAGCCGGCGGCTTTCGGCTTCGCCGTGCCCAAGCAGGTAGAAATCTTCCTTCAGCATGTCCCCTGTCCTTCGACTGAGATGCCCTGCAGCATCGGTCAACGGATGGCGCATCACAATCGGCCTCGGGCGCGATTTACTCTTCCGGAATGCGGGAGAATATGAGCGAGCTGCAGCGCGCCCTGGAGGCTGCCTTGGGCGTCACCGGGAAGGGCAGTTGGACCGGCACGGTCTGTCTCCTCAGGCCGCTGGCCTACAGCCGCTCGCGCTTCAGCCGGGCCGCCAGCTCATCCACGAACAGGCGTGTTTTGGCGAGAGGTATCTTGCCGGACGGCCACACAGCGTAAATTGGAATCTTGCTATCCTCGAAGTCTTCGAGGACCAGTTCCACGGCGCCCTCATCGACGAGGCTGCGGATTTGCCATAGCGGCGTGAGCCCGATGCCGAGTCCGCCTGCCACGGCGGCATGTGTTGCAGCCGCACTGTCGCTGCCGAAGCGACCATGCACCCGCACGGCTTTCCGTCGCCCACCGATCCGGAACGTCCATGTCTCGCCAGATCCTTCGGCATGGCGCAGAATGCATTGATGCCGTATCAGATCGTCGGGATGCTCGGGGCGGCCATGTGTCGCAAAGTAGGCAGGCGATCCGAAGACCACGGCGCGAAGATCGCCGAGGCGCCGTGCCTTGAGGCTGGAATCGGCCATATCCCTGATCCGCACTGCCAGGTCTAGGCCCTCTTCCAGCAAATCGACCATGCGGTCGGAGACCTTGAGCTGGATCTCGATTGCCGGATGGCGCTCCATGAAAGCCGTGATTGCGGGTAGCACATAAGTGGGCGCGAAGAGGACCGGGGCCGCTATCCTGAGCAGGCCGGCCGGCTCGCTGCGCGCATCGGCAGCTTCTAACCTGGCATCGTTGATTTCGGCCAACGCTGGTTTGACGCGATCGTAGAAGGTTCGTCCGGCTTCCGTCAGATATGAGTGGCGGGTGGTGCGCCGCACCAATTCGACGCCGACGCTCTGTTCCAGTGCCGCAAGCGAGCGGTTGATGGACTGTAGCGACCGGCGCAGGTGACGCGCCGCGGCGGTCTGGCCGCCCTTCTCGGCGATGGCCAGGAAGGCCTCGAGGTCATCCAGTCGCTCCATACGCATTCTCTCGTTTTGCGGAAAAGTATATCGCATTCGCTGCCAATTGTCGCGTCGCAGGACCCTCTCCATCTACGGGTGACGCCCCGGCCCTGTGCCAGATGTCGTTCATACAGGCGGAGACTTCACTATGAGCAAAACATTCGAAGCGTCGCGAATTCCTTATATCAGCGACCGAACTGGCGGCGCCGAATAGGCGCTGTTGCGCTGCGGGCCAGGTTTCGTGCTGAATGCCGCGCCATGCCCGCGTCAAAGAGCTGGAAGCTCTCGACGACCACCTGCTGCGATATCGCGCTGAGCCGCAGCCACTGTGAACTCGGCCATACGGCCAGAGTTCGGACCCGCATGGGCAGCTCCAGCACGCCGGGCGTCAATCGCCACACAGGCATTCTCTCTTACGGAGGCATCTCATGACACTCAATAGACGTAAACTACTCGGCGGCGGCCTCACCTGTGCCGCGGTATTTGCCACGGACGCGACGACGCCAACAGGAGCCGTCGATAGCCCTGGGCTCCCGGCTGGTACATTCACCCGCAGCGCCAAGGCGATCGGCGAAGCGTCGGAAGATTTCGGGCACATCATCCACCGGCCGCCTCGTGCCGTGTTCAGGCCGTCCTCCACCGCCGAAGTCGGAACAGCGATCCGATGGGCGGGGGACAGGGGGCTGAAGGTTGCGGCCCGTGGGCAGGGTCATTCGACCTATGGCCGCGCCATGGCGGAGGGCGGTATCGTGATCGACATGCGCGGGATAAACGCCATCCAGCATGTGGATGCGGATCGCATTGTCGTCGGCGCTGGCGCTACGTGGCGCGAGGTGCTTACGGCAACCCTGTCTAAGGGCCTTACTCCGCCGGTTCTCACGAATTATCTGGAACTATCGGTCGGCGGTACGCTCGCCGTTGGCGGCATCGGCGGAACGACGTCACGCCACGGCATGCAGGCCGACAATGTCCTCGAACTGGATGTCGTGACGGGGGATGGCCGGGAACTCACCTGTTCGGCCGACCTCAACCCCGATCTTTTCGATGCTATCAGGGGCGGGCTTGGCCAGTGTGCCGTCATCACGCGGGCGACGCTGCGCCTGATCCGAGCGCCCGGGCGGGTGCATCGGTTCCAGTTGTTCTATCCCGATTTCAGGTCGTTGACCGCCGATCAGCGTCTTATGCTGGCAGACGGACGCTTCGACCAGCTGCAGGGGGCGATCCTTCCTGATGGAGCGGGCGGCTGGCGTTACCAGCTCGACGGGGCCATCTTCCACGACGGCGACGCGGCACCGGATCTGGAGGTGCTCGACGGATTGTCGGATCAGCGCGACGGGGCGGTGGTTTCAGACCTCACGTACCTTGAGGACGCCAGCGCCTTTGCCAGGCTGGAGGCCCTCCTGCGGTCGAACGGCCAGTGGGCCAATCCGCATCCCTGGTGGCTCACCTTCCTGCGCGGCTCCCATGCTGAGCGTATCGCCGCCGAGATTCTGCAGGATCTGACCAGCGATGATGTCGGCCCCTTCGGGCGCATCACTTATTATCCACTCCTGACAGGCGCCTTACTGAGCCCTTTCGTCCGAATGCCGGCCGAGGACGTCGCCTTTCCCTTCAACATCATCCGTTTTCCTTCCTCGAACGCTGCCGCCGGGAGCAAGGCCATGGTTGCGAAGAACCGTGCGCTTTATGAGCGCGTCCGCAGCGAGGGTGCAGTTCTGTATCCGGTCAGCGCTTTCCCGATGACAGGCGATGACTGGCAGGATCACTTCGGGCCGGCCTGGCCGCGCCTGCGCCAGGCCAAGGAGCGTTATGACCCCCGACATACGCTAACTCCCGGCTACCAGGTTTTCTAATTGCTTGCCTTTGCTGAGGACCGCGGTCGAAGGCTGGTACCGTGGCCGGACATCCATCTTGAGGCCACGGCCCCAAGCTCTGATGGACGTCACGATACCAGCTCCCCACCTCCGCGCCTAGTTTCGCGCAACCTTCGGCGTCTATCTGCGGAAGCGATGGATTGTGTCGGGCGAGAAGCCGGAGGGTTGGATGATGACGAGAATTGTTGGTGTCGTTGGTCTCGTCGCGACGATGGCTGCTCTGGCAGGCTGTATCGATCGCGCCAATGCGCCTGTGCTCGTGCCGGTCGCGTCACCCGTCAATCCGCCTGGTGTCACCCACAGCCTCTGTATGTCCGATGCCAACGCCATGTATGATGAGGCAAACAAGCAGTACGACCTGCGTGCGCAGATGACCGGGCACCGCGACGCGATGGAACGGGAAACCAATGCAAGCAGCGCGGCTCACAGGCAATATGTCTCCTGCGTCGCAAGCCAGGGCTATCGTCCTTTGTACGCGAATTGAGAATGGTGAATTCACGCAGCCGATGAATTGTTGCAGGAGCCCACTCGACCTGCTTCTGCAAATCGCAAATTTTGATTTTTTGTGTCTTTCAGTCACGCCGGATCGCCTGCAATCACAAGTGCAGGAAGCTACGTGTGATGGCGGAACTTCGCGCGCATAGAACGCATTTTTCTTAGGTAAATCCAGTAAGGAGGGTTTATCATGAAAATGCTTAATCTAGCCCCGTCCGCCTTTGCGATCAGCGCTCTTCTCGCCCTCTCGTCTACCGTTCCCGCGCTGGCGGCGCCCGTTCAGCAGGCCCGGATCCCGGTCCCGTCGAATGTGGAAATGGTGCAATATAAAGCACATGCCGGCTATTGGCATGGCTTTCATGGGTTCCGCACGGAACGCCCCGGTACCCGCCGTCACTCCGACGGCTACTGGTATCCGCTTGCTGCGTTCGGCGTCGAAGCCGGCACTACGGGCTCGATTGTCCGCCAACCCGAAAATCGCCCTGCACCCAAAACTATGTGCAACCCCACGTTTACCGGCACGATCGGACCCGGCAGCATGCCGTGCGATAACGGCTACTGAGCCGGCAAAGAAAAAGGCGGCCAAAAGCCGCCTTTTTCGCGTCCGTATTCGGAACTCACGTATCCGTGATCGCTGTTGCGGCCCAGTAGAATATGACAAATCCGCTTCCTAGCTCCTTGGCGTAAATTCCAACCATCCTCCCAAGGAGACAAGAAATGGTCAATATCGTGAAGAATGGCCTCGTGGCCGTAGCCCTTGGCGCAATCGTCAGCGTTTCGGCTTTCGCATCTGCCAACGCAGCCCCGGCGCAACAGCAGCAGGTCGTAAAGCAGCAGAAGAACACGAACGCTCGCAAAGAGCCGCGTACCACCGGATCCGTCAATGGTGCTTCCACCAGCTCCGAATCTTACCAGTACGGCCGGAAGAAGTCGCTCAATATGGCTTGCAGCCTGCGCTTCAACCCGACCAGCAGTTCGGGCTGCAATTACTGAAGCCGCTTGCAGACATAGGCGAGGGATGGCGCCGACATCCCTGTCGCGAAAAGAGGGCAGCCTTCACGGCTGCCTTTTTCGTTCTGGGGGAAAATGGCACATCACAGCATCGAAGGGGAACGGTGAGGTCGCAGCAGGCCTGCCACAGCCTTTATTGGTCGCGGCTCCCCTTGTGCGGGCATGTCTTTAGCCGTGTAAATTGCATCAGGTTTGGCGCGTCGCAGCTATCGGATTACACTTCGTTGCACAAAATGCAAAAATACAGTAAGTACAAATATGCATGAATTATTGTGCGAAAAGCCATGCGTAAAGACGATGGATTGACGGGCCCGCCTTGGAATTGCCATGCTGCGAGAGATCGTCGCTTCGCTAGTCAATCGCATTTCAGACGGTAGGAAAATCATGATCGCAAAGACTGCATGCTCCGATTTCCTGCATTTTTTTCGGTCTTGGCTGAACAACCCGCTGAGGGTTGCGGCCATTGCGCCCTCCGGTGATTCGCTTGCGCGGATCATGACCAGTGAGATCGCAGCGCTCGACGGTCCGATCATCGAGCTTGGACCAGGCACCGGCGTCTTTACCCGCGCGCTGCTTGCGCGCGGTATCAGCGAATCCGATCTGACGCTGATCGAATATGGTCCTGAATTCATCGGGTCGCTTCAGAAGCGTTTTCCAGATGCACGCATCCTGCAGATGGATGCCGCTCAGTTGGCGCAGGCTGATATATTCGAGGGTGAACCCGTCGGCGCCGTCGTCAGCGGCTTGCCGTTGCTTTCCATGTCGCCGCGCAAGATCGCCTCGATCCTTGCCGGTGCCTTCGTCTATATGCGGGCCGGCGGCGCCTTCTATCAGTTTACCTATGGGCCGCGCTGTCCCGTGCCGCGTCCGATCCTTGACCGCCTGGGCCTGAAAGCCACGCGCATCGGCGGCACGGTGCGCAACCTGCCGCCAGCCTCCGTTTACCGGATTTCGCGCCGCAAACCACTGGAGCTTTCGCGTGAGCGTTTCAAATATCGCAGCAGCGGAGCGGATATCGAGATCGCCGCTTTCTCCGAAGCGGATGACTGAATGACACCTGATGGAAATGACAGAGAAGAAACAGGCTGAAGCCGTCGAGGGCAGGCGCGACCGCAAGCGGCGCCAGACCCGCGAACGCATCGAGCAGGCAGCGATGAGCCTCTTTCTGGAGCGTGGGTTCGACGCGACGACGATTGAGGAAATCACCGAAGCCGCAGATGTTTCGAAGCGTAGTTTCTTTGATTATTTCCCGTCGAAGGAAGAGGTCGTCTTCGCCTGGCAGGATTCCTTTGCTGATCGCCTGATGGCGGCGATTGCCGCACGCCCGGCCGCCGAATCCTCCATCAAGGCGGTTGAAGAAGCTCTTATCGTCACCGTAACCGGATCGCTTGACGAGCGCGTTCTGGCGCTCGGTCAATTGATCCATTCCACGCCGACCCTCAAGGCCCGCGATCAGCTCAAATATGCCAAGCTGGAGCAGAAGCTGACCGAGGCGCTGATTGCCCGCAAGGGCGGTGATCCGGATGTGCGGACACACATGCGCCTGCTTTCGGCTGTTGTCATCGGCGCGCTGCGCGTTGGCGGTGAGCTCTGGCAGCAGCGCGTATCCGCTGCTTCGACCGAAAGCGTCGCGATGGAAGCCTTCGCACGTAAGATCCTTGGTGAACTCTGGAAGATGCTGGCCGAATTCGGTGAAGAAGCAAAGTCCGGGTTCTAGGTAATTTTCACGCCTGGACGATTACCCTTCTTGTCGCCGCGGTGCTTCGGATCGATGCCCGTTCCGGGATGTTGGTGACGCGCGCGAGCCGTGCATCCAATTCAAGGTGAATGTTTTTCGCCGGTGGCTGTCATGCAAGCGGTGCTGCACTATATGCGCAAACGCAGCAGCGGCCACTGCTCACATGTCACCTCGATGGGCGGGATCATCGCCATGCCGGGCATCGCTTTTCATCATGGCAGCAAGTTCGCCCACGAAGGCATTTCCGAGAATCTCGGCAAGTGGGGTGGGAGCTTCGGCATCCAAGTGACGGTCGTCGAGCCGGGCGATCCAAAAAGGCAGCTTCTGCAATGCTGACGCTCATTGCATCCGACAATCCGCCGGACCATCTGTTGCTTGGCGTGACGCGATTAGCTCCGTTCGCGAAGGGCTGGGGCCCTCGAGACCATATTTGACGCTTGAGAACAGGTCTCCAGCTCCGCCGATTTTGAGTGATTTTATTGACCAAGAGAGGAAGAGACGATGACTGATTACAATGCAGCGAAATCCGGCACCTTCAAGATCGGCGGCGATCTGGAGGTCAACCGCCTCGGCTTCGGCGCCATGCGCATCACCGGCGACGGTATCTGGGGCAATCCTGCCGATCACGATGAATCGATCCGCACGCTGAAGCGCCTGCCGGAACTCGGCGTCAACTTCATCGATACGGCCGATTCCTATGGTCCCGACATTTCCGAATGGCTGATCAAGGAAGCGCTCCACCCCTACAAGAAGGGCCTCGTTGTCGCCACCAAGGGCGGCCTCACGCGCCACGGTCCGAATATCTGGCTGCCGCTCGGCCGCCCGGAATATCTGATCCAGCAGGTACATAAGAGCCTGCGCAATCTCGGCGTCGAGCAGATCGATCTCTGGCAGCTGCATCGTATCGACCCGAAGGTTCCGGCCAAGGAGCAGTTCGACACCATCAAGTCGCTGCTCGATTCCGGCCTCATCCGTCATGCAGGCCTCAGCGAAGTCTCGGTCGCCGATATCGAAGCCGCCTCCAAAGTCTTCAAGGTCGCGACGGTTCAGAACCGCTACAATCTCGTCGACCGCACCAGCGAGGATGTGCTCGACTATTGTGCCAAGCACAATATCGGCTTCATCCCCTGGTATCCGCTGGCTGCCGGCGATCTCGCCAAGCCCGGCTCGCTGCTCGACACGATCGCCAAGAAACACAATGCCGCCCCGAGCCAGATCGCATTGGACTGGGTGCTGAAGCGCAGCCCCGTCATGCTACCGATCCCTGGCACATCCAAGGTCAAGCATCTGGAAGAAAACGTCGCCGCGGTAAACATCACGCTGTCGGACGAAGAGTTCACTGCCCTCGACGCCGAAGGCAAGAAGCTCTTCAAGGCCGCCTGATAAGCATAGGATCAGTCATGAAACGGCCGCGGCGTCAGCTGCGGCCGTCTTCATCGCCCGCGGATGGCCGGGCCTGTATGGATCCGCGCGTGGGCAATTTGCGGAATATTTTGATCAATTGATCAAAGATGCCGTAAAATGAGGCGCACGTGTGACGCCAACGAGGCAAGCATTGCGCCCAATGCATTGCTGCATTGCGGTAATTTCGCTATTCTCCATCAAATGAATTGGGTATTAATGATCTCGAAGGCAGCGCACTCCTCCTCCCAGCGCTCCCTTTCATCGGACTGACAACACTCCTCCTCCCAGTTGTCAGTCAGGATCAAGAGCCCGACGCACCTCCTCCCGCGTCGGGCTCTTTTCTTTTCAGGCTCAAATCTCTCCTAAAACCTTCGTGAAATTGACTCCGCCCTTGGCCTCAGACTATCTGGAAGCGCGCGGGCAAGCGCATGTCGGTGGCTTGGCGCGATGACGCCTGAACATGCGGAGATGTCATGATCGGCAGATGCGGCGTTTCGTGCAAAGCTCTCGCAGCCCTGCTCGTCTTGTGCCTTGGTCTTGTTTCCTGCGGGCGGCCGATCGGTGTCATGCAGGCGGCTGGCACTGTCCCACCGGGTACGTCGCGCGTTGATTTGCTGGTGGCGACCACGCGTGCTGCTGATGAAAATCCCGCCGTTCTCTTCTCCGGTGAGCGTGGCACCGGGTTGATGGTCGATGCCGTCGATATCTCCATTCCGCCGGACTCCAATCGCAAGGTCGGGCAGGTGCAATGGCCGCGTCGTCTGCCTGGCGATCCTCTCAAGGATTTCGTCACTGTCGCTGTCGATCCGCTCAATGGAGAGAAGGCGGGCGAGAACTGGTTGAGAACGCATATGCCGAAGAGCAAGCGCGTCCTCATCTTCGTTCATGGCTTCAACAACCGCTACGAGGATGCAGTCTATCGCTTCGCGCAGATCGTCCATGATTCGCATGCCGACGTTGCGCCTGTTGTTTTCACCTGGCCTTCGCGCGCCAGCATCTTCGACTACAATTACGACAAGGAAAGCACCAACTATTCGCGCGATGCCCTGGAAGAGCTGCTGCGGCGCACAGCCAACAATCCGGCCGTCGGCGATATCACCGTCATGGCCCACTCCATGGGCACGTGGCTGACGGTCGAGGCCCTGCGCCAGATGGCGATCCGCGACGGCCACGTCGCCTCCAAGATCAACAACGTCATTCTTGCCTCGCCGGATCTCGATGTCGACGTGTTCGGCCGCCAGTTTATGAGCCTCGGCAAGGACAAGCCGCATTTCACCATCTTCGTATCCCGGGATGACCGGGCGTTGGCGCTTTCGCGTCGCATCTCCGGCAATGTCGATCGTCTCGGCCAGATTGATCCTTCTGCCGAGCCCTATCGCAGCAAGCTGGAAGCGGCCGGCATCACCGTGCTTGACCTGACCAAGCTGAAGACCGGCGATCGCCTGAACCATGGCAAATTCGCCGAAAGCCCAGAAGTGGTGAAGCTCATTGGTGACCGCCTGATTGCCGGCCAAACCATCACCGATTCCGAAGTCGGGCTCGGTGAAGCGGTCGGCGCAGTCGCCATGGGAGCGGCTCAGACCGCCGGCGGCGCGGTCAGCCTTGCGGTCAGCACGCCGATCGCCATCTTCGATCCCCGCACCCGTCGCAACTACGACGATCAGGTTCGCCGTCTTGGCCAGTCGATGAACAATACGGTCGGATCCGTGGGCGATAGCGTCGGCGCGGGGCTGCCCGAAGAGGCTCAGTAAAAAATCATAGGCATTCGCTTCGTTGTGATATATCACATCTCCAACGGCAATCGACTCTGCCGTGCGGTGGACAAGACATGGCGAATGAAACGAATAAGACGGTAGCCGTTGTCGGCGCCGGTGTGATCGGCGCTTCGATTGCTTTCGAACTGCAGCGGCGCGGTTTTGAGGTAACGCTGATCGACAAGGGTGAACCGGGCAAGGGAACTTCCTACGGCAATATGGCGAGCATCGCGCTCGACTTTGCAGCCGGCTCTGGTCCCTCGACCTGGAAGAAACTGCCGCGCTGGCTGATCGATCCGGAAGGCCCGGTCTGGCTGCGGCCAGGCTATGCGCCGAAAATCCTGCCCTGGTTCCTGCGTTTCCTCGCCGCCGGCCGTCCTGCGCGTCTCAGGGAGATCGAGGATGCGGGCATGAGCCTCTCCAGGATCGCCCTCGGCGATATCAGCAACATGCTCGATGCCATCGGCGCGCCCGAACTGATGACCGAAGAAGGCTGCCTTGCGATCTACGAGACAGAGGCCGAATTCAACGCGGACCGTGGCCATCTCGAACTGATGCGACGCTACGGCCTCGAATTCGAAGTGCTGAGCAACGGCGCGATCCAATATTACGAGCCGACGCTGTCGCCGAAAGTCGCCAAGGCGGTTCTGCTACCGGATAACAAGTCCATCCGCGATCCCTATAAGCTTGTTGTAAAGCTCGCCGATGCCGCAAAGGCCGCAGGAGCCAACTTCGTGTCCGGCCAGGTGAAGAATGTCGAGCGCAAGAGTGATGGCAGGACTGCCGTGCTCCTCGAAAACGGCAGCCGCATCGAAGCTGATAAGGTCATCCTGGCCGCCGGCGTCCATACGCGTTTCCTCGCAGAGGCCCTCGGCGAGCCGATTCCGCTCGAAACCGAGCGTGGCTATCATACACAGATCATGCAGCCCGGTATTTCCATGCGCTATTCGGTGATCTGGCCGCATCGCGCCTTCATGGTCACGCCGACGGCAGGCGGTATCCGTGTCGGCGGCAATGTCGAGCTGGCCGGACTGACGGCCGCCCCCGATTTTCGTCGCCCGCGCGTGCTCGTGCGCCATGCGCAGCGCATCCTGCCCGATCTCAAGGTCCAGGACACCAGCGAATGGATGGGGCACCGCCCGGCGCTGCCGGATACGATCCCGATCATCTCGCCCTCTTCGAAAATGCCTGGCGTCTTCTATGCCACCGGCCACGGCCATCTGGGTCTCACCTATTCGGCAACGACAGCGCGGCTGATCGCGGATATGGTGGCAGGCGTCAAAACATCGGTTGATATCAAACCATTTCGTATCAGCCGGTATTGAGAGCAATCATGTCGGCGCTTGGGCGCCGACCAGAATATCTGCGGCGATGGCGGCATCCCGCCTCATGTCTGACTGGAGTTTGAAAGATGAGATGGAAGCGCACGATCCAGCTTCTGGATGTTCATGCCGAAGGTGAGATCGGCAAGGTCGCGATCGGCGGCGTGCCGAAGATTCCGGGTGAGACGGTCGCCGCTCAGCTTCACTGGCTGAACACTGATCCCAAGGGTCAGGAACTTCGTCGCTTCCTCTGCCTTGAGCCGCGTGGTGCGCCGATCGGTTCGGTCAACCTGTTGCTGCCGCCGAAGCATCCCGATGCGGATGCGGCCTTCATCATCCTGCAGCCTGACCAGGCGCATGCGAGCTCCGGCTCGAACTCCATCTGTGTGACAACCGCTCTCCTGGAATCCGGCATCGTCGAGATGAAGGAGCCGGAAACCATCGTCACGCTGGAAACCGCAGCCGGCCTGGTGAAGGCGACGGCTACCTGCCACGACGGCCGCTGTGAGAAGGTGAAACTCACCATGGTTCCGTCCTTCGTCCACGAACTGGATGTCGAGATCGACACACCGCACTGGGGAAAGATCAAGGCCGACATCTGCTATGGCGGCATTTTCTACGCGCTGGTCGATGTCGGCCAGATCAACTCGGCGATCGAAAAGGCCAACGCTGCGGCACTCGTGCAGGCCGGCATGGTGCTGAAGGATCTCATCAATCGCCAGATGCCCGTCGTCCATCCGGAAATTCCGGCAATCTCGGGCGTCGCCTATGTCATGTTCCGCGATATCGAGGCCGACGGCACGGTGCGCACCTGCACGACCATGTGGCCGGGCCGCGCTGATCGCTCGCCCTGCGGCACGGGTAACTCCGCCAATCTCGCCACGCTCTATGCTCGCGGCAAGGCCAAGGTCGGCGATGTCTTCAAGTCGAAGTCGATCATCGGCTCCGAATTCGAAGTCGGCCTGCAGGCGGTGACGGAAGTGGCTGGAATACCGGCCGTCATCCCGACGATCACGGGCCGCGGCTTCACCTTCGGTCTGTCGCAGGTTGCCCTCGACCCCTTCGATCCGCATCCCCTCGGCTTTGCCCTGACGGATGTCTGGGGGCCCTCGGCCGGCGAGATCTGATCTCGCGTCTCAGGTATCAATAGACGAAGGGATCGACCTCGGCTTTGGCGACTTCGTCAGCGGCCGAAGGATAAATCACGCCCTTGCGCAGGATGATATTGGCATAAAGCCGCGGCTCGCTGGTCTGGATGACCGCGTGAGCCGCGCGCACCCGACCGTAGAAATCCTGCCCAACGAGGGGGACGACCTCGCGATCCGGCTCATGCCTGGCGCAGCAGGCGATCATTTCCTCATGCACCGGGTTGAGCGTGTCGCGCTCGGCCTTCACGGTCGAGCGGAAGATCGCTTCGTCCACAAAGTCGTCGATCGGCAAAACGCTCAAAACGGCATCGAGAACCGGAATGAGATGATGTCCGTCGAGACGGATCAGCCGCCGCGCATGCTCGATGCCCGGATAGTTGCCATCGACGATGGCGATTTCATCGCCATGGCCCATGCCGCGCAATGTCGCGAGCAGGTCCGGGCTCAGCAGCGGGTCAAGCCCTTTCAGCATTGTCGATCTCCTTGAAAAGTACATTCTGGTCGGTGAGATAACGCGCGAAGATCGGCAGGCTGGCGCCGCCGATGGCACGTGCCTGCGCGCCGACCACGCCTTCGACGATATCAGGCATGACGACGCCTTGCAGGTCGAGCTTTTCAGCTTCGTGGATCGTCGCCTGCACGATGCGCCGGCGCACCCAGTCCGGAAAGCCGCCATCGATGACGGCGGCGCTGAAGTCGATGATCGAGGCCGCGGCCACGATCGCCTGTGCCAGCGCCTTGGCCGTATCCTGGATCCAGGCCTCCATCGGTTCGCCGAAATCCACCCAGTCATCGGCCGAATACCAGAGCGGCTGCGGGTCGATGCCGCGCTCGCGCAGCATGTTTTCCAAGACGAAGATGGAAGCGATCTCCAGAAGCTGCAGCGTCTCGCCGTTCTTGCCGCGCACCGGCAGCGGACCGATGGCTCCTGCCGTTCCCGTCTTGCCGGAAAAGATTGATGAATTCAGAACGATCCCGCCACCAATGAAGGATCCGATGAAGAAATAGACGAAATCCGGATAGGACGGGCCGATGCCGAACACCAGTTCCGCACCGCAGGCGCTGGTCGCGTCGTTCTGCAGGAAGACCTGGTAGGAGACCTGCCTGGCGATTTCTGACTGCAGATCGAAATCGCGCCAGACCTCCATCGCGCCCTCGGGTGCGCCCACCTCATCGGCCCAGTTCCAGAGCTCGAACGGGGCCGCGATGCCGAGGCCGGCGATGCGGCTGCGCTCGCGCTCGTCCAGCTTGCCTTCCAGTTCCTTGATCCCCTGGGTCACGAAGGACAGGATCTCGTCGGGCAGGGGATAGGCATAGATCCTGTGCAGCTGCAGCCGGATTCTGCCGACAAAATCCATCAATACGAGGTCGGCGCTGCGCCGGCCGATCTTTACGCCGAAGGAATAGACGGCATCCGGATTGAGCCGCATGGGTATGGATGGCTGGCCGACGCGGCCGCGGACAGGCTCGCCGCGCGAAAGCAGCCCTTCCTTCTCCAGCACCCGCATGATGACGGAGACGGTCTGGGCCGAAAGTCCGCTGCGACGTGCGATATCGGCCTTCGACAGGGCGCCGTAGAGGCGCACCAGCGATAGCACGAGCCGTTCGTTATAGGCGCGCACCCTGATCTGGTTCGCGCCTCCGGACGGATTCAGAATTGGCGGTGGGGCCGGCATCGAATCCGGACCATCCAAGGACGACATTGGCCACTCCTCCCGATTAACGGCCTATGCCCGATTTCCCGCCAGCATGCCACATCGAATTAATAATTCAATTGGATTTATTTATTGACAAGCCGTTTTCTTTCGCTCTTAATTGCCATCGTCAACGGCACGGGACGGCTTTGGGAGGGGCTCATGTCACATTCTGCAAGTCTCGCCGTGCATGAATTCCGGCACCGCCTTGGGGGCGGGTCGGCTAATCTCTGGGAGGAATTCATGAAGAAATCAGTTCTCGCTTTCGGCGCTCTCGCGCTCGGCGTTGCCTTTTCCGCTCCGGCGATGGCGGCAGATGTTTCTGCATGCCTGATCACCAAGACCGACACCAACCCCTTCTTCGTCAAGATGAAGGAAGGTGCTACGGCCAAGGCCAAGGAACTCGGCGTTTCGCTGAAGTCCTATGCCGGCAAGATCGATGGCGACAGCGAAAGCCAGGTCGCAGCGATCGAAAGCTGCATTGCCGACGGCGCAAAGGGCATCCTGCTCACCGCTTCCGACACCAAGGGCATCGTCTCTTCGGTCAAGAAGGCGCGTGATGCCGGTCTGCTGGTCATCGCGCTCGACACGCCGCTCGAGCCGGCCGATGCCGCCGACGCCACCTTCGCCACCGACAACCTGCTCGCCGGCAAGTTGATCGGCCAGTGGGCTAAGGAAACGCTCGGCGACAAGGCCAAGGACGCCAAGGTCGGCTTCCTTGACCTGACCCCGTCGCAGCCGACGGTCGACGTTTTGCGCGACCAGGGCTTCATGATCGGCTTCGGCATCGACCCGAAGAACCCGAACAAGATCGGCGATGAAGATGACAAGCGCATCGTCGGCCATGACGTGACGAACGGCAACGAGGAAGGCGGCCGCAAGGCCATGGAAAACCTTCTCCAGAAGGATCCGAGCATCAACGTCATCCACACGATCAACGAACCGGCCGCTGTCGGTGCCTATCAGGCGCTGAAGGCTGTCGGCATGGAAAAGAACGTGCTGATCGTATCGGTCGACGGCGGTTGCCCGGGTGTCAAGTCGGTCAAGGAAGGCGTCATCGGCGCCACCTCGCAGCAATATCCGCTGCTGATGGCGTCGCTCGGTATCGAGGCGATCAAGAAGTTCGCCGATAGCGGCGAAAAGCCGAAGCCGACCGAAGGCAAGTCCTTCTTCGACACCGGCGTTTCGCTCGTCACTGACAAGCCGGTCTCCGGCGTCAAGTCGATCGACACCAAGGAAGGCACGGACAAGTGCTGGGGCTAAGCCCCACCTGAATAAGTGTGAGAAGTGGCCGGGGCTTGATCCCCGGCCGTTTTGGGCGGACCATATGCCGTCGCCCGACAAACCGGCTGAACAAAGACCGGAAGACTATCGGCGACGGCTTTCGCGTGAGTTCGGCGCGCGGCTGCGAAGGAGGAACCATGACCGGAGCACAGGAATTTGAACGCGTCCTCGACGAAAGCGACAAGAGCGTTGCTTCGTTCGAGCACGAGAATGTCTCGCTGATCAAACGCGCGCAGCATTTTCTGCACTCGACACCGGCCGCCGTGCCGTTGATCGTGCTGGTGCTGGCGATCATCATCTTCGGGATAACGATTGGCGGACGGTTCTTCTCGTCCTACACCCTGACCCTGATCCTGCAGCAGATCGCCATCGTCGGCATTCTCGGTGCGGCCCAGACACTGGTGATCCTGACCGCCGGCATCGATCTTTCGATCGGCGTCATCATGGTCATCTCGGCCGTGATCATGGGTAATGTCGCCATTACCTATGGCATACCGACGCCGATCGCCGTTGTTGCCGGCCTGCTTGTTGGCGGCCTGTGTGGATTGCTGAACGGCTTCCTCGTCGCCTTCATGAAGCTGCCGCCATTCATCGTCACGCTCGGCACCTGGAACATCGTCATGGCGACGAATTTCATCTATTCCGCCAACGAGACGATCCGCGATACCGACGTGGACGAACAGGCGCCGCTGCTGCATCTTTTCGCCGCGAGCTTCAAGCTCGGCAGTGCCGTGCTGACGCTCGGCGTCGTCGCCATGGTGCTGCTCGTTCTTCTACTCTGGTATGTGCTCAACCACACCGCCTGGGGAAGGCATGTCTATGCAGTCGGCGACGATCCGGAAGCAGCCAAGCTTTCCGGCATCCAGGCCAAGAAGGTATTGCTGACCGTCTACACCATATCGGGCGTCATCGCCGCCTTCGCGGCCTGGGTCTCGATCGGCCGCAACGGCTCGATCTCCCCGTCCTCGGCCGTCACCGATTACAATCTCCAGGCGATCACCGCGACCGTGATCGGCGGCATCTCGCTGTTCGGCGGTCGTGGCTCTATTCTCGGCACGCTTTTCGGCGCCATGATCGTCGGCGTCGTGTCGATGGGGCTCAATATGCTCGGCGCCGACCCGCAATGGAAAGTCCTGCTGACCGGCGTGCTGATCATCGCCGCCGTCGCCATCGATCAGTGGATCAGAAAGGTTTCGGTGTAACCATGGCTGTCGAACCCATTCTCACCGCCCGCGGCCTCGTCAAGCGTTATGGACGTGTGACAGCGCTCGACAATGCCGATTTCGACCTCTATCCGGGCGAAATCCTCGCTGTCATCGGCGATAACGGTGCCGGTAAATCCTCGCTCATCAAGGCGATATCTGGAGCCGTCACCCCCGACGAAGGAGTGATCACCCTGGAAGGCCGGCAGGTGCATTTCAGGTCGCCGATGGAAGCGCGCGAAGCAGGCATCGAAACCGTCTATCAGAACCTTGCCCTTTCGCCGGCACTGTCGATCGCCGACAACATGTTCCTCGGCCGCGAGATCCGTAAACCGGGTCCGCTGGGTTCGTGGTTCCGTATGCTCGACCGGCCGACGATGGAAAGAAAGGCACGCGCCAAGCTTTCCGAACTCGGCCTGATGACCATCCAGAATATCAACCAGGCGGTGGAAACGCTTTCCGGCGGCCAGCGTCAGGGCGTGGCCGTTGCCCGTGCGGCCGCGTTCGGCTCAAAGGTCATCATCATGGACGAGCCGACTGCCGCTCTCGGCGTCAAGGAAAGCCGTCGTGTGCTGGAACTCATCCTCGACGTGCGCGCCCGCGGCATTCCGATCGTGCTCATCTCGCACAACATGCCGCATGTCTTCGAGGTGGCGGACCGCATCCATATCCATCGCCTTGGGCGCCGCTTGACGGTCATCAATCCCAAGGAATACACGATGTCCGATGCCGTCGCCTTCATGACCGGCGCCAAGGCAGTTCCTGCGGAGCCCGTCGCTGCATGAATGCAAGAATAGACGAAATTGTCGGCGAGGTTCTGAACCGCGCCGGCAACATCAGGCGCTTCCTCATCGCGATCGCCGGCCCACCTGGCGCCGGCAAATCCACTATGGCCGACAATGTCGCCAGCGCCCTGAAGGCCAAGGGCGAGAGCGCCTCGGTGCTTCCCATGGACGGCTTTCATATGGACAACGCCATTCTCATCGAGCGTGGTCTGCTGGCCCGCAAGGGCATTCCGGAAACCTTCGATGTACGCGGCTTCCTCGATATCGTCAAAGCCGTGCGCCCCGCCGATCAGGAGGTCCTCGTTCCCGTCTTCGACCGTTCGCGTGAGCTTGCCATCGCCTCTGCCCGGCCGATCGATCCCCAGGACCGCTTCATCATCATCGAGGGCAACTATCTGCTCTTCACCCAGGGCAAATGGGCCGAACTCGACGGCATCTTCGATTATACGATCATGCTCGCCCCGCCGATGGAGGTCCTGGAAGAGCGCCTCTGGGATCGCTGGCGCGGTTATAAGCTGACCGAGGAAGAAGCAAGCGCCAAAGTCTATGGCAACGACCTGCCGAACGGTCGCCTCATCCTCGAGAATCGCCGGCCTGCAGACATCACATTGGAAATCGCGCTGGCCTGAACAGTTGTTTCCGGACCGGTCTTGGTGCTATCGAAGCGAAACCCGCATCGCTTCGGAGGCTCCCATGCAATCGCTCACCATCCGCCGTCCTGACGACTGGCATCTGCATCTGCGCGACGGCGCCATGCTGGAAGGTGTGATCGGGGATACGAGCAGCACCTTTGCGCGCGCCATCATCATGCCGAACCTGGTGCCGCCCGTTGTCACGACCGCCGATGCGACCGCCTATCGCGAACGCATTATGAAGGCGCTTCCGGCCGGCCATCGCTTCCAGCCGCTGATGACGCTTTATCTCACGGAACATACGAGCGCCGACGATGTGGAAGAGGGCAAGAAGAGCGGCCTCATCACCGCCGTGAAGCTCTACCCGGCCGGGGCTACGACAAATTCGCATGGCGGCGTGCGCGACATGGAAAAGGCGATGCCGGTGCTGGAGCGCATGGCGAAGATCGGCCTGCCGCTCTGCGTCCACGGCGAAGTGACGACGCCCGATGTCGATATCTTCGATCGCGAGGCCGTCTTCATCGAGACCGTGCTGGACCCACTGCGCAGGCGCCTGCCGGAACTGAAAATCACGATGGAGCATGTCACGACGGCTGACGGCATCGACTATATCAAGTCGGCCAAGGCCAATCTCGCCGGCTCGATCACCACGCATCACCTGATCATCAACCGCAACGCCATCCTCGTCGGCGGTATCCGCCCGCATTATTACTGCCTGCCGGTCGCCAAGCGCGAGAACCACAGGCTAGCGCTGCGCGCTGCGGCGACGAGCGGCGACGCCAGGTTCTTTCTCGGCACGGATTCTGCCCCACATGTGGATCCGCTCAAGGAATGCGCCTGCGGCTGCGCGGGGATCTATACGTCGATCAATACGATGAGCTGCCTCGCCCATGTCTTCGAGCAGGACGGTGCGCTCGACAGGCTGGAAGCCTTCGCCTCCCTGAACGGCCCGGCCTGGTATGGGCTAGAGCCGAACGAGGAGCGCATCACGCTGGAGCGGCAGGATGCGCCTGTCGTCTTCCCAGCCAGGATCGAAACCGGCGCCGGTCCGGTTACCGTCTTCGATCCGATGTTTGCATTGCATTGGCAGATCAAAGCCTGAGAACCTGTATAGGCTTAAATATTATTCTTCTTATAGTTGCCGCCGAATGTTGAGTTTGTAACGTTCGGCTGCGAAATTCATGTTTTTTAACGGAATGCGTAAGACATTCGTCAGCAATGACGAGATAGATTTCAGAACGTTATCGGCGCGGCAGGAGCCGCGGAGATTTAAAGCATGATGCTTGACTATAACTCATTGCTGCTGGCGCTTGGCGTTTCAGCAACCTGCCTTGCCGTGACGCTCATGGGAAGCTGGCTTGTGCGCCGGGCCGAAACCTTTCTTCTCACCGGCGCATTCGGCCTCGTTCTCGTCGTCGCCGGCATTTTCGCCTATGCCTTCTATGTGGAGCAACCCGAGCGCATGCTTGGTGCAGGCAGCTTCGTGCTGTTTCATGCCGGTTTTGCCACTATCTGGGGCGCTGGCTATCAGTTCCGCACCGGCCGGCTCCCGATATCAGGCATCGTCGTCCGCGCACTTGTCGCCATGGCCATATCCATTCCGCCGATGATCGCCGGGCTGGACGGTCTGGCCTTCATGGCCGATAATCTCGCCATCGCCTTCTTGCTCTTCACCACCGCCCGGCAATATTGGCTCGACCGTGCCGAAGCACCTGCGCCGATATCAGGCATCACCGCCCTCTATACCTTGACGGCGGTTTCCTTCGTCCTCTGCGCGGCCGTGTTGATCTGGGACGGCAAGCTGGTGCTTGGCGCCGCACCCAGCAATTGGGCGGAAGACCTCAGTATCGCCGTGTGCATCGCCGGGATGACCGGCATCGGCGCCCTGTCGCTGGCGCTGCATCAATGGCGGCTTGCCGCCCGTCACCGCATCGATGCGATCACCGATCCGCTGACCGGCTTGCTGAACCGCCGCGCGCTGTTCGACCAATATGGCGTCCGCGCCATGGGTGTTTCGACCGCTGTCGTCGTCTTCGACATCGACCATTTCAAATCGGTCAACGACCGCTACGGCCATGCAGCCGGCGACCATGTCCTGAAGGTCTTTGCCGGCGAACTTTCGGCCAATTGCCGCAGCGGCGATACAGCCGCCCGCCTCGGCGGTGAGGAATTCGCGCTGGTGCTGAAGGAGATCATGCCCGGCCGCGCCGAGCTTGCCGCAGAGCGCATCCGCAAGGCCTTCGAGGAGCGCGACATCTATATCGACGACGAGGTGCTGAAATGCACCGTCAGTGTCGGTGTCGCGCCCGGCCGCTCCAAGCCGCTGGATTTCGATGCCATGCTGGGGGAGGCGGACAAGGCGCTCTATGTCGCAAAACGCGCCGGCCGCAATCGTGTCGAACTCGCCAGCCACTTGCATTCGGTGCCGTCAGAGGATGCGCGATCGGCCTCTTGATCCTTCTTGCGACCTTTCGTAAGTTGACAGCCGGCCGGATGCAGCCAGCCGCCCCGCGATGCGCAAGCATTATGGTGAATGCGTCCAAATCCACCTTCACATCCTTGCTCTTGGCAATCGATGGCGAACGGGTCAGCAGACGCGGGCACTGATCTTCCTGTTTGCCGCCAACGGAAGGATGAACTCATGCGCGATTTTCGCGATGCCAAGCTTATGGCAAAAACCCTGCGGCAGGCGCTTGCCGACCGCGATATTTCCCTCACTCATAGCGAAACCCTGGAGATTGTCGCCAGACAATTCGGCTTCGACCAGTGGAACATTCTCTCTGCAAAGCTGGACGAGGTTGAAGGGGCGAAATCTCCGATCGGCATCCAGCCGCCCGTGCCGATCTTCCGCATCTTCTCGGTCGAGAAAGCCATGGAATTCTACTGTGGCTTTCTGGGTTTCACGCTCGACTGGGAACATCGTTTCGGCGAGAACACCCCACTCTATTGCCAGGTCTCGCGCGAAAACATGCAGCTGCACCTGAGCGAACATTCCGGCGATGCCAGCCCCGGCGCGGGAGCCTTCGTGCGGGTGAGGGATGTCAGAACCTATCAGGCAGAACTCGCCGCCAAACACTATCGTTACATGAACCCGGGTGTCGAGGAGGCGCCCTGGGGCCTCGAAATGGGCGTCATAGACCCCTTCAATAACCGCATCACCTTCTGCCAGCAGAACTGATTGGCGAGGGTGGAGGGATACTCCCTCCGCCCTTTTCAAATGATCATGAGCGCCCGCACGAAAGCGACCGACGACAGCAGCGAGGCGATGGTGCGCACATGGTTCCACCAGGTCCAGTCCCTGAGATAGGTCGTCCAGAGCTGCACCGCTTCGGGGCCGTTGCCGCTCACTTTCGCGAGCGCATCATTCATCGGCACATTGAAGACGATGGTCGAGAGAAAGGACGCGACGATATAGAGCGCCGCGCCGGCGAGCATCATCGAAGAGGCGCCGCCGCGCCAGTTCATGAAGGCCAGCACGCCAATCACGACGCAGAGGATCGCCGTCGGCACGAAAAGCAGCATGAAGGGCGAGCGGACGATGGTCACGTTGATGGAGTTCATCGCAGCAATACCCTGCTCGGCCGGGATGCGCGAAAAGGCAGTCATGATGAAGGTGGAGAAGGCAAAGAAGATGCCTGCGACAAGGCCGCTGCCAACAGCGGCGGCAACGAGGGAAATGACGAGAACGATCTGCATGGTCAGGCGCTCCACAATCCGGTTGCCGCGGTCTCCCGCACATATTGGCTGAAATCCCTTGCGGGGCGGCCGAGTATCTCTGTCACGCCACCCATCACCTCGGAATTGCGCCCATCGAGCACTTCTCCGAAGAGTTCTTCCAGAAGCGCCACGATCTGCTCGGGTATTCCCGCAGCGGCAAGTCCGTCCTTGAAATCCGCCATCGATACCTGCGCATATTCTATCGGACGGTCCGCGGCTGCGGCAATCTCGGCAACGGCTTCGCGGAAGGTCAGGGCGCGAGGGCCGGTCAGCTCATAGATCCTGTTGCGATGCCTGATATCGGTGAAGGCCGCCACTGCCGCATCGGCAATGTCGTCGGCATCGGTGAAGGGCTCCTTGATATCGCCAGCCGGCAGCTCCAGCCTGCCGGCAATGAGCGGCTCCACGAAAGCGCCCTCGCTGAAATTCTGGCAGAACCAGGAGGCGCGCAGGATCGTGTAGTCGATCCCCGCTGCCTTGAGCGCTTCTTCGCTCCGCTGCGCACCGTCTTCGCCGCGGCCGGAAAGCAGCACGATATGCTGCAGCCCGCACTCCCTTGCGAGCTTTGAAAGCGCCTCGATGGCCTCTGCCGCCCAGGAGACGGAAAGGTCCGGCTGGAAGGCGACATAGGCGCTCGTTGCACCCGTGAGCGCATCGCACCAGGTCGCGCGATCTTCCCAGTTGAAGGCCGGTATCGTGGAGCGGGACGCCTTGCGCACGTTAAGTCCCAGCTCTTCCAGCCTGTCGGCAATGCGGCCACCGGTTTTTCCCGATCCGCCGATCAGAACGATTTCGGAATTCTGCATATCGAAACTCCTCTTCGGTTCAGAACAAGAGAAACTCTCTCATTTGCAAAATGAGATAAACTCTCTTATTTTCCTTGTCAACAGTCGAAGGAAGCGGAAATGGCAGAAGAAGTGATCGCACGGCGCAGGCGCCAGCAGGAGCCGACCGGCCAGCCGCGCCGCATCCCGAGCCAGCAGCGCGGCCGCGAGCGCTTCGAAAAAATCCTGGCGGTCGCCTCCGATCTCATCGAAAAGAATGGCAGCGATGCCTTGAAGATGAGCGAGATCGTTGAAAAGGCTAAGCTTTCCTTCGGTGCCCTCTATCAGTATTTCCCCGACAAGACCTCGATCATCCGCACGCTGGCGGAGCGCTTCAACGAGCAGGGCCGACAATGCGTAGCCGACGAACTGGCCAAGGTAAGGGACCCGGATAGTCTTCGAATATCTCTCGGGGTCATCGCAGATGAATATTACGCCTTCTTCCGGCGAGAGCCTGTGATGCGCGATATCTGGCACGCGACTCACACGGACAAGCTGCTTCAGCAGGTCGATGCCGAAGACATGGAATTCCATGCGCAGGCCCTTCATTCGGTGCTCAAACAGCTATGGCCGAAGCGGCCGGAGACTGAGCTTCTGGCCATCGCCCGGCTGACGATGCAGCTTCTTGCCGCCGCGGTCCGTTACGCCGTTTCGCTGGATGAGAAAGAGGGCGCGCAAGCAATAACGCTCTTCAAGAAGATGCAGGTCGCAGATATCGGTCGGCTGCTTGGCTGACAGCCCTCTTCTGTCTGGAAACCGACCGCTCTTGCTGCTATTGCCGCTGGAACGTCAGTCGAAGGAGAGAGCCGCATGATCCAGACCACATTTCCCGACCGCGCCGTCATGGCAGAATTGCTGGCAAAGATGCTCTGGGAGATCAAGGCGGTGCATTTCAACGCCGAGACGCCCTATAAGTATGCCTCCGGCATCATGAGCCCCGTCTACATCGACTGCCGCAAGCTTCTCTCCTTCCCGCGTGTCCGCTCGACCGTGATGGATTTTGCCGCCAGCACCCTGCTGCGCGATGCCGGCTTCGAACAGTTCGATTGCATCGCCGGCGGCGAAACGGCAGGCATTCCCTTTGCCGCACTGCTTGCCGATCGCCTCGGCCTGCCGATGATCTATGTCCGCAAGAAGCCGAAGGGCCACGGCCGCAATGCGCAGATCGAAGGCGACATGAAGGAAGGCGCCCGCGTTCTCCTCATCGAGGATCTGACGACGGCCGGCGGCAGCATGTTCACCTTCATCGATGCTATCAGAGCTGCCGGCGGCATCGTCGATCACGGCATGGCTCTGTTCTTCTACGGCATCTTCGCGGAGGCACATCAGCGCTTTGAAAATGGCAAGGTCCAGTTCCATCATATCGCCACCTGGCGCGAAGTGCTGGCGATCGCCAAGCAGCAGAAGCTTTTCGACGACAAGACACTGCAGGAAGTCGAGGCCTTCCTCGATGCGCCGCTCGCCTGGTCGGCAAGGAATGGTGGCGTAAGTGAGCTTTCGCTCTAGCCTTTTGACAAAAGCTCGCTTAATCGATTGAGAAACGTGCAAGTCCTGTTGGGAGGAATTCGATGATTTTGTGCTGCGGCGAAGCCCTGATCGACATGCTGCCGAGGGATACGACCCTGGGCGAAAAGGGTTTTGCGCCCTATGCCGGCGGCGCGATCTTCAATACGGCGATTGCGCTCGGCCGGCTCGGCATTCCGACGGCTTTCTTCACCGGCATTGCCGATGACATGATGGGCGAAATCCTGCTCGATACGCTGAAGGCGAGCAATGTCGATTACAGCCCTTGCGCCATCACGCCGCGCCCCTCCACGATCGCCTTCGTCAAGCTCGTCAACGGTCAGGCGACCTATGCCTTCTACGACGAGGGCACGGCCGGCCGGATGATCACGACAGACGACCTGCCGACCCTTGGCGCTGACTGCGAAGCCCTGCATTTCGGCGCGATCAGCCTCATCCCGAGCCCCTGCGGCGAAACCTACGAGGCGCTTCTCGACCGTGAAGCCGCCACGCGCGTCATCTCGCTCGACCCGAATATTCGCCCGGGCTTCATCAAGGACAAGGCCGCGCATATGGCCCGCATCAAACGCATGGCCGCCAAGTCTGACATCGTGAAATTCTCCGACGAGGATCTCGAATGGTTCGGCCTCGAAGGTGATCATGACGCGCTCGCCGCCCACTGGCTGAACCACGGCGCCAAGCTCGTCGTCATCACCAAGGGTGCAGAAGGCGCCACCGGCTATACCAGCGCCCGCAAGGTTACCGTCCCGAGCGAACGCGTCACCGTCGTCGACACCGTCGGCGCCGGCGACACATTTGATGCCGGCGTCCTCGCCTCGCTGAAGATGGATAATCTGCTGACCAAGGCACAGGTCGCCAATCTCGACGAGCAGACCCTGCGCAACGCGCTCGCCCTCGGCGCCAAGGCTGCCGCCGTCACCGTCTCCCGCGCCGGCGCCAATCCGCCCTGGGCACGCGAAATCGGCCTCTGAGACCGGGGACAGATCCGCTCTCTCATCTGCCTGCTGACGACTGTAAGGGTCGAGACGCAAGTCTCGGCCTGTCTTCCGTTCTTTCTGCCGTAAGAACGGAGTGGGCCGGCAGCTCCCGGCTATTCCTTCGTGCGGGCGCGCGCCTGGCTTTCCTTCTTGATCGGCCGACCCACCGGGCAGACCTCCTGCACGAAGCCGTTCAGCGTATTGACGAGATTGTTCTCTATCAGGGAATAGTGGACGAACTGGCCCTGCTTCTCCCTCCGGATCAGCCCCGCGGTTTCGAGGATGGAAAGGTGCTGCGAAACGGCCGGCTTCGACATGCTGAAGCGCTCGGCGATCTCACCGGCCGTCAGGCCCGATGCCGAGAGATAGGCGAGAATCTTGCGGCGTGGCGCACTTGATAGCGCGTGGAATACCCGCTGGGCGGCGCCGACGGCACTGTCTTCTGCCGCGTCATCGAAAGTCTCTTCGTCCAAGTCCGGTCTCCGGGCCCTAGGCATCAACATCGATCGATCGTATAATTAGGCAATTAATGTATTGCTTAATTATTTTTCTCGATGCAAAGTAATTAGGTAATTCCTTAATTAACGAATTGACGGGCGATATTCAAGTGTTGAATGCGCCCGAGGGGAGGCTTTTGCCATGAGCAGTATTTCCACCGGACGCATGATCGACGAAAACAGCGATCCAGTGAAGGGCAGGGTGGTCTGGATGCCCGCAAAGTCGATCTGGGTTACTGCCATGACCCTGATCGCCATTATCGGCGGACCGTTGACCTTCACATGGAGCGCGCTTGCCGTCTTCATCGTCCTGACCGCCGTCACGATCTGCCTGGGCCATTCGGTCGGCATGCACCGGCTGTTGATCCACCGCTCGTTCAGCACCCCGATCTGGATCGAGCACCTTCTCGTCTATCTCGGGACGCTGGTCGGCATGGCTGGCCCGTTCGGCATGATCTACGCGCACGACATTCGCGACTGGGCGCAGCGGCAGAAAGACTGCCATGACCTCTTTGCCCACAGGCGCTCCTTCTTCACTGACGCCTTCTGGCAGATGCATTGCGCGGTGGTATTGGATCACCCGCCGCGTTTCGTCATCGGGGCGCGGGAAAGGCGCGATAACTTCTATCGCTTCCTGGAGGCGGCATGGATGGCGCAGCAACTGCCGCTGGCGCTCCTGCTTTTCGCGCTCGGCGGATGGCCCTGGTTGATCTGGGGCATTGCGGTACGCATATCGGTATCGCTAACCGGTCACTGGCTGGTCGGTCATTTCGCCCATCGGGACGGCCATCAGGGCTGGAGTGTCGATGGTGTCGCGGTGCAGGGCTATAACCTGCCGCATTTCGGGCTGGTAACCTTCGGCGAGAGTTTCCACGGCAACCATCACGCCTTTCCGGAATCGGCGCGGCTCGGTATCGAACCGGGCCAGCTGGATCTCGGCTGGTCTTTCATCCGGTTGCTGGCAGGGCTCGGTCTGGCTTCGGCAATCAAGCTCCCGCACATGATTGCTCCAAGACGTGGGCTGAGGCGCGTCAAAGCATCCGACACTGCCGGCGACGCCGTCAATCCGCCCTGGGTACGCGAAATCGTTCTCTGAACCTCATTCGATCCGGTCGAGAAAGGCCCTGATTTCGCGATTGAAGAGATCAGGCTGCTGCAGCGGCGCGAAGTGGCTGACGCCCGGCAACAGGACGAATTCCGCATCCGGGATTGTCTTCGCCAGATAATCGGCATGCTCGAGCTTGATGAATTCGTCATGCTCGCCAAGCACGATGGACACTGGCACCCGGATGCCTGCCAGCTGCTCGGCCGAGTAATTCGGCTCCGTCGCCATCATCTTTGAGACATCGCCGACAAAAGCCTCGAACGCATCAGGCGTCTCGGACAGCGCCTGATAATCCTTCCTGTGACGGCTGAAGCAGCGGTCGATGACGGGCGTCGCCTTGAATTCCCTGGTGCCGCTGGGATCCATATTGCAGGCGAAGAAGAAGACGCCGCAGACGCGCTCCGGCTGTTGGTCGGCCAGGATCAGGGACGTGCAGGCCCCATCGCTCCAGCCAACGAAGGCCGCTTCCGCGATCCCGGCATGATCCATGACGGCCAGCACATCGGAAGCCATCAGGTGATAGGTATAGGGACGGTCGTCACGGGTGCTGCGGCCATGACCGCGGCTATCGATCACCACGACCCGATGACCGGCCTCTACAAGATCGGGAACCTGATAGCCCCAGTTCCCGCTATTGCCGAGCCCGCCATGCAGAAGGATGACGGCCGGGCCGGCGCCGTAACTCGCATACCAGATGTGCGCGCCTTTGTTCTCGACGAAGCGCTGCTCGTTCGAGGGCGGCAATGGCAGCGCCCCCTCGGCTTCGAATTTCACCAGCTCATCATCCGTTGCAGTCATTAGTTCCTCCGCTGTCACTCTCTCCATAGACGACGAGATGCACTGCAATTCGACAGGGTCAAATAAAAAAGCCCACCCGCATCACGGATGGGCTTCGATAGCAGCGCGGTCGCCGGGATTACTTGGCGAGCTTTGCCAGCGCGGCGACCAACCCTTGAGTCGAGGAATCGTGGCCGGCAGCGCTTTCCTTGCCTTCGACGACGGGCAGCAGGCCGGTCGCCAGTTCCTTGCCGAGTTCGACGCCCCACTGGTCGAAGGAGTTGATGCGGAAGAGCACACCTTCGACGAAGACGCGATGCTCGTAGAGCGCGATCAGGCGGCCGAGCGCATAGGGGGTCAGCTTGTCATAGACGAAGGTGATCGACGGGCGGTTGCCGGTAAAGACGCGGTGCGGGGCGATGAAGTCGGCCTTTTTGTCTTCCATGCCCTTGTCGGTCAGCTGCTTCTTGGCCTCCGCGAAGGTGCGGCCCTTCATCAGCGCTTCCGACTGGGCGAGGACATTCGACATCAGAAGCTGATGCTGGTGGCGCAGCTCCGGCTCGAAGCCGTTGGCGGCGATCATGAATTCGGCCGGGATGATGCTCGTGCCCTGATGAATGAGCTGGTAGAAGGCGTGCTGGCCGTTGGTGCCAGGCTCACCCCAGACAACCGGGCCGGAATTGCCGTCGACCGGCGTGCCGTCGATGGTCACGCCCTTGCCGTTCGATTCCATGTCGAGCTGCTGCAGATAGGCCGGGAAGCGTGACAGGCGCTGGTCGTAAGGCAGGATGGCGCGGGTCGGGTAACCCAGAACATTGCGGTGATAAAAGCCGATGAGGCCGAGCAGCATCGGCAAGTTTTCGGTAATCGGCGCTTTGCGGAAATGATTGTCGATGGCATGCGCGCCGTCGAGGAACTTGCCGAAATTCTCGGGGCCGACAGCAATCATCAGCGGCAGACCGATTGCCGACCAGATCGAGTAGCGGCCGCCGACCCAATCCCAGAAACCGAAGACGCGTCCGCTTTCGATGCCGAAGGCCGAGACCTTGTCGAGCGCCGTCGAAACGGCGGCGAAATGGTGCTGAACAGCAGCTTCACCCAGTGCACTGGCGATGAATTTGCGCGCCGTCTGCGCGTTCGTCATCGTCTCGACGGTGGTGAAGGTCTTCGAAGCGACGATGAAGAGCGTTGTTTCCGGCTCCACCAGCTTCAGGATATCGGCGATGTGGGCGCCGTCGATGTTGGAGACGAAATGGGCGCGCGGGCCGTCATGGAAGGGGGCAAGCGCCAGCGTTGCCATAACAGGGCCGAGATCCGAACCGCCGATGCCGATATTGATGACATCGGTGATCTTCTTGCCGGTCGCACCCTTCAGCGCGCCCGAGCGTACGCCGTCGGCAAACTTGCCCATGGCGGCGAGCACGGCATTGACGTCAGGCATGACGTCCTTGCCATCGACCAGGACAGCCGTGTTGGAACGGTTGCGCAACGCAGTGTGCAGAACGGCGCGGTCTTCGGTGAAATTGATCGCCTTGCCGGAGAACATCTCCTCGCGCTTCTTCTCGACGCCGCCTTCTTCGGCGAGCTTGACCAGAAGCTTCAGGATCTCGTCGTTCACGGCCGTCTTGGAAAAATCCATCAGCAGGTCGTCAAGCGATACGGAAAAGCGCGAAAAGCGCTGCGGATCGGCTGCGAATGCGGCGCGCAGATCAGTGGCCTTGGTGGCAGCCGCGGTGCTCTTCAGTTGTTCGACGATGGCATTCATGGGAGACTCCTTTGGAGGCGGAGAGGGTTGCGGAAACTATTCTCTTTCCCGCAGTCAAATCAAGTTCAGCCATCTGACCAAATATGAAAAAAGCCACCCGCGACAAGCGGATGGCCCTCAATTTCACGAGACCGTCAAATTCAGCCGCGCAGGTCCTTGCGCAGGATCTTGCCGACGGGGCTCTTCGGCAGCTCGGTGCGGAATTCGATGAAGCGCGGTCGTTTGTAGTTGGTGAGATTGGCCACACAATGGGCCTTCACATCGGCTTCGGTAAGAGCAGGATCCTTGCGCACGACGAAGAGCTTGACCGCCTCGCCGGAATGCCCGTCCGGCACGCCGATCGCAGCCGCCTCCAGGATGCCGGGATGCATGGCGGCCACTTCCTCGATTTCGTTCGGATAGACGTTGAAACCGGAGACGAGGATCATGTCCTTCTTGCGGTCGACGATCTTGGTATAGCCGCGCTCATCCATGAAGCCCATGTCGCCGGTGCGGAAATAGCCATCCGGCGTCATCACCCGGGCTGTCTCTTCCGGCTTGTTCCAGTATCCGGCCATGACCTGCGGGCCGCGGATGCAGATCTCGCCGATCTCGCCAAGCGGCAGCGAATTGCCGGCCTCGTCTCTGATGTCGAGCTCCGTCGAGGGGATGGGAAGGCCAATCGATCCGGTGAATTCGGGTGAATCAAAGCGATTGGCGGTCGCAACAGGTGACGTCTCGGAGAGACCATAGCCCTCGGTGACATGCGAGCCCGTCACCTTCAGCCAGCGTTCCGCCACCGGCCGCTGCACGGCCATTCCGCCGCCGAGCGACATGACGAGCGAGGAGAAATCGAGCTTGGCGAAATCGGCATTGTTGAGCAGCGCGTTGAACAGCGTGTTGAGGCCGGGGAAGATATGGATGTTCGACTTCTGGAATTCCTTCACCAGCCCTGGAATGTCGCGCGGATTGGCAATCAGCACATTATGGGCGCCGAGCGACATGCCCATCAGCGAATTCACCGTCAGTGCGAAGATGTGATAGAGCGGCAGCGCGCAGAGGAAGTTCAGGACTTCAGGCTGCTTCTTTTTGTCGAAGGCGGATTTCAGCCAGAGCTGCAGCTGCATCTTGTTGGCGAGCAGGTTCTGATGCGTCAGCATCGCACCCTTGGCAATGCCTGTCGTCCCGCCCGTATATTGCAGGAAGGCAATGTCCCTGCCGGTAAGCGCGACAGGGGCAAGCGTCCTGTTCGCCCCCGCCGATAGCACCTGCATGAAACTTTTGTGTTGAGGAATAGACCAGGAAGGAACGAGCTTCTTCACCCGGCGGACGACGAAATTGACGATATGCCCCTTGGGCCCAAGCATTTCGCCGAGAGAGGTGACGACGACATGGCGAAGATCCGTCTTGTTGATGACCTGTTCGACGGTGCGCGCGAAGTTTTCCAGAACGAAGATCGCCTTGGCGCCGGAATCGTTGAGCTGGTGCTCGAGCTCGCGCGGCGTATAGAGCGGGTTGACGTTCACGACGACAAGTCCGGCGCGCAGGATGCCATAGACCGCGACGGGATTCTGCAACACGTTCGGCATCATCACGGCGACGCGGTCGCCTTTCTGCAGGCCTGCACTTTGCAGCCAGGCCGCTACCTTGCGGGTTTGCACTTCGAGCTCGCGATAGGTCATCGTCTTGCCCATGCTGGAAAAGGCTTTGCGATCGGCAAAACGGGCACAGTTCTTTTCCAGAAGATCGGGAAGCGATGCGAATTCCAGAGGGGGGATCTCAGCCGGAACGATGTCCGGATAGGTGGCAAGCCATGGTTTTTCCGGTTTCGCACCACCAGGGTGGACGGAAATACTGTTCATCGTGTCTCTCTCCCATTCGGCCGCCGAAACCGGATGACCCCTGTCGATCGGAAGATCCTCCATCCTCCGTCAAGGCAGCTTATGCCATTGCTCGAGCGGTTCAAGCGGATTGAGGCTACAATAACCTTAACGTAAACGTCAATATCGCGAGTGTCGCATATGAACGGCATGCGGCAGGGAACTTTGAGGCATAGGGCACGTTTTCTCGATGTGGAAGAACCACGAGGAAACGACAAGGAGGTGCACAATGCTGAATCAGGATACTGACGCCACCAGACGCGACCCTGACGTGAAGGATACCCCGACGCTGATCGCCAGCGACCGGGTTGAAGGCACCCGCGTCTACGGCGCCGATGGCAGGCACATCGGTTCCATCGAGCGCCTCATCCTCGGGAAGCAGGACGGCCGCGTTGCTTACGCTGTTCTGAGTTTCGGCGGCTTCCTCGGCATTGGGAGTGATCACTATCCGCTGCCGTGGGAAAAGCTGACCTACGATACCCAGCTGGACGGTTACCGCATCGATCTCACCAAGGAGCAGATCGAAGGCGCACCGAGCTACGCGGATGACGATGACACCTGGTACAACGATAATGGCCGCCGCGTGTATGATTATTATGGCGTGCCGCCCTACTGGATGTAACGTCGCCCGCGAGGACGAGCCGGAAGAGGCCCCGCAAGAGCGGGGCCTTTCAGTTTGCGCTCACGAGATCGTTGGCGCAGCGCAGGACCGGCCCGACCGCAATGTCTTCGATCGTCAGATGTTTATCTTGGTCGTGACGTGGAAGACATGGCTTTCACCGGGCATGAGCGTCACCAGCATTGAACCCGCCACCGCCACAGAGTCGAGCCGATCCGCCATCAGGCAGAAATACTTCAGGAAGCCCCGTACCTTACTGGGGAACGCACGCGAGAATGCCAAGCGCTATGTCCGGCCCGCTCCCCGCCCAATCGACACAGCCGTCGTATAATTGAGGCGGGGCCGGACGCCTGTTGCGTGATGAATATTGACAATATCTGCTACGCTACCCACAGTATAAGAAGAACGAAAGGGTATATGCCAATGGCATCCGGTAGCATTCACGTGAAGGTCAGCGGGCAGCTCCAAGACCACATTCAGCAGCAGATCGGCGAAGGGGGGCTGTATGAAAACGCCAGCGAATATATTCGCGCGTTGATCCGCAACGACTTGCAGACTCGGGATGAAGCATGGGAGGCCTTGCAAAAGGAACTCGCTCCGGCCATGCGTGCCGATGATAGCGAATTCGTCGCCGTGTCGGCTGAGGACGTTATCCGCCGCAACAAGCGCCGCTGAGCATGGCGCGCTATCGGTTCTATCCGCGCGCTGATGCAGCACAGGATAAGATATGGCAGGATACCAGCAGCGCATGGAGCGAGGTGCAGGCGGACACCTACATTCGCGGCCTCCACGCTCACTTGGAGCGGCTTTGCGCCAGCCGCCTCCTCTGGCGACGTTTGCCGCAAAGGCTTAGCACTCCACCAGATATCAGGCGCGAAGCCTACTTCAGCCATTACGAACGTCACTACATCTTCTTCCGTGAGTTGGAAGACGGCGATCTTGGTATCATGAGCATTCTTCACGAGCGCATGGATTTGCCGGTGCGGTTGAAGGAGGACTTGGCCGCGCTGATAGCCAGGCAGGAAAGGGCCGACAAAACCTAGAACGGCTATCGCGAGGGGGTAACGCATCTGAAGTCCGGAAGAGGCCCCGCGGGGCCTTTCAGGTTGCCCTTTCAGTTTGAGCTGACGAGATCGTTGGCACAGCGCAGGACCGGCCCGACCGCAATGTCCTCGATCGTCAGATGTTTATCGGTTGTGACGTGGAAGACATGGCTTTCACCGGGCATGAGCGTCACCAGCATGGAATCCACGACGGCCGCGGGGTCGAGCCGATCGGCCATCAGGCAGAGATCCTTCAGAAAGCTCCGCGCAGTCACCGTGATGTCACAGCCACCTGACGATCTTATCAGGGATATGGAGAGTTCCGGCGAGGGAAGCTTCAGGTCGATATCCTCAACGAAATAATGGAAGGCACGCTTGTCCAGCATCTGGACGACGATGACTTCCTCATCTGCCGAACCGGGCGTTGCGATATCCTCTGGCAAAGGGAATTCCTTCGCTTCGAACCGGTCGCAGAGCAGCCGCCAGAATTCGAATTCCGCCAGCATCGTACCATCAAGCCGCATACGCTTGCCGCTGATCTTCGAGCGCCAGAACAGTGTCTGCTCATTGACCGCGACCGCGGAAAGGCCCTCACCACGCGGCTGGATCGTCAGGAGGCGGGGATGGAAGGCCTGTTGCATCGCATACCAGAGCGGCTTGCGCCGGCCGGCAGAATCGAGCGCGGCCCAGGAGGTGACCGGCCAGCAATCGTTGAACTGCCAGACGACGGCGCCTTTGCAGATATCGCGATGCGAGCGCATGTGCTCGACTGCAAAGCGGATGGCACGGGCCTGATTGAGTTGCGTCGCAAAATGCCAGTCGTCCATCGTCTGCGGCACGGGCAGGTGTCCGGCAAGGCCCTTGATGAGCTTGTCATTGCCCTGCGTCGCCTTCTGATGGTGGAAAACGCCGTGCGATTCCGGCGTCAGCGGTTCGTCATGCACACTTTCCTGAAGCGTCGCCCAGGCCGGCGGCGCCTGCCAGCCGAACTCGGAGCAGAAGCGCGGAATATAGTTGCGATAAACCTCGTAGCCGACGTCGTTCCAGACATCCCAGATATGCTTGCAGCCATGCGCGTCGTCATTCGGCTCGATCTCCATGGAGCCGGAATAGGGGCTGCCCGGATAATAGGGCCGATCAGGGTCGAGTTCGGTGCAAAGCGCCGGCAGCACATCGAGATAGTAGCCGAGCCCCCAGCTGACACCGTCCTTGATGATCGGCCGCCAGCCCCACTCGTCAAAGCCCCAGATATTCTCGTTATTGCCGTTCCAGATGACGAGCGATGCATGCGGCATCAGCCGCACCACATTGTCCCGCACCTCGGCGACGATCTCGCTGCGCAGCGGCTCTTCCTCCGGACAGGAGGCGCAGGCAAAGAGGAAATCCTGCCACACGAGCATGCCGGCCCGGTCGCAGGCCTCGTAGAATTCGTCCCGCTCGAAGATGCCGCCGCCCCAGACGCGCAACAGATTGATGTTTGCGGCCTTCGCCTCCTCGATCCGCGCCGCATAGCGCTTCGCCGTCACGCGCGAGGGAAAGCAATCATCCGGTATCCAGTTGGCGCCACAGGCAAAGATCGGCACGTCGTTGATGACGAAGGTAAAGGCCGAGCCATGCGCATCCGGCGAAGTATCGAGCCGCAGCGACCGGAAGCCGATCTGCTTCGAGTAGCTGTCGAGGATATCGCCCCTCTCGTCTTCCAGCCGGATCTCCAGCGGATAGAGCGGCTGCGCGCCAAGATGATGCGGCCACCAGAGCTGCGGCGAGGGCACGCGAACCTCGAAGGAAACCTCATCGGCATCCGCTTCGACCGTGACCGTCTGCGTCACGCCGCCGATTTCGGCCGTGAGTTTCGTTGGCCCGGCCTCACCGTCTCTTGCGAGCCGCGCATGCACCCTGACCAGCCCATCGCCGCCCGCAAGCGCCGCCGAAACCCTTGTAGCGGCAAGCCGCGCCCGATCCCAGCTTTCCAGCCGCACCGGCTTCCAGAGCCCGGCCGTGACAAGCGTCGGACCCCAGTCCCAGCCGAAATTGCAGGCCATCTTCCGCATCAGATTGCCCGGCCCCGGATAATTGTTGGGCCGGTAGCCGTAATGTTTCTCCATCTCCGCGCCATAGGCATAGGCGGAATGGAAGGTGATGCTGAGTTCGTTCGTGCCTGCCCGCAGGAGAGACGAAACATCGAAGCGATAGGTGCGATGCATGTTGAAGGTGCGGCCGATCTCCCCGCCATTCAGGCGGATTGTCGCGATCGTATCGATACCGTCGAAGACCAGTTCCTGCACCTGGCCCGCATCGGGCTCGGCCTCGAAGTCCAGCCGGTAGACCCATTCCGTCTTGCCGATCCAGTCATTGGTGATCTCATTGATATCGAGATAGGGATCGGGGATCAGCCGGTTTGCGAGCAGGTCGAGATGCACGCAGCCAGGCACCGTTGCCGGAATCGAAACGGGCAGACTGGTTCTTCCTGTATCGTTACAGGAAAGCGTCCAGCCGTTATGGAGATCTCTCCCTACGATCATGTCAGCCTCTTATCTTTTATTGAAAACGGCCGTAGCGCTGCAGCACTTCGATCTTGTAGCCGTCAGGATCGGTGATGAAGAAGAACAGCCCGAACAGCTTGCCGTCGCGGTTGAGTTCCACGAGCTTGCCGGGGTTGAGGCCGAGATCCGTCAACCGCTTGTGCTCGACCTGCACTTCCTGAACGGAAACAGCCAGATGCCCATAGGCATCGCCGAGGTTATAGGGCTCTATACGGCCCTTGTTAACAGTCAGCTCCAGCTCGAAACCGGTCTCTTCATTGCTCATATAGATCAGCGTGAAGGTCTCGAAATCGACGCGGTCGGCAACCTTAAGCCCGAAGACCTTGCTGTAGAAATCGACCGAGCGCGCCTCGTCCAACACGCGGATCATGGAATGGATCATCTTGGCCAAGGCGGTCTCCCAATCGCTGATATCTCCGGCAGCCTTGGTAGCCGTCCTCTCAAGCCGGACGCAAGCCCATTCTGCGCGTGATCGCGCCTTCCAGCATGCCGACGACATCATAGATCAGCACCGCCATCAGGCCGACGATCAGGCCACCTTGCAGAATGAAGGCGGTATTGTCGGAGATCAGGCCGGCGATGATGACCTCGCCGAGACCCTTTGCCGCAACCGTCGAGCCGATCGTCGCCGTGCCGATATTGATGACGGTTGCGACCTTCAACCCTTCGAGGATCAGCGGCAATGCGAGCGGCAACTCGACCTTGAAGAGCCGCTGCGTCCCGTTCATGCCCATGCCGTCGGCAGCATCCAGTACCTGCGGCGACACCTGCTTGAGGCCGGCGACCGTGTTTTCGAAGATCGGCAGCAGACCGTAGAGAAAGAGCGCAATCAGCGTCGGCGCAGCACCGAAGCCGGTGGCGGGAACGGCAAGCGCAAGCACCGCGACGGGTGGAAAGGTCTGGCCGGCATTGGCGATCGCCCGCGACAGCGGCAGGAAATCGGCCCCGCTCGGCCGGGTGACGAAGATGCCGCCGAGCACGGCAAGCACCGCACTGCCGACAATGGAAATGAGGACGAGTTCCAGGTGCCCGAGCGCCAGCGAAGCGAGGCTGTTCTGCGTATAGACCGGCGGCGCATTGTTGTTGGTCAGCGGAACCAGCATGAAGGAGAGCCACTCGGTCCTGAAAATCAGGATGAGCAGCACCACCAGCGCCAGCGCGCGAAACAGGTTGGCGACGAGAAACTTCATGCCTTGCGGCCCAGTTCGAGCAGCCGCTCCATGGAAATCGAACCGACAGGCGCCTTGTTCGCATCCTGCACGGAAGCCTCGTCGACGCCCTGCCAGATCATTTCTGCCAGCGCGTCGCGGAGATTGAGTGACTGCGCCAGCGAATAGGGAAGGCCGGGTTTTGCGGGCTGCATGCTGTCCTTCAACGGCGTCAGCGACATCAGCTTCAGCGCCCGGTCGGATGTGCCGGTCAATTGCTGCACGAAGGGATCGGCCGGTTCCGTCAGGATCTTCTCCGGCGTCGAGCATTGCAGCAGCTTGCCGCCACTCATGACGGCGATCTGGTTGCCGAGATGAAAGGCCTCGTCCATGTCATGCGTGACGAGGACGACCGTGGTGCCGAACTGTTTCTGGATCGCCAGCAGGTCGTCCTGCGCCTTGCCGCGGATGACGGGGTCGAGCGCGCCGAAGGGCTCGTCCATCAAGAGAAGTTCCGGCTCGGCCGCCAGCGCCCGGGCAACGCCGACACGCTGCTGCTGGCCGCCCGAAAGCTGATGCGGGTATTTCTCCGCAAAGGTTGCGGGGTCGAGATTGAAGAGGCCGAGCAGTTCCGTCACCCGGCTGCCGATGCGGGCCGTATCCCAGCCGAGAAGCTCCGGAACGGTCGCAATATTCTGCGCCACCGTCCGGTGCGGAAACAGGCCGTGTCCCTGGATGGCATAGCCGATCTTGCGTCGAAGCTCGGTCGCAGGCACGTCCATGATATTCTGTCCGCCGACGAAGATCTGACCCTCGGTGATCGGCACCAGCCGGTTGATCATCCGCATCAGCGTCGATTTGCCCGAACCCGACGTGCCGACGATAACGGTGATCGAACCCTTCTCGACGCTCATGGAGACATTGTCGACGACGGTTGCCGAGCCGTAGCGCTTGGTGACATTTCTGATTTCGATCATGCTCATGCGGCTGGCCCCTGGATGCTTTCGATGACCGCATCGAGGATGACGGCCGAGGAGAAGGCGAAGAAAACGGTCGGCACGGCGCCGAGCAGGACGAGGTCCATGGCCGTCTGGCCAAGCCCCTGGAAGATGAAGATGCCGAAGCCGCCGCCGCCGATCAGCGCGGCGATCGTCACCATGCCGATCGCCTGCACCAGCACGATGCGGATGCCAGTGAGGATGACCGGAAAGGCAAGCGGCAGGTCGATACCGGTCAGGATCTGCCGGCGCGTCAGCCCCATGCCGGCCGCAGCATCGCGCACCGAGGGATCGACGCCTTCGAGGCCGACGACCGTATTGGCGACGATCGGCAGCAGCGAATAGAGCACGAGCGCGATCAGCGCCGGCGCCGTGCCGATGCCGCGAATGCCGATATCGGCCGCAAGCGGCACGTTCGCGGCGAGATAGCCGAGCGGCAGCATCAGTATGCCGAACAGCGCAAGGCTCGGAATGGTCTGGATGAGGCTCAGCGTCTGCAGCACGATGGCGCGCAGCTTGGGCACCCAGAAACAGAGGATGCCGAGCGGCAGCCCGAGAACGATGGCTATTGCAAGCGAGCCGAAGGCCAGAAGCAGATGGGAATAGGCCTCGGTCCAGAACTGCGCCGAGCGCGTCGAGAATTCCCTGAGGATCGACAGGCTATCGAGCAGGCCGGAGGACAGGCAGATACCGAGCAGGGCCGCATAGGCGACGAGCGCCGCCACCCGCATCCACGGTGTCAGCCGAATCTTCACCAGTGCGTCTGAAATGATGAGGCCGATGACCCCGAATAGGACCCAGAAACTGCCGCCGGGCGTCATGCGCGCCACGGTGCTGCCAGGTGGGGTCGCGGCCGTTGCCGTGAGCCCGATCGCTGTGATCAGGGCGGCAAGGCAGAGCGTGCCGAGCCCGAGCCGGACGATGGCATTGCGCAGGAAGAGCGTTGCCAATGCGGTGGCAACGAGAAGCACCAGCAGGATGATGACGGAAGTCTGGGGAAGAAGCTGCGTCAGCAGCATCGGCTTGCCGGCGGCGATACGGTTTGCCTTCACGTAGATGAAAGGCAGAAGAGCCGTCGCCGCAATGCCGCCTGCCACCAGTACCACGCCGAGCCGGTCCAGCTTGCGGACCGCTAAGGTTTCTTCCATCGATCCAACCCTGTCCGGAGAGTGCCCCGCCCGTGAACTGAGCGGGGCATCAGGCAATTACTTCAGGAAACCTTTTTCCTTCAGATAGGCTTCGGCAACGGACTTCGCCGGCTCGCCATCGACCTGGATCTTGGCATTGAGCTTGCGCAGCTCGTCTGCCGTCAGGCTCTGGAAGATCGGAGTAAGGATTTCCTGGATCTTCGGGTTTGCCTGCAGCACGGCCTCGCGGATGATCGGGGTCGGCGCATAGACCTGCTGCACGCTCTTGTCGTCTTCAAGAACCGTCAGCTCGGCAGCCTGGATCGCACCATCGGTGCCGTAGACCATGGCGGTGTTGACGCCGTTGGTCTGGTCGGCCGCAGCCTTGATCGTCGCAGCCGTGTCGCCGCCCGAAAGCACGACTTCCTGATCCGGCTTCAGCGTGAAGCCATAGGTGGTCTGGAAGGCGGGCAGGGCGCCGGCCGAATTCACGAATTCGGCTGATGCCGCAAGCTTGGCGGCACCGCCGCCCGAAACCCACTTGCCGAAGTCGGACATAGTCTTGAGGTTGTTCGGACCGGCAACGTCGTTGCGCACCGCAAGCGCCCAGGTGTTGTTGGCCGGCGAGGGCGTCAGCCAGACAATCTTGTTGGCGTCGTAATCGAGCTTCTTGGCTTCCTGATAACCCTGCTCGAGGTTCTTCCACGCAGCATCATCGGCCTTGTTGAAGAAGAAACCGGCATTGCCGGTATATTCCGGGTAGATGTCGATTTCGCCAGCGGTGATCGCCTTGCGTACGACAGGAGTTGCGCCTAGTGCGATACGGTCCTGCGTCTTGATGCCGTTGGCTTCCAGTGCGAGTGCGATGACGTTGCCGAGCAGCGTGCCTTCCGTGTCGATCTTCGATGAAACGACGACGTCTGCGGCGTGAGCCGCGCCGGCCGCAAAGGCGGCAAGCGAAACGGCAAGTGCGAATTTCTTCAGCATGATTATCCCCTTGGTTGAACACCGTTAAACGTCGCGAAAGCCCCGGACGCGAAGCTAGCGCGCACCAATTCCTGCCGGCAGGCAAGCCAGAGGCCATCATGCCGGAAATACGTGCGTCATGGAAATAGTGTGCATCACCGAAAAATCGATGCAGTCCCCCTCCAGTATTCGCTCTCGCGGCGCGATTATGGCGGCGAATGCAGGTCCGTGCGCGGAATTGCATTCCCTTTTCCAAGGCCGGCGCGATTTGTTTTTGTCCCCTTGCGTGTTTCCACGGTGTTTCCGGTGCTTTTGATCGGTTCTTTCGCCGCCCGGATTTCTTATTGAGGGAACGATAGCCTGCACCTCTATGGGCAGGGATATCTTTTTTCACGAACACGTCATATCCTCCGCCTTTTCAGTAGTTTCCGGAGAAAGCCTTGCATCTCGGCGCCCTCTTCATCGCAAGCCAGGTCCTGTCCTCAGGCTCGATGCGCGAAACGGCGCGTCGCTTCAACATCTCCGTCTCGACCGTGTCGGCAGCGATCGATAATCTGGAGACGGAGCTTGCCCTGAAACTCGCCGAACGTTCCTCGGGCGAGCTGGTCATTCTGCTTGCCGGAGGCAGGGTTCTGGAGGGATTGGCGCCGATCCTTGCTGCAACAGGGCAGCTTGGCGAAAAGCTTGGTCATCGTGAACCGGACGCTTACGGACAATGGGCCGCCCGCATCCCCGTCAAGCTCGTCACCATGGAGCGTTATCTGGAGGTTGCCGATCAAGGCAGCATCAATCGCGCGGCTCGCCGCCTGCGCCTTGGTCAGCCGCAGCTTTCATTGCAGATTGCCAATCTTGAGAAATTCTTCGGGGGCAGGCTCTTCGAGCGTCAGGCCCAGGGCTCGGCTCTGACGGAGGAAGGCCGTTTCGCCTATACCGTCTTTTCGACCATCAGCCTCGCCTGGAACGAACTGAAATCCGCGGCCGACGAACGCTATCAGCGCACCGCTCGCTCCCTGCGCATCGGTGCCATCATCCCCACGGGCTCGGAAAGCTGGGTTGCGCGCTGCCTCGGCAGCCTTGTTGCCGAGTGGAATGCCGGCCGCAACAAGAACGCTTTATCACTGGTCTCGATGACTGCGGACGATCTGCGCGAGGCGCTGAAATCCGGGCGCATAGACGTCGCGATCCTCGATTCCGTCTTCGGCCTGGAAAGCTTTCGTCATCGCGAATTGCTGCGCACCGATATGGTGGCGATCGCCCCGCTCGACAGCGCTGAAGCAACCGCCGCGGAGCTCGTCGCCAGCCATCCGATCTGCACGCCAAGCCCGCGCACCGGCATCGGCCATGCCGCCATGACCTTCGGCTACGACCGCACCCTGCATCGCCGCCTCCGTGACCGAGACATCACCGCGGCGGATTCTCTGCCGGTCATCGTCGATCTCGTCGCCAATCACGGCTATGTCTCCTTCCTCGGCCGGGTCAGCGCCATGCCGATCGCCGACCGGGTGCGCATCGTCGAACTCGGCGAGCCGATGCTGATGTCCTACCACGTGGCCTTCAATCATCGGAAAGCGGCCGCTGACGCTTGCGACCTGCTGATTGCCACCGCGGCTAAAATTGTCGCAGCGCCTGTCGCGCAAAGTCCCGTCCTCACCTAAATAAGCCGCGGCGGAACGAGAAGGATGAAACGGAGAACTATATCTACTCTATTCCCTCTATGGTTCTCCGAAATAGATATATGAGCAAATGGCTCAAGTTGCGTGGGAAGCGGACAGGCAGCTTTTGACGATAAAAAGCAGATAGCTGCCGTTGCCGGTCAGGACTCGATCCGTTCGAGAAATGATCGCATAAGCGAAATAACCTCATCGAGGTTGGTTTCCAGCAGCCAATGGCCGCCATCCAGGAGATGCAGCTCGGCATCTGGCAGGTCGCGTAGATAGACTCGCGCTGACTCTTCGGGCATGTAATGATCTTGTGGCCCCCACACGATCAATGTCGGCGGCTTGTGCTGTTGAAGATATCGGCGGTGCTGAGGAAACCATTGGCGGTTCGCCTTGAGGCCAAACAGAATGTCTGCGGCGGCGTCCCTCCGCCGCTCGGTCATCAGCGACCAGTGCAATTGCCAAAGGTCCGGCGCGATGAATCCAACCAAATCTGCACGTACATCATTTAAGAACTCGTCGCGGAAGTTTTCTTCAGTGACAGCCTTTCTCATCGCCGCACGCATCTCTTGATCGGGTAGCGACCAGGATTTCTCGATATCGGCATACTTCGGGCCAAGCGCATCTTCATAAGGTATGTCACCGTTCTGAATGATCTGGGCCACAACCCTCTCAGGCCGCATTATCGCCAGCCTAACCCCGATCGGCGAGCCGAAATCATGAAGGTAGATCACGAAGCGCTCGATCTTTAGCTGCGTCACGAACTGGTCGAGCCACATGGCATAGCCGTCGAAGCTATAGTCGAAGTCATCGGGTGTACCGCTGTAGCCGAACCCAGGATAGTCAGGAGCAATCAGCCGCCATTTGTCGGCTAGTCTCGGCATCAGATTGCGAAATTCATAGGATGAACAGGGATAGCCGTGCGGCAGGAGAACGACGGGCGCGCGTTCTGGTCCGGCCTCTCGGTAGAAAGTGTCCACCTGTCCGATCTGGATCCTGCAATGTTTGACGCGCGTGTCCATGTGTGTAGATAAAGCGCTTTTCAGGGTTAGGGTTCCAAGGCATCTGCATCGCTTGAGCATCTGCATGGTTTGGTGGTGGATAAATGACGGGCGGCTCTGACGGAACAATGACCGGAAGCTGCCGTTAAGGAACGATATCGGAAGGGAAGGTCGTTGTGATCCGAGGGCCGTTCGATTTCACGCAGCAGCATTAAAGCAAGGTGGCAGTGACGATGGTGGGCCAGGGCTGCGACCGAATTACGATGCCAACTACTATGGGGCGTTCGTCCGCGATCCAGACGGTCACAAAATCGAGGCTGTGACTTACGCAGCAAAATAGTCGCTAACGGGAGGCGCCGATGCCGACCATTCCCTATGCAATTGTCGAAGCCCCCTCCACGCTGGGCCTGGCGACGGATGGTGTGGAGCGCTTGCCCGACCAACTCCTGGACCTCGGTATTGCGGAGCGCATCCATGCGCGCCGTGCCGGGCGGCTGGCAGTGCCTCAGAAGGATCCGGCACCCGATCCCGAGACAGGCACCTTGAATGTCAGGGCAATTGCAGCGTGGTCGCCCAAGCTCGCCGACGCTGTGGAAGCGCTGCTTGACGCAGGCGAGTTTCCGGTGGTGCTGGGGGGCGATTGCACGATCGTGCTGGGCTCGATGCTCGCGTTTCGACGGCGCGGCCGCTATGGCCTGTTCTTCATCGACGGCAACGCCGATTTCTTCCAGCCCGAGGCGGAACCCAATGGTGAGGGCGCCTCGATGGACCTCGCGCTGGTCACCGGTTACGGCCCATCGCTCCTGACCGACATCGAAGGTCGCGGTCCTCTGGTCCGCCCTGAAGACGCTGTCGCGTTCGCGTATCGCGATCATAAGGATCAGGAGGAGTACGGAAGCCAGCCGCTCCCTAAAGAGCTCAAGACGATTGACCTTCCCGCCGTACGCGCGATGGGCATCGAGGCCGCCGTGCGCGAAGCGGTCGATCACCTGACGCGAGAGGAACTGGATGGCTTCTTCATCCACCTCGACGCCGACTGCCTCGACGATGTCATCATGCCGGCTGTCGATTTCCGTGTGCCGGGCGGATTGTCGTGGGACGAGCTAAGGGCTGCGCTCCGGATTGCCTTGGCGAGCGGCAAGGCAGTCGGGCTCGAGATCACCATCTACAATCCGCGCCTTGATGAGGACGGCAGCGCCGGGCGAGGTTTGACCGATGTGTTAGCCGAAGCGCTCGGAACAGCAGCGCCATGAACACGGCATAACGTCTACTTTCCAGCGAAGGGGGCGCGCTCTGAGCGGTCGAGATGAGGTCGGGAGCCGCCGTTATTACGATGCATTGGTTTGATCCCGGCAAAATAATCAGGCTATAGCGTAGAATCGGCGGTTTTGTATGCCGCTTGGTGGGATGTTCGGTAACCGGCGGCAATATCGCACCATGGCGGACAATCGGCGGTGTTTAGCGGAAGAAGAGGGATTCGGACGATGGCGGTTTTGCTGGAAGTATGCGTCGATAGCGCCCAGGGCCTCGCGGCGGCGATCGAGGGTGGCGCCGGCCGTATCGAGCTCTGCTCGGCGCTGGAGCTCGGCGGCCTAACGCCGCTGCCGAGCCTGATGCGAATTGCTGCGGAAGCGCCGATCCCCGTCTATGCGATGATCCGCCCGCATGCCGGCCCCTTCATCTTCGATGCGACGGACGAGAAGGCGATGCTCGCCGATATCGATGCTGTCAGGGCGGCGGGGCTTGCCGGTGTCGTCATCGGCGCCAACCGGCCTGATGGTACGCTCGACATGCCGCTCATTCATCGTCTGAAGGCGCATGCTGCCGGCCTTGGTTCGACGCTGCATCGCGCTTTCGATCTCGTGCCGGATCCGGATGCGGCACTGGAGCAGGCGGTCGAACTCGGCTGCGAGCGCATACTCACGTCAGGCTGCGTGCCGAAGGCAATGGATGGGCTCGATACGCTGAAGCGGATCTCCGCCAAGGCCGCCGGCCGTATTTCCATTATGCCGGGCAGCGGCGTGCGTCCGACGAACGCTGTCGAAATCCTGCGGGCAACAGGCGCGCATGAGATCCACGGCTCCTGCAGCTCTGCCGTTGCCAGCGCCGATCCGCGCGCCGTCTCCTTCGGCTTCGATGTGCCGACCTCGAACCGCACGGATGTCGAGGTCGTCAGGCAGATGCGCGCGGCTATCGACGCGGCTTAAGCCGCAACCTTGATGACCGCCTTGATGAGGCCGCTCTTCTCATGCGCCCAGCGGGCGAGATCGCGCGGCGCATCGGCAAGCGTCGTGCGGTGGGTGATGAGCTTGTCGACCGGAACGAGGCCCTTGGCGATGGAATCCGCGACATGCTCGAAATCGACGCGCGTCGCATTGCGGCTGCCGATCACCATCATTTCGCGCTTGTGGAATTCCGGATCGGAGAAGCGGATATCGTCCTTCACGACGCTGACCAGCACCAGCGCGCCGCCATGGGCGACAAAGCTGAAGGCTTTCTCCATCGATGGCCCATAGCCCGTCGCGTCGAACACCACATCGAAGCCATCGCCATCCGTTTTCGCCTTCACGGCATCAGGGGTCTCGTCATTGGCGACAATGCCTGACGTGAACCCGAAGCGTTCGGAGGCCATCTGCAACCGTTCAGCACTCGTATCCAGCAGCGTCACCTCATGGCCGGCAATGCGCGAAAAGATCGCCGCGCCGAGGCCGATCGGACCTGCGCCGATAACGAGCGAGCGGGAACCGGCTGATGCCATGGAGCGGCGCACGGCATGTGCTCCGATAGCCAGGAATTCGGTGGTCGCCGCGGCCTCCAGGCTGAGGCCCTTTGCGGCATAGAGATTGCTCGCTGGAACACTGATCTCTTCGCAGAAGGCGCCGTCGGTATGAACCCCGAGAACCTTGATATTGGTGCAGCAGTTCGGCTTGCCCTGCCGGCAGGCGACACAGCTACCGCAGGAAAGGTAAGGATTGACGATCACAGGCGTGCCCGTCGCCATCGCCACCCCGTCGCCGGTCTCCAGCACCGTTGCCGAGATCTCGTGCCCCATGACGCGCGGATATTCGAGGAACGGGTGCTTGCCTTCGAAGATATGATAATCCGTGCCGCAGATGCCGACATGGCTGACGGCGAGCCGCACCCAGCCGGCAACAGGTTTTTCGGGAGAGGGGCGCTCGACGAGATCGAGGACGCCGGGTTCGCGGCAAAGGACTGCTTTCATGGTGGCTCTCGCATTGCTGGAATGAAGAAAGCCGGCCTTTGGGCCGGCTTCGTTTTGTATCTCGCTCAGCCCGCCCGGCGCCGGCGAAGCTGATCGAAGTAGACGATGACGATAATCAGCAGGCCGGTGATGATGCGCTGCCAGAACGAGTTGACGTTCAAAAGGTTTGCGCCGTTGTTGATGGTCGCCAGAATGAAGGCGCCGATCAGCGGGCCGTGCACGGAGCCGACAGCTCCGAAGAGAGACGTGCCGCCGATGACCGAGGAGGCGATCGCCTGCAGTTCCCAGCCGTCGGCCTGTGTCGCGTTGCCGATCGCGATACGCGAGGCGAGCAGCACGCCGACGAAAGCCGCGAACGAGGCCGACAGGATATAGGCTAGGTAGATCATCCCCTTGACGTTGACGCCGGAAAGGCGCGCGGCTTCGGCATTCGAACCGACCGCGAAGAGATAGCGGCCCCAGCGGCTCAGATGCAGGAAGACGAAGGAGGGGATCGCAACCAGGATGACCATCCAGAACAGACTTGGCACGCCAAGGAAATCGGCGCGGGCGAAGTTGCTGAAGCCCTCGTCGGTGATGCTGATCGTCGAGCCGTTGGTGATCAAGAGGCCGATGCCGCGCAGCGATGTCAGCGTCGCCAGCGTGATGATGAAGGGCGGCAGGCCCATATGCACGATGCCGAAGCCATGGAAGGAGCCGATCGCGACACCGATGGCCAGCGTCAGCAAGATCGCCGCCCAGAGCGGTACGCCCGCCTGCAGGAGCCAGGCGATGATGACGGTGCAGAAGCCGACGATGGCGCCGACCGAAAGGTCGATGCCGGCGGTGATGATGACGAAGGTCTGGCCGAGCGCCAGGATTGCTGTCATCGCACCTTGGCGCAGCAGGTTGGAAATGTTGAGCGGCGTCCAGAAGCTCTCGGTGACGAAGCCGAGCACGACCCAGAGGAAGATCAGCAACCCGATCAGCGTCAGGCCGAACAGAATGTTCATCTTCCGGCGCGGCGGCGGCGCGACGATTTCGGTGGGGGTGACAGTCATGAATTTTCTCCCTCTTATTCTTCTGGCTCAGACGCCGATCGCTTCGCTGAGCACTTCTTCATGCGTCGCCGCGTGGAAATCATGGCTTGCAACGAGCTTGCCGCTGCGGAAGACGTGCAGCCGGTCGGCCAGTTCGTAGACCTCGGGCAGGTAGGAGGAGATCAGGATGATGCCTGCCCCCTCCTTCAGCAGCTTGGCGAAGAGCCGGTAGATTTCCGCCTTGGTGCCGACGTCGACGCCGACGGTCGGCTCGTCGAAAATGAAAAGCCGGGCGCCGTGGCTCAGCCACTTGCCGATGACGATCTTCTGCTGGTTGCCGCCCGACATGCTGGAAGCCGGAACACGCCGGCTCGGCGTCTTGATGCTGAGATCGCGAATTTGCTTGTCGGCATTCGTCGATTCTCGTGCGTGATTGATAACCGGGCCGTTGCTGAGGCGTCCGAACACCGGCAGGTTGATATTGAGGCCGATCGGCAGGTTGAGGCAGAGCCCCTGGTCGCGCCGGCTTTCGGGCGCCAGCGCAATGCCGAGCTCCATCGCGGTGCGTTCGTTCCTGATATCGACGCGCTTGCCCATCCAGTGGATTTCGCCCGCACTTGTCGGCTGGCGCCCATAGAGCCCAAGCGCGAATTCGCTGCGCCCGGCGCCGATCAGGCCATAGAGCCCGACGATCTGTCCTGCCTTGACGCTCAGCGACACGTCCTCGAAGCCGGGTCCTGTCAGACCCCTGACGTCGAGGATCGACTGGCCGATCGGAATGTCTTCCTTATGGTAGATCTGCTCGATCGAGCGGTTGATCATCAGCGCGATCAGCTCGGCCTCATTGGTCTCCCCGATCAGGCGCGTGCCGACATGGGTGCCGTCGCGAAGCACCGAGACGCGGTCGGCTAGTTCGAAGACTTCTTCCATGCGGTGGCTGATATAGACGATGGTGACGCCTTCGCCCTGCAGACGGCGGATCAGCTTGAAGAGCTGTGCGGATTCCTGGCGGGTGAGATAGGCGGTCGGCTCGTCGAAGATCAGGAACTGCGTGCCGCGCATGGCCGCACGCGCGGTGGCGACGAGCTGCTGCTGACCGATCGTCAGCGAGCTCAGAAGCGCACCGGCCGGCAGACCGAAGCCGAGATCGTCGAGGACGGACTGCGCCATCTTCTCCATCTGCTTCCTGCGCATCAGCCCGTAGCGGTTGACCTCGTCGCCAAGGAAGAGGTTGGCGGCCACGGTCAGGTGCCGGCAGAGCACGACTTCCTGGTGGACGGCGTTGATGCCGCGGGCGATCGCCTCGTTCGGCGTCGACAGCCCCACCGGATGGCCGCACCACAGTACCTCGCCGGCCGTGCGGGTGATGACGCCGGTGAGCAACTTGATGAGGGTGGATTTGCCGGCACCGTTTTCGCCGACAATGGCATGGATTTCACCGGCAAGGAAGGTCAGCGTCGCCGGCTTCAGCGCCTGCACGTGACCGTAATTCTTCTGCAGGCCCTTCAGTTCGAGGATAGGCGATCCGGCGGGAATTCGATTGGCTTCTTTCAGCGTGGCGCTGTCATCGTGGCGATGACTGACCTCTTCCAGTCCGACCATGGACCTCTCCTCCTCTTGTCACGTCTGCTCCATCCCTGGTGAACCATACCATGGATGAGAAAGGCCGCGCCGGTTTTTGAAACCGCCGCGGCCGCCTGTCTTACTTACTTGATCTTCGGGTTCAGGAGCGCGTCGATCTTCGGCTCGGCCATATTCGCCTTGGTGACGAGGTTTGCGCCGGTATCGACGTTCTGCTCGACCTTCTCGCCCTTGGAGACGGCAAGAGCGGTCTTCACGCCGTCATAGCCCATGCGATAGGGGTCCTGAACGACGAGGCCGGCGATCGCGCCATCCTTGAGGAAGCCGACCGTCTTGTCGTCGCTATCGAAGCCGATGACCTTGATCTTGTCGCCGAGCTTGTTTTCAGCAATCGCCTGGCCGACGCCCTGCGCCATGATGAGGTTCGAGGCGAAGACACCGACGAGCTTCGGGTTTGCCGTGATCAGGTCGGTCATCATGTTGAGGCCGGTCGTTGCCTGGCCGTCGCCGTACTTGTCGGCAATGACCTTGAGGCCCGGATGCTTGGTCTTCACCTGATCCAGGAAGCCTTCGCGGCGCTGTTCCAGCGAGCCGACGCCGGGAAGGTTGGTCAGGATGACGACTTCGCCTTCTTCCTTGCCGGTGGCGGCCTTGATGGCGGCTGCAAGACCGTCAGCAGCGATACGGCCGCCCTGGACGTTGTCGGTGGTCAGGAACGACTTGAATGCCTTGGAGTCGGCGCCGGAGTCGATGCCGATGATCGGAACCGATTTGGCAGCTTCATCGATCGGCTTGCCGAGAGCCTTGAACTCGGTCGGCGAGATGACGATAGCAGCCGGCTTGCCGGCAACGGCGTTCTCGAGAATGCTGATCTGACCGTTGATGTCGGATTCAGCCTGGGCGCCGAGCTCCGGCACGTTGACGCCGAGATCCTTGCCGGCCTTGCGCGCGCCGGCCAGAACGATCTGCCAGTAGAAAGACGTCGTATCCTTGACGATGATCGGGATCGTCACCTCGGCGGCAAAAGATGCTGCCGGCATTGCCGTGGCGATGACGGCAGCGCCCGCAAGTGCCGTAAAGGCGCGGCGAGACAGGATGGATTTCACGATGCTCATAAGGGTTCTCCTCTCAGGGTGCGTTCTCCTCCAATGAAACCGGACCGCTGAACGCTGGCGGACGATTTTTATCGATAAAAAACATTTACGATGAGAAGCTAGCTGAGGTGCAGGCAAATTGCAAGTGTGCTGATTTCGCCTTTTTAACCCGCTGAATTGTCTCCCAAGCAATTGTTTTTATTTTAGTTACATGAAGACCTAAAATAAGGTCCTCAGTCGAATTGCACCTCGTGCGGGTGCACGACGCCCTTCTTCAAAATCAGGTTGCCGTAGAGCCGGAACTCGGTGGTCGCGACGATATAGGCGGCCTTCCGCGCCATCTCGTAGAAGGCGAAGCGTTCGACCGATGCGATGGAAAAATTGCCGGCGCGCCGGGTGACGATTTCCTGGAATTCGGCGCAGACTTCCGGCACCGCCTTGGGGTCGCCAACCACTTCCATCCGCCATGCCGATTGCGGCACGAACGTATCGAGCGGCATGTGGGTAAGGATCGCCTCGGCCATGGCTGTCGCGCTGACGCCGTCGGCGCGGATGACGTCGGGCCCCATGCTGCTTGCAGGGAAATTGGCATCGGCAATGACGATATCGTCGCCATGCCCCATGCTCTTCAGTGCGTAGAGCAGATCGGGGCCGAGAAGCGGATGAATACCTTTAAGCATGGTGTCTCCTTAGACCCGTACGGCTTCTTCGCCGAGCGGCGCGGCGACGAGCGTATAGGGTTCGAATTCGGGATAGATGTCGGCGGGAAGCTGCGGCTCGAAATTCTCCATGTTGCGCACGAGGCTCGAGGGCTTCGCCGTGCCGATCAGCACCGAGGAGACGACCGGGTCGCGCAGCGGAAACTGCAGGGCAGGGGCGGCAAGCGGCAGGCCGTGGCGTTTCGCCACCTCTTCGATCGCACCGACCTTGGCGAGCACGTCCTCGGTCGCCGGCATGTAATCGAAATGCGAGCCCGGCACCGGGCCGGTTGCGAGAATGCCGGAATTGAAGACGCCGCCGACGACGAGCGAGGTACCCTTTTCCCGGCAGAGCGGAATGAGCTCGGCAACCGCCGACCGGTCGAGCAGCGTGTAGCGCCCGGCCATCAGGATGACGTCGATATCACCATTGCGCATCACGTCGAGGCAGACGGGCACTTCGTTGACACCGAGGCCGAAAGCCTTGATCGCACCAGACGATTTCAGCTGTTCCAAGGCCTTGATGCCGCTGTCGAGGAAGTTCTTCAGATGTACGGCATTCTTGGCCGCACCATGCGTATAGGCGCCGATGTCGTGGACAAAGAGGATATCGATGCGGTTCAGGCCGAGGCGCGCATAGCTGAATTCCACCGAACGCATGATGCCATCATAGGAATAGTCGTAATCGGCATCGAAGGAGAGCGGATCGACATAGCTGTAGTCAGGAACGGTGCCTGTCGGCACCGGGCGCAACAGACGGCCGACCTTGGTGGACAGCACATAATCGTTTTCCGGCTTGCCGCGCAGGAAATCGCCGACGCGTCGTTCGGCAAGCCCGAGGCCATACCACGGCGCCACGTCGAAATAGCGGATGCCGTGTTCCCAGGCCGTTTCCAGCGTTTCCATTGCCTGCTCACGCGGGCAGGCGCGGTAAAGGCCGCCGAGGGCTGCGGCGCCGAAGCTGATTTCCGTCACCTCAAGCGCCGTCTTGCCAATCTTCCTCGTCTTCATCATTCCTCCTCGTGAAGACCGAAATTCAATAAGTAATTTAGAGCGTGGCCCCAAGATGCCACGGAACGAATTCGTTATCGCCGTAACCGAAGATTTCACTTTTGGTCTTCTTGCCGGAGGCCGTATCGACGATCAGATCGAAGATCTCGCGACCCTTGCCGCTGATCGTAGCGTCACCCGTGACGATCGTACCGCAATCAATGTCCATGTCCTCTTCCATAGACGTATAGAGCGCCGAATTGCTGGCAAGCTTCAGCGAGGGGGCCGGACGACAGCCGAAGCAGCTGCCGCGGCCGGTCGTGAACGCAATCATGTTCGCCCCACCGGCCACCTGGCCGGTCGCCGAAACCGGATCGTAGCCGGGCGTGTCCATGAAGACGAGGCCAGGCGCTGTGACGCGTTCGGCATAACCATAGACGGCGGTCAGCGGCGAGCGGCCGCCCTTGGCGACGGCGCCGAGCGACTTTTCGAGAATGGTCGTCAGGCCGCCGCGCTTGTTGCCTGGAGACGGGTTGTTGTCGAGCGACGCGCCATGCAGCGCGACATAGTCTTCCCACCAGGCGATCTTCTCGTCGAGCTTCTTGGCGACCTCTTCGCTGACGGCACGGCTGCGCAGCAGATGCTCCGCGCCGTAGATTTCGGAGGTTTCCGAAAGGATCGCCGTACCGCCGGCAGCCGCCAGCAGATCCGCTGCGACACCGAGCGCCGGATTGGCAGTAATGCCCGAAAAACCGTCGGAGCCGCCGCACTGTAGCCCGATGATGATCTCGCCGATCGACATCGGTACGCGCTTTTCACGGCCGACATCGGCCGCAATCTCGCGCAACACGCCCATGGCACGCTCGACCGCGCGGCGCGAACCGCCGGCATCCTGAATGTTGAAATGGCGCTTGGAGGCGCCCGCACCACTCTGGCCGTAAAGGGTGAGCTGGTTGACCTCGCAGCCGAGGCCAATCATCAGCACGCCGCCGAAATTCACATGGCGCGTATAGCCGGCAAGTGTCCGGTGCAGCACGTTCATGCCGTCACCCGTCGAGCTCATGCCGCAGCCCTGGTCGTGCACGATCGGCACGAAGCCGTCGATGCCGTCATAGTGTGGGAGGATCGTACGGTTGGCCTCGTCGGCAATTGCCCGGCAGACCGTGGTGGAACAGTTCACGCTGGCAATGATGCCGATATAGTTGCGCGTCGCCGCCCGTCCGTCGGCGCGGCGGTAACCCATGAAGGTGCGCGCCCGGTCGTCCGCACTTGCTTCTTCCGGAGCGGAATTGGCGGTTGCGGCAAGGCGATCGTTTTCGAAATGCAGATTATGGCTGTGAACGTGGTCGCCGGCTTTCACATCCGCTGTCGTGCGGCCGATCGCCTGGCCGTATTTCACGACCGGCGTGCCAAGCGGAATGTCGGTAAGAGCAATCTTGTGGCCGGGGTCGATCTTCTGGCGCGTCGTAGCGCCGGCAACGGGCGATCCTTCGGCAATCGGGGCCGTTGCGACCGCGACATTGTCTCCGGCCGACAGGATGATCCAAGGCTGTCTGTCCAATTTCATCTCCCTGACGAAACGTTCGCTTCTGCGCCCGTTACATCGACGAATGCGCATTGATTTTGTTTTTTATCTACAATAAACATTTTCAAGTCAACGGGAATATTGATCCTGTGGACGAGGGAGGCAAACAGCCGCAGGCGATCCAAAACTAAGATAAAGGTCGCTTGAAGAGGCTCCTGGTCCGGCTGTGCCCGTTCTTGGCGGCGGGTATCATTGCCGTGTCGCCAGGACCGTCGGGTTTGGGCGGAAAGCGGGGTCTGATGGCAAGGCAGAATACGGTCTTCAAGGAAGCCTATAACCGATATGCGGCGGCATTGCGTATGGACACGGCGCTGCCCTCGGAGCCGGAAATCGCAGCCCAGCTTGGAGTCAGCCGCAGCACGGCGCGCGCCATCCTCACGCGTCTTAGCGATGAGGGCATCATCCGCTGGAACAAGCGCCAGAAGATCGTGTTGCGCCAGCCTGTTGACCGCGACTTCTTCCCCTCGGAGGAAACGGATTCACTGCACGACATCATCGAACGCAGCTTCATGCAGCGCATCCTGTCCGATGAGGCAGCACCCGGCATGCAGATCAACGAACTGGAGCTTGCCCGCGAGATCGGCACGGGCACGACCAGTGTGCGTGAATTCCTGATCCGCTTCTCGCGCTTCGGGCTGATCGAAAAGCGGCCGAACAGCCACTGGACGCTAAAGGGTTTTACCCGCGAATTCGCCTTGGAACTCGCCGATGTGCGCGAAATGTTCGAGCTGCATTCGGCTGCCGAGTTCGGCAAGCTTCCTGCCGACCATCAGGCCTGGGCTGCTCTTGCGACCATCAAGGAAGAGCACCTCTCCATGCTCTCAGACATCAACAACCGCTTCAAGGAATTCTCGGTCCTCGACGAGCGCTTCCATCTCTTGATCCACCGCGCCTCGAAGAACCGTTTCATCGCCGATTTCTATGACGCGATCGCCATCATCTTCCACTATCACTATCAATGGAACAAGACGGCCGCCCGCGAACGCAACGAGCGCGCGATCCACGAACACCTCGATTATATCGCAGCACTCGAAGCTCGCGATCAGGCCAGGATCCAGGCCGCCTGTCGCATCCACCTCCGTTCGGCCCGCCAGACATTGTTGCAATCGCTGCCGCAGGGCGCCACGGAAAGCGCCTGAGCAAAGCATCTGAAAAGATGATCATGAAGGAGGTGCCGTGAGGGGGCCGCATCCACCAATCCCAACCGATCAGCCTATCTCTAATGCGACGCAGCCTCGCTCGCAGCACTACCAGCACCCTGCGCCTTCACGCCGCGGCTGATCGGAATGAGCCAAGTGGTCGCAAAGGTCAGCGCCGCCACGACCACGACACCCCAGAAGCTCCAATGCAGCGCCGCATCGAAGATGCCGCGCACTGCCGCATCGCCCGCGAGCTCCGAAAGACCGGTCGGCTCGTTCAGGACATGATGCAGGCGGTTTGCCGCATCGCCCGTCGCGTAATGATTGATACCGGCATTGAGGATCGCGCCGAGCACGGTGGCGCCGAGCGTATTGCCGAGGCTGCGGGCAAAGATGATCGAGGCGGTGGCGCTTCCGCGCATCGACCACTCCACGCTGTCCTGCACCAGAGCGAGGCTGGTGAGGTTGATGAGCCCCATGCCGAAGCCCATGAAGAAGGAGCCGGCGCCGGCCACCGCCGGATGGCTTTCCGGTGTCAGGAACAAGAGGAAGAAGGCGCCGAAGGGAAACATGAAGCTGCCGACCCGCAGCGTATTGCGGATGCCGAATGCCCTGAAGAAGCGGCTGGAGAGCATCACCGACAGCGGCCAGCCGACGACAAGCATGGTCAGCGTGAAACCGGCGACGATCGGCGAGCGGCCGAGCACGCCCTGCACATACATCGGCAGGATCGTCGAAAGACCGATCAGCGCCATGCCGGCAAGCAGCATGCAGGCATTGCTGGTCGCGACAAGCCGCCGGCTCCAGAGCGCGATCGAAATGATCGGTTCCGGCGCCCGCTTCTCCTGCCGCACGAAGAGAATACCGGTCACGACGAAGACGATGGCGAGCGCAATGAGAACCCAGGCCGGTGCATCCGTCTCCGTCAGGATCGTTAAGAGCGCGACGATGGAAATCGAAAACAGGATGGCGCCGAGATAATCGATCTTCGCTTGCCTGTGTGCCACGTCCTCCTTCAGGAAGATCATGAAGGCGATGATCGAGAAGATGCCGATCGGCAGGTTGATCCAGAAGATCCAGGCCCAGGAGATCGTATCGACGATGATGCCGCCGGCAAGCGGTCCGACGACCGCAGAGGTCGCCCAGACTGTCGCCATCACGCCCTGCACCTTGCCGCGTTCCTCCAGCTTGAACAGGTCGCCGATGATTGTCATCGTCACCGGCTGGATCGCGCCCGCACCTAGGCCCTGCACCAGACGGAACACGATGAGCGAGGCCATCGACCAGGCAAGCCCGCAGCAGAGCGAGCCGACGAGGAAAACCAGGATGCCGCCAATCAGCACCGGCTTGCGGCCGAAAATATCCGAAAGCTTGCCGTAGATAACAGTGGTCGTCGACTGCGCCAGCAGGAAGGCTGAAAAGACCCAGCTGTAATAGGTGAAGCCGCCGAGCTGGCCGACGATCCTCGGCATGGCGGTTGCCACGATCGTGGCTTCGATCGCCACCATGAAGGTCGCGAGCATGATCGTGGCAACCACGAGCGTGCGGTTGGATTGCTTCGATGGTGCGGACATGATGAACCTTTCGGAGCTTTCTCCGTGACGAGAAAACTGCTCTCGGCTGGCGGGGCAGGTGCAACGCGGAGTGTCGGCAGTCTTTTATGCTCCTGCTGATAGCAGGTAAAGCGCAAGTGATATGCTTTCTTTTTTGTCGACGCTTTAAACCGCTTCCGACCCCGGCAGATTTCAAATACAAGGCATTTCGCGAAGGAAGTTTCGGTGGGTATCCGCCGGAAAAAGAGCTCTGGCGGGCCTGGGCTCTCGGATGTCAGGATTGCATTTCCGGCAGGTTATTCCCAATTGAAAACCTGATGCAGGCCTGTGAACCGCTCCATCGCGGCTGCGAAGGATTTCGGTTCCGGGTACGGAAATTGGCGAGCTATGATGACGCATGTTTTGGCTGCGAGCGGCGGCGTTAAACAGGTAATTTGCATCAATTGGGGGACACGATACGGGCCGACCTTTATCAACCGGCTATATGCGGCGGTGGCGCGCAACATCACGCCGCCCTTCACCTTCACATGTTTCACCGACTGCCGGGACAATCTCCATCCCGGCATCCTGTGCGAGGACCTGCCGCCTCTGGATGTCGAAATGCCCGTCAATACGAGGGGCATCTGGCCGAAGGCGAGGCTTTGGGGGCCGAAGCTCGGAAGCCTGAGCGGGCCGGTCCTCTATCTGGACCTCGACCAAGTCATCGTCGCTTCTCTTGATGACTTTTTTGGAGTTGGAGGGCCTGACGATGTCATCATGGCCCGCAACCAGACAACGCCTTTCGAAAGGCTCGGCCAGAGCTCGCTCTTTCGCTTTCCGGTCGGCAAGCTCCTGCCACTGCAGGAAAAGTTCAGGGCCAACCCGCAGAAAGTGGCCGATGAATATCAGTATGAACAGCGCTTCGTCACCCGCAATGCGCCCGGCGGCGTGAAATTCTTCCCGCGCAACTGGGTTCTGCATTTCCGGCAGGACTGCCACTGGGCCTTTCCGCTGAACTATTTTCTCGCACCGCACCTGCCATCCAGCGCCCGCGTCGTCCTCTTCCCGCGCGGCTTCCACCCGCAGAATGCCATCGAGGGCAAATTTGGCCCGAGAGGTCGGGCCGAAACGAGGCTCGCTCATATCAAGGGCGTCTTCGACGTCAGCAAACGCGACGGCAAGCAACCCTTCCGCTACCTGCGCCACTACATATTGCCGACACCCTGGGTTGCCGACCATTGGCATGAGTAGGAACGTTAGTTCCGGAGCAGAGCGGAACAATTTCCCGCGCCGAATGTTGTCAGCCCAGGGGAAAAATCTTGGGTGCTCTCATGCGTCCTCTTCTGATCGCAACATTGCTCTCGTATTCATCTTTGACCGCCAACGCGAATGCGTCCGACGCGGACTTTCTGAACTCGCTTGCAGGCGACTGGGATGGAGGCGGAATGGTCCTGACCAAGATTGGCGGCAAGAAGGTCAATGTGTCGTGCAATCTGAAATCCAACGCGAGTGCTTCTGCAATTTCCATGAACGGCACCTGTCGCGCTCTCGCCATCCTCACAAGAAGCTTCTCGGCAAATGTGAAGGCGGCCGGTCAGCGCTACACCGGCAACTACACGGGGCCCTCGGGCCAGCCTTCCAGGCTTGTCGGCAGCAGGAAAGGCGATGCCCTCAACTTCAATGTCACCTGGGCTCGCGTCACCAATGGCGACCGAAGCGCAATCATGATGATCGAAAAGGTGGGCCAGAACGGGCTTCGCCTGCAGACCGTCGATCGCGACCTTGCCTCGGGCCGATCGGTGGTGACGAGCCGCATCGATCTGCAGCGGCAGTAACCCGTGTCTCGGATTTTGTGATGCCCCCCGGCCCGTCGGGACTTACGACCGCTTCCTGATGGCGGCGTAAATGATGTTGCGGTTGGCACCGAACCAGACCGTCTTTTCGGTGTCTTCCGTCGCACTACGATGGGAAATACGCCACATGTCGGCTTCGGAACGCTGGAGGAGCTCCCAGTTCATGTAGGATTCCATGTACCCGTCATCGGCCATCTCGTCGGAAAAGTTGGCAAATAGAAAGACGCCGCCCGGCTTCAGCATGTCCATGCAAATCTGCGTGAGCCGGATTGCCACTTTGTCGGTGAGATAATCGTACAGTCCGGCTGCGTAGATCAGATCGAACGTGCCGATCCGATGTTTTCGTGCGAGCAAGCCGCGCACGGATCCATTGACAGGCTCGACGGAAGTTCCATGGAATTGGCTCGAGATCGAGCCGATACTTTCCGGATCCTGATCAAGAGCTACCCAGCGTTTAAGGCGGCCTTCCGCAAGTGCCTTTGATGCCTCCGCTTCGCGCAGGTGACCGGCAGCGATGGCCAGGACTTCGGTATCCGAACCCGTTCGCGCAGCGGTCTCGTCGACGTAGCGGGTCAGGATGTCGCGACGTTCTCTTACTGCAACCGGGCCGGGAGCGTTTATCGTGTAGTCGAAGATATCCAGGCCGAGACGGGTGGATCTGGCCACTTCTTCGGCCACTGCCGGATGCCCGTAAATGAAGTCGATAAGACTGGCATCACCGGAATAGCCGCGAGGTTTGTCAAAGGACCAACGAGTGAACGGGCACTGCTGGAGGATCTTTGCCGAGGGATGGTCCTGAATGATCGGGATGAGCTTCTGCCACACGGCAGCGCCGAATTTATGACGGACTTCATGAAGCTGGCCGATCAGCCACCTGACTGCATCAGGCAGGTTCTTGCCCGCGGAGAACCGTTGTATTGCGATGTTGATGACGATCGCAAACTCAGCCTCCGCGGTTCGCAGGAGGTCTGTTTCGTCATCTCGGTTCGGTGAGGGAAGCTTATTGCTGAAGGACTCCGGCGTGATCAGGCTTTGGCCATCAAGAGAAAAGAGCGGCTGAGCCACTGAAACCTCACTGGTGAATAAGAGCTTAAAACATTGCGTAAAATCCTCATCATTTTCACGCAAGTCAAGCGTTAAGGTTGGGCCTCGGAGGCAATGCACGTGTTAGCTTTAGAAAATATTAGGGAACCCGAGAGATAGACCGCCCGCTTTGGGGCCATTCGAGCGTTATCGGTTGATGTGGAGTCTGGGTACAGCTATCCAGCTTCAGTCGGCAGTCTGCGGAGGGCAACTGCTGCAAGATGTTGGGTGGCAGGGGCATGATGCACGTGTTAGCCGAGACCGCAGCTGCTACCGTGTGGCCGACGCTGTCGCCAGAGCGGTTGCGTTGCCTTTATGAGGAGAAGAGCGAGAGCGGCCGAAAGAGCGCGACGCGTAAAGGCCTCTGGACAGCGGTCGCTGTTTACCTCGCATATTCCTTCACGGACTATCTTTTTATCGGCGATGTCGTCCGGTACACGGTCGCCGGCCGGCTGGCGGTTGGCGTCAGTGCGTTATGCGTGCTGGAATTCCTGCTCTACCGCAAAGCAAAAGCCGATACGGTCGACATGGCCGCGGCGGTGTCGGTGCTCGCAGCCTATCTTGTCTGGCTTCTCACCGCCCAGATGACCGCGGCCGGGGATGCGTTCTCATATTATATGGTGTTTGGCGCGATCTTCATGATGAGCGTCAACTTGTTCTTCAGTTTCCGGTTTCCGGTTGCTCTTGCGGCCTCCGCAACGAACGTGCTCATCTTCACTGGCGCCCTCTATCTGTTTGCGCCCATGTTGCTTCTCCACAAGCTCATCCTCGGCGCGTTCTGTATTTCCTGCTTTGTTTTCACGTCTTACGTGAATCTTCAGCTCAACAGGGAGCGCTACAAAGTCTTCCTCAATGCATTTGAAGCGAGTTTGCAGCAAGCTGCCGCCGACGAAAGAGGCAGGGCTCTTTTGCACCTCTCGAACACGGACTCGTTGACCGGCCTCGAAAATCGCCGGGCAGTGGATCAACGTCTGCGTGATCATTGGCAACGCTGGCAGGACGACAGGGTGCCCTTTGCCGTCCTGCTTATCGATGTGGATTATTTCAAACGCTATAACGACTGCTACGGCCATCAGGAAGGTGACCGCTGTCTCATCGCTGTCTCCGAGCTTCTTCGAAGTGTGGCCGAGTCCTGGGACTCGATCATCGGGCGATACGGCGGTGAGGAATTCATCGTCATCACACCGATGCCGAATTCAGAACGAGCGGTCGAGCTTGCAGAAGCAATGTGTGCCGCCGTTATGTCCTTGGCCTGGCCACACGAACACAGGCGGGACGGGACCACTGTCATCACGGTGAGTGTCGGCGTGTCCTATACGCGGGACGAGAGCAAGCAGGTCGAGAAGGTCATTCACGAAGCGGATCGCGCGCTTTACGCCGCCAAGGCTGCGGGCCGCAACACCCTGGTTGTCTTCGATCCCGAAGATCCCGAGAGCAGCGATGACAGCGAGGATATAGCTGCGACCCTGAAGATCGCGCTCGATCACGGCCTTGTCTCTCTCGTGTACCAGCCGATCCGCAACGTCCAGACGGGCAAGACGGACGCTGTCGAAGCCTTGATGCGTTTGAGCATGTTGGATGGAACGTCCGTACCGCCTGTCAAATTCATCCCGGTCGCCGAAAGAACGGGTTCAATCGTCGAACTCGGCCGGTGGGCAATCCGCACTGTTTGCCGGGACTTGCTGGCGGCCGACCTCGTGCAGGTCGCGAGCGTCAACGTTTCCCCGATCGAACTCAAGACGCCGGGTTTCGCCACCTATGTGGCGGCAACGCTGGCAGAATTCGGCGTGACGGGCGCCCGGCTTGCTTTCGAGATTACCGAGGGCGTGGAGTTGGAAATCGACCAGGACGTCGTTCGTTGCATCAGCGACCTGAGAAAGCTCGGTGCTCAGGTCTGGCTTGACGATTTTGGCACAGGCTTCGCAGGTCTCTCGTGGCTCCGTCTCATAGAGTTCGACACCGTCAAGATCGATCGATCCTTCCTCCATGACTGCAATACGGAAAGAGGCAAGAGGATGTTGCTCGACATCATCAGCCTGCTGCGTAATCGCGGCGTGCAGATCCTCATTGAAGGCGTCGAGACCATCGAACATCAGCGGCTGATGCAGCAGTACGGGATCAACCAGATTCAAGGCTATTTCATAGGAAGGCCCGCGCCGGCAGCCCAGCTCGAAGCTGATAACGTGCTGCAGTTCAGCATGATCAGGAACCTTGACTCAAAACGCCTGTTCCGGAATGGGTCATAGGTTCAGCCCGCTTCAGGGCCTCCACGGACGACGGCTGCCGTGCCGGGCCGGCCCGGCCCACCTTGCCTTCCGTGCGGCGAGCCGCCGATAGAGTGAACGTCGCCCTGCGTCGGCTGTATCGCGTCGAACTGCATCGCATTTGTTATGAACAGCCGTCGTCGCGCATTCTGCCTCTGATCGGTCTCAGCGGAACGACCATGACTGGCAGCGCAATCACCCGCACACTGTCGAGCACGAGTCAGGGATGGCAAGTTTCCCGGTCCGATACGGGCGTCGGGACGGGCGCGTCTCACCGCCTCGAACGGCTGCGCCGCCGGTAGGATTATCGCCGTCAGGGGTTTTCGCGAAATTCGAAATGTCAGCCTGTGCCGCGATACCAGAGCGCAGCTCATTCGGCGAGTAGCAAATCTACCGATGATCTCGGTCAAGGTGGGATCGGCCCACCGCTTACGGTCAACGGGCATCCAAACGGCCAGATCAATGACCTGCTGCGGTGGGTCTACGTCGCAAGCCCGAACTCAAAGACGTGACCAGAAAGCACGGCATATCCTACACCAACGTATGGTTATGGAACACACACTAACGGGATAATTTTCATCCATCGCATCACTGCCTTCCCCGGTCGGGTCGGCCGGTTGGCTGAACCTAACTTTGCTGGAATCGCTAAATCCCGGTGCAGCCCAAACCGCCAGTTGGCGATTCAGGGGCAGGAGCCCCCATGACCATGAATGTCACCAATCATCCTGCGAACACAAACCTGAAAACTTCAGATGAGAGCGATCAAGCGGAGACAGGGACACCTGTTCCGCCGACGCGAAAGCCGAAATGGCGAATGCTGGTGCTGGGTACGATAGGGATGGTGGCGCTTGGTGCAGCGGCCTATGGCGGCTGGAAATACTGGACAGTGTGGCAATTCGAACAATCGACGGACGATGCATATGTGCAGGCCGATGTGGTCGCGATAGCGCCACAGGTGGCGGGCTATATCCAGACGCTTCTTGTCAATGACAATCAGCCGGTCAAAGCCGGTGACGTTCTCGCTACGATTGATCCGCGCGACTTTCAGGCGGCGGTCGATCAGGCCAAGGCGGATGTCGCCGAGGCCGAAGCGGCCATCGGCAGTATTGCCGCCCAACTTAGCGAACAAAAGGCCCTGATCGATGAAGCGCAAGCGACGATCAATACCGACCAGGCATCCGAGGTGTTCGCTGAACAGAACAACCAGCGCTTTATGACCCTGTCAAAAACGGGTTCGGCAACAGTGGAAGAGGCCCAACAGGCGGCGTCGCAGGCCGATTCGGCGAAGGCCGTCGTAGTCAAGGACAAGGCTGCACTGGTCGCCGCGCAGAAGCAGATCGCCACGCTCGATGCTCAACAGTCCGAAGCACAAGCAACTCTTGGTCACAATCGTGCCGCGCTGGCTCAGGCCGAACTCAATCTGGGATATACGGTGCTACGAGCACCCGTCGACGGAGTTGTCGGCGCGCGGGCAGTCCGGGTTGGCCTCTACGCCCAGCCTGGTCAACAGTTGCTGGCCGTGGTTCCGCTCCAGGCGGCCTATGTCGTCGCCAATTACAAGGAGACCCAGCTCGCCAACGTCAAGCCAGGCGAACCGGTCAGGATCGACGTGGATACATTTTCAGGTATCACCGTGCGCGGCATCGTAAACAGCCTAGCGCCGGCAAGCGGTCAGGAGTTCGCCTTGCTGCCGCCCGACAATGCGACCGGCAACTTTACCAAGATCGTCCAGCGTGTTCCCGTCAAGATCACCATCGACAAGTCGGATCCACTTGCCGGCCGCCTGCTTCCGGGGATGTCGGTAACGACCACAATCAAGGTTGGACCGGCCGTTGATAGCAACCCTCCTGGGAACGCAGGCAAGTAATTCTTGGGAGGTCTACGGCGATGGCGGGCATGGAGACATCTGGAGTTGAGCGCGAGGCGGGCGCCAGCATGCGCACTTGGATCGCGGTTGGCGGCTGTATGGTGGGGGCGCTGATTGCCGTCCTCGACATTCAGATCACCAATTCCTCGCTTCCACAGATCGAAGGCGGAATCGGTACCGGTTCCGACAACGGCACCTGGATCTCGACCGCCTATCTGATCGGCGAAATCATCATGATCCCGCTGACGGACTATCTGAGCCGCGTCTTCACCTTCCGCCGCGCCTTGCTGGGCAATCTCGGCCTGTTCCTGTTGTTTTCCGTCTGCTGCGCCTTTGCCACGAACCTATCGGAAATGATCATGTTCCGTGGATTGCAGGGCCTCACGGGCGGGGTGATGATTCCGATGGCCTTCACTCGCGTGTTGACGACGATCCCGCGGCGCCAGCAGCCGACGGGGTTAGCGGCTTTCGCGCTGACTGCGACCTTCGGACCAGCAATCGGACCGACCATCGGCGGCTACCTGACCGAAAACTACGGATGGCAGTATATCTTCTTCATCAACCTTGTCCCCGGGGCGTTGATGTTTGGCTTGCTCTATCCGACGCTGGAACGAACCAAGATGAACCTCGCATTGCTGCGTGACGGCGACTGGCTCGGCATCGCATTCATGGCGGTTGGCTTGGCATCGCTGCAAACAGTGCTCGATGAAGGCAACAAGGACGACTGGTTCGGGTCACCCTACATAGTGTACTTGGCCATCCTGGCAGCCATTGCACTGACGATTTTCATCATCATCGAGTTGGTCGTCGAGAAACCTGCTGTCCAACTACGTCTGCTTGCGCACCGAAATTTTGGATTGGGTACGCTCGCCAATATCATTGTCGGCTTCGCCCTCTACGGCTCGGTGTACGTGCTGCCTGCGTACCTAAACGGAGTTCAAGGCTACAATGCCGAGCAAACGGGCTTGGTGCTGGCCTGGGCCGGCCTGCCGCAGCTTCTGATCATCCCCTTCGTGCCTTTGCTGCAAAAGCACTTCGATCGGCGTGCCATCGTGTCCGTCGGCCTGGCTATCTTCGCAGCGAGCTGCTTTCTGAACACGCATCTGAGCTTCGACGACGGTGGTCCCCAGTTCATGATTACCAACATCGTGCGTGCAATTGGTCAGGCCGTGGTGATCGCACCGTTGATCGGTATCGCAACTATTGGAATCCCCAGAGAGCAATCAGGAGCGGCATCCGGGCTGTTCAACATGATGCGAAGCCTCGGTGGCGCAGTGGGAACGGCCACACTGGCAACGATCATCACCAAACGTGAACAATTCCATTCCAATATCATCGGCCAGTCGGTCACGCCCTATGGAAACAACGTCGGGCAGTTTCTGACGGACATGCAGCAGTATTTTTTGGCGCATGGCGCCGGTGATATCGGTCATGCGCATCATGAGGCCGAGATCTTGCTAGGCACGCTCGTCCAGCAACAATCCTTCGTCATGGCATTTTCCGACACATTCTATATACTCGGAGTGCTGCTGTCGCTCGCAGTCGTCGTGGTCCTTTTGACACGAGGGCCTTCGCCGACTTAGGTAAGTTCGGAGATGAGCCGACGCCAGCGATCACGCCTGCATCGCGCGCTTCGATATCGAACTCGAACAATGGTTGGTCGATCGCCAATGGTTCATCAAGCTCAACCTGCTTTCGGGCGAGCTGGAGATCCATCGTGACAGCGGCATCGTTCCCATGGGCGACGCGCGGCTGGCGGAAATTCGCTTCGAGCTCGCCCGCGCGGCCCAGGGCAGGGAGCCGTCCAAGGACAACATCGTCGATGCCCTGGTGCTGATCGGCGAGCGGCGAGCCTATCATCCGGTGCACGACTATCTCGCCCGTCTTCAATGGGATCGAAAGCCGCGCATCGACACCTGGCTCGTCGATTATTTCGGCGCCGAGGACACGCCGCTCAACCGCGCCTTCGGCCGCAAGATCCTTTGCGCTGCTGTTCGCCGCGTCAGGCATCCGGGCTGCAAATTCGATCACATGCTCGTCGTCGAGGGTCCCCAGGGCATCGGCAAATCCTCGGCCATCCTGGCGCTCTGCCATGACAGCGACTGGTTCACCGACCAGCTCGAAATCGGCGCCGATGCCAAAGTGACCATCGAAAAAACCGCCGGCCACTGGATTCTGGAAATGCCCGAACTCGACGGCCTGAGCCGCCGCGACACCAACCGCGTCAAATCCTTCATCCCCACGATGATAGATAGCGCCAGGCTCTCCTATGGCCGCTTTACAACCAAACGCCAACGGCAATTCATCCTCTTCGGCACCACCAACGAAAGCCGCTACCTGACCGACACCACCGGCAACCGCCGCTTCTGGATCGTCCGGGCAACGGCTGCCGATCCCTCGGGCATTGCGGCGGCGCGAGACCCGTTATGGGCGGAGGCTGCGGAGAGGGAGGCGGGTGAGAACCTGTGTCTGGATAATCAGGCATTGCGGAATGCAGCGGCTGGTGTTGCCCATGAATCGTCGGATTTCGGGCCGTGGCTGGAGATCCTTCGCGAGCGCATTCCGGAGGGTCCGCTGAAGATCAAGGCGACGGATGTCTGGAAGATGGTCGGCTTCGATGGTCCGGAAACCATCAATAAGCTGACGAAGGTTCATCACGCCCATATGCGTGCGGCGATGGTCGGCCTGGGGTTCGAGAAGAGGGACAACGGCCTTCGCTTTCGCGACGGCGAGAAAAAGACGGCCTATGTTCGCGGCGATCCGGAGGGGGCCCGGGAATGGAGCCCTGACAGGCATGAGCCGGCATATGGTTACGGCTCGACTTTCTGACGCGCACCGACCCTGACAACCCGGCCATCGAGCCGGGTTTCTTGTTTCCCTAGGGATGGCGAACCTCCTCCAGGCCTGGAACCTCCTCCAGTGAACGCAGATTTTGGAGGAGGTTCATGGAGGTGGAGGGCGTATGGCGGAGGTGACCTCATCCGGATCAAGTTGTTGATTATAAATTGTTATCACCTGCTGGAGGAGGTGGAGGAGGTTGTTTGCTGAAAGGTGCCGGAAGCGGTTTTGCCGGCTTGTACAGGGCGAAATACAGGGTGCTTCCGGCCACTCTTGGAAAATGCGTTCTAACCTCCTCCACCTCCTCCGCGGATCGATGGCTGCGTCAACTTTATCCTGTGCTCGCAAACGTCGCATTCAGCATTTAGCACGCGGAATAAGCGATTTGTTAACGCGCAAAATTTAGAGTTGTGACAATTAATGTCTCGTATTTAGGTTGCTCAGGCATGATGCCCCAAGCTCTTCCGTGCCGCGAATTCCGATGGAGGGAGTTCCGGTACCAGAGGAACGAAAATGACCGCGATCTCTTCAGCGAACAATGCGGCACTGCTCATCCTGCAGCAGACGAACGCATCCTTGCTTCCCACCAAACAGCAAGCCGGGAAATCGGCTGCCGATACAATCGCAGCCATCGCTAACGGCGTTTCCAGTCAAACAAGCGCCGTAAAGACGCAGGCCTCATCGACAATCAACAGCGCGCTGCTCGACGTCAAAGAGAGCAACGACGGGATCGTCTCGAGCGCACTCGATTTCCTGGATTCGGACAACTTCAAAACCAGCGATGCCAGTGTTACCGACGTCATCAAGAAGCTGATCAATGACGATGGGGACAAATTTGCCTCGCTTGTGAAAGCCGAAAAGGCGCAGCATCCCAATATCAGCGATGACAATGCGATCGCCAACGCCATTCAGCGCCTGATCCGGGACAACAGATCCAAGTTCGGCGACGGCGAATTCGTGATCGGCTTCAAGCTTGGAAGCGGTGGCGGGATCATCTCGAACATCGAAGACAAGAATGGAAACAGCACCAGCAAGACCCTTACGGCAGCATTGAAGGCGGCCCAATCCTCGCTGACCGAGGCGGCGGAAGTCATCAACAGCTCGGATGGAACCAATACCGACGCCTTGAAGGCGGCATCCGCAGCTCTGAACAACAGCAATTTTGGCAAGGCCACGAAGGACTTTGGGGCTTGGGTCGACGAGTGGATGAATGCGTTTGGCTTTCGAGGCTGATTATAATCCTGATATCTATGAAAAGGCCCAGATCGAATGTCGATCTGGGCCGATTTCGTTCAGGGGAACCTCGTCGCGGGCCAGCGTCAGTGACACCAGCGCCTGGCAATTGGCGCGCTTGCCCAGCATCGACGCATATTACGGCGCGACCTCTACCGAGTGGTCGCCCTTCTTTGGAAGGCCCGTATCGTCGATCACCAGAAATGCATCTGGGGCCCCGACTATTCTGTCAGCTACACGGCCAATTCCGCCTCAAGAGGGCAGGCGTCCCAAATGCCATCCGAGATGAAATGATGTAGGCGTCGTAGCGATCAGGCGCAAGCCGTTGCGCCCTCGGTTTGATACTCTTGCGGTCTCTCTGCCTGATCAGGCCAGAAACATAGATTGGGCACATCTGCCGACGCTTCTTGTGGTCAAGCTTCTCAACGAACGGCTTCGCCATTCCGTCAGTGCAACATCCTGCTCTGCCATCCTTCGTGCCCCTGTTGGAATACCAAAGATGGTCGATCATCGTTAACCGAGGATTCATCTGCCAAAGTAGTACTATGGTTCCACCAGTCCCAAGCGGACTAAGACAGGAGCGGAAGAGATTCTAAGTTTCGGATAAAGCCGTCCCTTCAGCTGAACCTTTAACCATTAAGAAGCTTTATTCACAAACATAAAATCGTGCGGACTTAGCTGTTCCTGTAACCCGTATCCCATTGAATTCAGGTAAATCGTCAGCTTTGCAATATTCCTACACTCAATACACATATATTTGAACCTAAAAACCTCATGATCTATTCCTTTAAGAACCTCTATTTCTGCGCCCTCTACATCTAAAGACAAGAAATCAATTTGTTTAGGTGCGTTAGACGTGATTAAAAGCTCGTTCAAAGGTTTAGCGACTGCACCGAATGTGAAAATCCTATCAGTGCTTGCTAAAAATTGTTTCCCTATCTCAGCGTGAGCCATTGGGTCCGGTATATCAGACTCAAGTCCAATTGGAGCAGACATAAGGTTTGCAAATGCCATCTCGACAAAGCGATCTTTGTAGTCAAATGAAACGCACGCATTGCAAAAAATATGATTACTTGTTGCTCGATTAGCAAGGCACTTTAGATAGTTATGAGGTGTTGGTTCAACTAATACACCCCTCCAGTTTTTATGGCGCTCGAAATATAAAGTGTTGGACTGATCGACCCCATCATTCGCACCTAACTCCACATAAAATCCATCATTATATGGGATATACTTTTCAATCTTCGCATCCAAACCGTTTAGGCCGTAATACATCTTCGTTAAACTCGCATATTTTAGTTGCGTTTCTTATTGTTGGTGAGAAGGTAGTGCCGTATCATCCACTATTTTTCATCAGTTCACCGAATTTAGATTAGTCCAGAACTTGGCGGCCATAGTTGCTGTTGATTTGCTGTAATAACGCTGGATCATCGGCAAGCTTGAGCCAATTTGTCGAGCCAAGGTATGAATCTCGATGATTCTGTCAATAGTTCTTGGGCGGTACAGGTGTGTCTAGCACTACATTGGCAGATTGAGGCAACGTTGTTGAGATTGTGTCTGCACCTTTGATCGCAGGTGCCGATGACAGATATAAACACAGAGCTTTCGCTGTTTTTACAGCCGTTTATCGATCGGTTTGGGCGGAAAGCGCTGCGCCATGTGCCCGCTTTACATCGCCGGCCTGATCGGTTCGGAAGACCGCAAAAGCATCGAGCCGATGGGTCTCGCGTCTGCAGGGAAGCTTGATCGTCGCGGCTTTTTGATGGGGGTGTAGCTGCTTGGGGCAATGGCCAGCGGAAATAGAATACACCGTGCCGGGACTTGAGAATGTGGGGCGGGCTGTACAAAGAAATGTCTCGCCGGAATGTCCCACCTGTGGAAACCAGTGTTCAAGTCTTTGATTTTAAAGAAAAATGGTGCCGCTTACGTGACTCGAACACGTGACCCCATCATTACGAATGATGTGCTCTACCGACTGAGCTAAAGCGGCAATCCGGCGGGCGAAGCGTTCGGCCCGCGATTTGCATGGGGCTGATACAGGCATTGTCTGAAGATTTCAAGCACCCTCTTATGCCCCGTGGCAAAAAAGCTGAAGCCTGTGGAAAGGCCCCCATTCAGTGGAAAGGCTTGGCACGTCACAGCGCCAGCCGGGTGCGGGCGGCCTGATATTCCGCTTCCAGCCGGTCGACCAGCTTCGCAACCGGTTCCACCGCCTTGATCGCGCCAATGCCCTGGCCGCTGCCCCAGATGTCCTTCCAGGCCTTTGCGCCGCCCGTCGCCTGTTCGAAATCCATCTTCGAGGGGTCTGCGTCAGGCAGGTTGTCGGGGTCGAGGCCGGCGGCACGAATGGAGGGCCTCAGGTAGTTGCCGTGCACGCCGGTGAAATAGTTCGAATAGACGACATCGGCGGCGGCACCTTCGACGATCGCCTGCTTGTAGGCATCGGAGGCGCGTGCCTCCTCGGTCGCGATGAAGGGGGTGCCGATATAGGCCATGTCGGCGCCCATTGCCTCAGCGGCCAGAATGGCGCCGCCGGTTGCAATTGCGCCTGCCAGCAGCAGCGGGCCGTCGAACCAGGAGCGGATTTCCTGCACCAGTGCGAAGGGAGAAAGCGTGCCCGCATGCCCGCCCGCACCCGCCGCAACGGCAATCAGCCCGTCCGCACCCTTGCGGATCGCCGAATTGGCATGGCGGTTGTTGATGACGTCGTGCAGCACGATACCGCCATAGGAATGCACGGCCGCATTCACTTCCGGCACGGCGCCGAGCGAGGAAATGACGATTGGCACCTTGTATTTCACGCAGAGCATCAGATCGTGCTCCAGCCGCTTGTTCGACATATGGACGATCTGGTTGACCGCAAAGGGGGCCGCCGGCCGCTCCGGATGCCTGGCATTATAATGGGCGAGATCCTCGGTGATCATGGCCAGCCACTCGTCGAGCTGGCTTTCCGGCCGCGCGTTCAAGGCCGGAAAGGCGCCGATCACGCCGGCCTTGCATTGCGCCAGCGTCAGCGCCGGATGGGAGACGATGAAAAGCGGCGAGCCGATAACAGGCAGTCTCAGATTGTTCTTGAGGATCGGGGGCAGGGCCATGCTTTCACCGCTTTTTGACGTTTACGAAAACGTCAATTGATTAGCAGAGGCAGCGCCCGAGGAAAAGAGCGGGAACGGAAGAAGCGCGCACTCTTTTCCGTAATCCTGTCCACTTTCATATTATCTAATGAAAGCGTGCGGAGTTTGCCGTAGCGGCCCTTATCCCCCGCCGATGCGCTCCGGAAAGGCTGCAAGGCTTGCGGTTTGCCGCACTTGCCGCTACCGAATTTTGACAGGCATTCAATCTTTTGGGGTTGATGCGGCACGAAACGTGAAGGGCCTGATGTGAGCGGACTAGAAACGGCTATCAGAACTGCGCTGGAAAATTCCGACCGCGACAGCGCGGAAGTTCGTGCACGCATCTATCAGTCCGCGCGTCAGGCGCTGGAAGCCGGCCTGCGCAAGCAGGATGTTACCGATGCCGATATGGTCGCCCATCACCGCCACCGCCTCGAAACCACGATCCACACCATCGAGAGCGAAGAGCGCGCCCGCCTGCACCCGCGGCAGGGGCCTCCGGAAGTTCCGGTCCCGCCTGTCGTGGAGATCCCCGAGCCAGCGCATCACGCGGAAGAGCCCGCCTATCGTGCGGAAGAGCCCGTCTATCGCGAGGGCAGGGATGACAGCCTGGCCGTTACAGGCGAAACGCGCGGCTATGAGCCCACCTCCCGGCGCACGAACGATGCGAGCCTCCATGACGTCCACGCCAGCAGCGCCGACCAGCTGGGGGCGGCCCCCGATGGAGAGATGCGTGGCGAAATGCGCGCAACGCCGGAGAAGCGCGGCGGCATGGATTTTCGCCCCGAACGGGCCGCTGTCCGCCGCAAGCCGCGCAAGTTCTTCTCGCGCCTGCTCGTCTGGTGCGTGGCTCTCGCCTTCATCGGCACGGGTGCCTGGTGGGTTTATAGTTCCGGCCTGCTGATGACGGCGGCTGAGCGCGACACCAGCGTCGCCAATCCGCCGGCCAGCACGCAGCCGGAAGATTTCGATGGCGAGGAGAGTGCCGGTAACGGCGCCCACGCGGATGGCGACCAGCCGGTCGCGATCGACCCGCAAAACAGCTTCTCGGCAGACTGGATCGAGGTCTTCAAGCCCTCGGATGCCGACAAGATCCAGGGTGGCCCGCGCGCCCGCACGGAAAATGTCACGGAAACCGAAGGTCCGGCCGTCCGCCTGACCTCTGAGAGCGGCAATACGGATGGCAATGTCTCCATCACCATTCCAGCCAATGTCCTGCAGCAGCTCGCCGGCAAGTCCTCGACCATTGCTCTGACCCTGCAGTCCACCACGGACGAGCCGACACAGATCACTGTCGAGTGCGATTTCCAGTCGCTCGGCAACTGCGCCCGCCATCGCTTCAACGTCACGCGTGAAAAATCGGATGCGCTGCTGCAGGTGCGCTTCGACCGCTCCCTGGCGCCGAATTCTCCAGGCCGGCTGATGATCAACAGCGATGTCGACGGCAAGGCCCGCGGCATCAATCTCTTTGCCGTGCGGATCCTGCCGGGTCAGTAAGCGGCCCGGCTATTAGAGCAATTCCAGCAAAAGTGTGCAGCGGTTTTGCGAAAGAGACATGCGTAAAAACAAAGAGTGAAAGCGTGTCAAGCGAATCTGAGAGATCGCGACACGTTTTAGCAGGCCGTTGAAGAAGTCCACTTGCGAGCGACGAAGTCTGCTTCGTCGCCGTTGTGGAAGCAGATTTGTCCGATGACGGATCCGTCTGGTTGGATTTCGACCCATCCGTCGCCTTTGGCTTCGTCCATTTCGTCGTTGCCTTGCCAGGAGAAGGCGACGTGATTGCCGTCGCCGGCTCCGAAGATTTGTCCGGTGACGCAGCCGAAGGCGAATTCGCCGGAGCCGTTGGCCGCGAATTCGATGTAAGCAGGCTCCATCATGTCCGGATAGTCCTCGACATAGTCGGGCATCGCGACGATTCGCCAGCGACCGGCGAGGCTCATGCCGGCACCGCCAGGAGCTTGGGCAAGCGGACCAGATTGTAGGCTGCCAGGTTCAGGGTGAAGGCCGCGCCCACACGGGCGCATCCTCGCAGCTTGACCTTGGCCGTACCGGCCGATGGCTTGATCCAGCCAAACACCTCTTCGATCCGCTTGCGGCAGCACTGGCTGGCTGCATAGCCCGGATGGCGCTTCGTACGGCCATCGATGGCCGTTACGCGTGGCTTGCCGTTTTTGCTCAGATGGCCGTCGATGGTGATGTGCGGTGTGACTTTGCGCTGGCGCAGATCCTTTACGAACTGGCCTACATCATAGGCCTTGTCGGCCGCGAGCGTGATGCGCCGCCGCGATGGCCGACGTTCCAACATGGCAAGCGCAGCCTCGCGCTCGGCTTTGCCCGTAGCCTGGGTGACGCCGCCATCCACAACCAGCCCGTGGCGGTTCTCCATCAGCGCATGGCCCATGTAGCACAGCTTCGCCGATTGCCCATCGCCCTTCTTATAGAGTCGCGCCTGCGGGTCACTCGTGCTCTCGTGCGTATCGTTGGAGCGCTTCTCCTTGTGGAAGCCGCGCTCAGCGTTGCGGTCTGCGCTATCCGGATCGTTGTCGCCGCCGTCCTTGCGGCGGAAGCTCTTGATCGAAGCCCAAGCTTCGATCAGCGTCCCATCTACTGAGAAGTGATCCGACGACACCAGCCGCTTCACCCTTGGCTGCGCCAGTACCGTGCGCAGAAACTTTGCTGCGATCTCACCTTCCAACAGCCGATCCCGGTTCTTGGTAAAACTCGAGTGATCCCAGGCCTGCTCGTCAACGCCGAGCCACGAACCAGCGGAACAGAAGATCGAACTCCATTCGCTCCATCAATTGACGCTCGGAGCGAATGCCGTAGAAGGCTACAACAGCATCGCACGCAGCAAGCGCTCCAGCGCGATCGAGGGGCGGCCGAGCCCAGGCGGATAAAGCACCGCAAAATCGCCATCCATCGCCGCAAGAGCCGCGTTCACGATCTCCCGTATCACCCGTAGCGGATGATCGCGCCGAACCCGCGCCTCAAGGTCAACATAGGAAAACAGCGTGCCTGTCCGTTCATCCAATCCGCGCATCCACCGTCCCCAAATCGTGCGGGCGGCAGTGAATCATGCTCCAGACAATCGCGCCAGCACGTCTTCAACAGCCTGTTAGCTCACATTTGTCAGCACTGGTGCTCCAGTTTCTAATCTGAATATTTTCAGTTGTCCCATGATGTCCAGTTCGACATTCTCGCCGGAAACATTGAAACTCCACGGGGGTTCCACGAAGACCGACCAGAGCTTCTCGCCGGTCTTTCTCCAGACCCCAAACTCCAACTCCGCAGACATGAGGACGTAATCCTCTTGCCGCGTCCAGCACCAGAAGCCGAAATTGGTGTGATCCTCGAAGATCCTTTCCCGCCGCTCGATATCGTAACCTAGAAGCTGTTCTCCGGCGCCGATGAACAGGATCGAGGTCTCCGGAACGACAAGAAAGCCGGGATGGAATGTTCCTCTGGCATCCTCGTATCTGTTGACGATGACGATCTCGGGCCACCGGTGCGTGCCGCCTCCTTGGTAGACGCCCAGGAACAGCGTGCGCCCTTCTGGGGTAATTGGTTTGACCTGATCCACGAAGGCGGCGTGTTTGACGTAAGCGTCGTAAATGCGCGGCAAGCTTCCGTCTTCAATCAGCAGTGCCCAGTTTCCAATCGAAACGGTATGCAACGAGCGACCCTCCCTTAAACGATCATTCTGCGCCCAGGAAGTCTATTTCAGGAAGCCGGGACCGGAGCCGATGATCTTGTCGTCGAGGTCGCCGATCGCGTCCTTGTCCTTGCCGTCGTAATCCATGGTCTTCAGCATGTGGCGGATGAGGTTGAGCCTCGCCCGGTGTTTGTCATTGGCGCGGATCACGGTCCAGGGCGCAAACTGCGTGTGGGTTTCCTTCAGCATGCGGTCGCGCTTCTCGCTGTAGTCGCCCCATTTGGTCAGTGCGGCTATATCCATCGAGGAGAGCTTCCAGACGGCGAGCGGATCGTGCCGCCGGTCATGGAAGCGCTTGATCTGCATTTCCCGGCCGATATCCAGATAGAACTTGAAGAAGAATATGCCTTCATGGGCGATGACCTTCTCCACCTGCGGCGCCTGATTGAGAAAGTCCTCGTATTGCCGTGGCGTGCAGAAGCCCATGACCGGCTCCACGCCGGCGCGATTGTACCAGGAACGGTCGAAGAGCACGAATTCGCCCGATGTCGGAAACTGTGCGATATAGCGCTGGAAATACCATTGGCCCTGTTCCCGCTCGGTGGGCTTGGCGAGCGCCACGGTGCGGGCAAGGCGCGGGTTCATGTGAGCCGAGGATGCCTGGATCGCGCCGCCCTTGCCGGCCGCATCGCGCCCTTCGAAGAGCGCCATCACCCGCTTGCCCGTCGCCTGCAGCCAGAACTGCACTTTCACGAGCTCGGCCTGCAGCTTCCTGAGTTCGTCGAGATATTCGTCGTCCTTCAGCTTCTTTTTGTAGGGATAGTCGGCCGATTCCAGCGCATGTTCATCCACCCAGTCGGGCAGCACGGGATCATCGATATTGAAGACGCGTTTCTTGCCCCTGATCTCCAGCTCCACAATCCTGCTTTCGACGCCCGCGGCCATCGTCTCCTCCTGCGCTTGCTGATTTCGCTTTTCAGAAGGCGAGCATATTTATCATTGAAAATCAAATCCTCTGCGTAAGCAAAGCGCAAACCGATGCCGTAAGCTGCGGCTTTTCGTACAAGTTTCAGAAACGGAAAACTTCTGTCATGAAACGCAGCTATCAGGCAGAGTTTGAATATAAAGAAAAACGAATCGACGCCGCGAGGGGCAGCTTGGAAGACGAAATGCCGTGGACGAAAAGCCTGTTGGCGCGCATCCGGCGCGAGCGCCCGGTTTTGCTGGCGACGCTGCTGAGCGCGCTTGTGGCACTTGCTGCCGGCATGAACAAATGGATCGTGCTCGCCCTGCTGCTCGTGATGGTCGTCACCTCGCTCTTCAACGAGGCGCCGGTCATCAAGCCTGATGTCGCCGAGCCGGTCGAACCCGAGCCCGAAGTGCTCCCGAGCCGCCTGCCGGAAGTTTCCGCCACGCTCGCCGGCCTCGATATCCCGGTCATGGTGCTCTCGGAAGATGCCTCGGTGCTGTTTCAGAACCGCGCGGCCGAAAAGGCCTTCGGCGAAGTGGCGCTCGGCTCCCATATATCGGCGCGGCTGCGTTCGCCGGGCGTGCTGGACATGGTGCGCGAAACCATCGCCACCAACGCCCCTAACCAGATCGAACATTCCGAGCGGCTGCCCTCGGAGCGCGTCTATATCGTTCGCAGCGCGCCTGTCGAATTCAAGGACGACGAGGGCCGCAACGAGCGCTACTACATCCTCTCCTTCCGGGATATTTCCGAAGTGCGCCGCATCGATCGCATGCGCTCGGATTTCGTCGCCAATGCCAGCCATGAGCTGCGCACGCCGCTCGCCTCGCTGCGTGGCTTCATCGAGACGATCCAGGGCCCGGCCAGGAACGATCCGAAGGCACAGGCGCGCTTCCTCGGCATCATGTTCGACCAGACGACCCGCATGAGCAGGCTCGTCGACGATCTCCTGTCTCTATCAAGGCTTGAGCTCAAGTCGCATATCGCGCCCGATGAGAAAGTGGATCTCGTGCCGCTTCTCGGCCACGTCAGGGATTCTCTTCTGCCGCTCGCAAGGGATGTCGGCGTCTCGATCAACCTGCATCTGCCCGAGGGCAAGGTCGAGGTGCTGGGGGATCGCGACGAACTCGTTCAGGTCTTTGAAAACCTGATGGAAAACGCCTGTAAATATGGCCAGGAAGGCGAAGTTGTCGATGTCTGGCTGAAGAACGGATCGGGCCAGCCGGTGGAGGTCAGCGTCGTCGACAAGGGGCCGGGCATTCCGGCCGAGCATGTGCCGCGCCTGACGGAGCGCTTTTATCGCGTCAGCATCGAAGACAGCCGTTCGAAAAAGGGTACGGGCCTCGGGCTTGCCATCGTCAAGCATATTCTGACGCGCCATCGTGCACGGCTGGTCGTTAAATCGGAGGTGGGCAAGGGAACGGAGTTTACCGTGCGTTTCTGACGCAATATGTCGCACACAATTTATCGACGTTCTATTTAAGCATTTAAAATCAATAATTTAATCTGTCATAAATGTTTCATCGGTTTGACATAAAAGGAGGGCGCTTAAGGCGCTAAGAGAGTCCTGCCGATGAAAAAAGGCAATGCGAGGGCCTCTTCGAGGCCGCACTCACACAAGCCCAAATGCCGGGAGATTCAAATGAACACCTTTAAACTTACTGTTGCCGCGCTCGCTGCAACCGCCGCTTTCGCTGGCGTTGCCGTTGCCCGCGACCAGATTCAGGTTGCTGGTTCGTCCACCGTCCTGCCGTACGCAAAGATCGTTGCCGAGTCCTTCGGCGAAACCTTCACCAAGTTCAAGACGCCGGTCGTCGAATCCGGCGGCACGGGCGCTGGCCTGAAGGAATTCTGCAAGGGCGTCGGTGAAGACACGATCGACGTTGCCAATGCTTCGCGCCCGATCAACAAGAGCGAAGCCGAAGCCTGCAAGGCTGCCGGCGTAACCGACATTCAGGAAGTCAAGATCGGCTACGACGGCATCGTCTTCGCAACCGACTCGTCCAACCCGGATGTCGCCTACGTTCCGGCCGATATCTACAAGGCCCTCGCTGCCCAAGTCGTTGTTGACGGCAAGCTCGTCGCCAACCCGTACAAGAAGTGGTCTGAAGTCAACCCGAAGCTTCCGGCTGTTGATATCGCCGCCTACATCCCGGGCGAAAAGCACGGCACCCGCGAAGTCTTCGAACAGAACGTTCTCGCTGCAGGCTGCAAGGCTTCCGGCGCTCAGGAAGTCATCGCCAAGGAAATCGCCGACAAGGCTGCCCAGGGCAAGGCTTGCGTTGCAGTTCGCAAGGACGGCGCTGCTGTCGACATCGACGGCGACTATCCGGAAACGCTGGCACGCATCGCTGCCAACAAGACCGGCGTTGGCGTATTCGGCCTCTCCTTCTACGAAAACAACGCCGACAAGCTCAAGGTTGCGACCATGAGCGGCATCGTTCCTTCCACGGAAACCATCGCTAACGGCACCTACCCGGTTTCCCGCCCGCTGTTCTTCTACGTCAAGAAGGCACATCTCGGCGCCGTTCCGGGCCTGAAGGAATATGTCAACTTCTTCGTATCCGACCAGATGATCGGCCCTGACGGCCCGCTCGCTGAATACGGCCTCGTTGCCGCTCCGGATGCAGAGCGCGATGCGATCCGCAAGGACGTTGAGGCTGGCAAGACCATGTAATGACTTTGCCGGCGCGACACTTGGGGGTGTCGCGCCGGCATCGCCTTATCCGCCCGGTTCCATTGCGGTGTCGGGCGGATGAAAACTTCTTCTCCATGATGTCGAAGCCGATGGCATGCTCCTGGAGCTGCCGGGCTCTTTGGGGGCTGTGGGCCTGGGGACGTAACGAATGAGCACATCCATCATACTCTTGTGCCTGGTGGTGATCGGCGCCGTTGCCTATGTGGCCGCGCGCAGCCGTGCCAACGCGCTTTCCGGCGGCAGATCTGCTGCCCTGCATTCGCGGCCGGCCTATTATGGCTCCTATGCCGCGATCTGGGCCGTTCTGCCTTCCCTGATCGTTCTGTTTGCCTGGCTGGCTGTCAGCCCGGGCATCATCTCTTCCTCCGTTCGCGGCGCCTTTCCTGATGACGTGAAGGCGCAACCGGCCGTCCAGCAGGACCTTGCCTACAGCATGGTCGCCACGGTTGCCCGCGGCATGAACATGCTGACCTCGGATGAGGTTTCCTCCCTGTCAGGCAATCCTGCCGGTCTGCAGGCAAAGCTCAGCGAGAAGGGCGTACCGCTCGCCGGTGAGCCGCAGCCCTACATGATCTCTGCCGCAAAGACCCTGAACTCGGAGAGCATGACCAGCCGCACCATCATGACGGCGATCGTCCTGCTCATATCCATTGCAGGTGCTTTCTACGCGCTGCGCTCGGTTGCCCCGCGCTTCCGCGCCCGCAACCGTGTCGAGCGTGTCATGCTCTGGGCGCTGCTCGTTGCATCCTCCATCGCCATTCTGACGACAATCGGCATCGTTCTCTCGATGCTGTCTGAAGCGGCCCGTTTCTTCGCAGTCGTTCCCTTCGCCGACTTCTTCTTCGGAACGGTGTGGGATCCGCGCTTTGCCGGTGCGGGCAGCTCCTCCTTCGGCCAGTTCGGGCTCATCCCGCTTCTGCTCGGCACGCTCTATATCGGCCTCGTCGCCATGCTGGTCGCCGTGCCGGTCGGCCTCTTTGCCGCGATCTACATGGCCGAGTATGCCTCTCCGAAGGTCCGCTCCATCGCCAAGCCGCTTCTCGAAGTGCTCGCCGGCATTCCGACGATCGTCTACGGCTTCTTCGCGCTCGTCACCATTGGGCCGTTCCTGCGTGATTTCTCGGCGCAGATCAGCGGTCTCCTGACCGGCAACTATACGAACTTCATCCAGGCACAGAGCGTCATCACCGCCGGCATCGTCATGGGCATCATGCTGATCCCCTACGTGTCCTCGCTGTCGGACGATATCATCACTGCCGTGCCGCGTGCCCTGCGCGATGGCTCGCTCGGCCTCGGCGCCACACGCTCCGAAACCATCAAGAAGGTCGTTCTCCCGGCCGCTCTGCCCGGTATCGTCGGCGCCCTGCTGATGACGGCTTCCCGCGCCATCGGCGAAACCATGATCGTCGTGCTGGCCGCCGGTGTCGCCGCCCGTATCCAGATCAATCCTTTCGAGCCGATGACGACCGTGACCGTCAAGATCGTCAACCAGCTGACCGGCGACCTTGAGTTCACCTCGCCGCAGACGCTGGTTGCCTTCGCACTCGGCATCACGCTGTTCTGCATCACGCTTTGCCTCAACATTTACGCGCTCTACATCGTGCGCAAATACCGGGAGCAGTACGAATGACGAATATTGTTTCCCCCGTCGCCGGCGTTACCGTTTCCAAGGCCCCCGCACGTCGCGATATCGGCATCAAGCGCCGTTACGCCGCCGAGCGCCGGTTCCAGGCTTACGGCATCGCCGCCATCGCATTCGGCCTCGTCTTCCTCTTCATCCTGCTGTGGACGGTCATCAGCAACGGCTATACCGCCTTCCAGCAGACCGCGATCACGCTGCCGATCGAGTTCACCGAGAAGACCATCGACCCTGATAACAAGCGCGCGACAGATCCTTCGGTTCTGGTTACGGCCAACTATCCGGTTCTCCTGCGTGACGCGATCGTCAAGCAGCTCGGCCTCAATGCGTCGAGCCGCCCAGATGTGCGCGACGCAACCGCCATGCTGTCCAAGGGTGCACCGATCCAGTTGCGCGACATGGTCGTCGCCGACCCCTCGATCATTGGCAAGACCGTCAATGTTACGGTGCTTGCAGATGCCAATATCGACAGCGCCAACAAGGGCCAGATCGACCTCAAGGTCGATGAGAAGAACCGCAAGGTCAACGACAAGCAGGTTGGCTGGATGAACCAGCTGAAGGCGAGCGGCGTGCTTCACAAGACGTTCAACACCGGCCTCTTCGTCAACGGCAATTCCAGCCGTCCGGAAGCCGCAGGCCTCGGCGTCGCCCTCATCGGCTCGCTCTACCTGATGCTGATCGTTCTCGCACTTGCGCTGCCGATCGGCGTTGCCGCCTCGATTTACCTTGAGGAATTCGCGCCGAAGAACAGGCTGACGGACCTGATCGAGGTCAATATCAACAACCTCGCTGCCGTTCCGTCGATCGTCTACGGTCTGCTCGGCCTGTCGGTCTTCATCAACTTCGCCGGCCTGCCGCGTTCGGCATCGCTGGTCGGCGGCCTGGTGCTGACCCTGATGACGCTGCCGACGATCATCATCGCCACCCGCGCCGCATTGCGCGCCGTGCCGCCGTCGATCCGCTCGGCAGCCCTTGGCCTCGGCGCCTCGAAGATGCAGATGGTGTTCCACCATGTGCTGCCGCTTGCAATGCCCGGCATCCTCACCGGCACGATCATCGGCCTTGCCCACGCGCTCGGCGAAACTGCGCCGCTGCTCCTGATCGGCATGGTCGCCTTCGTCGCCCAGGCGCCGACCACTCCGCTCGATCCCTCCACGGCACTTCCGGTTCAGGTCTACATGTGGGCCAACGAAGCCGAGCGCGCATTCGTGGAAAGAACCTCGGGTGCCATCATCGTCCTGCTCCTGTTCCTGATCGTCATGAACATCGGAGCTATCCTCTTGCGTCGTCGCTTTGAGCGCCGCTGGTAAACGGAGTAAAGATCATGAACATGTTGACGGAAGCCGCAGTCGAGAAGGCGCTGGACCAGAAAATGAGCAACGTCCCGTATAAGATGATCGGTCAGGATGTCTCCGTTTATTACGGCGAGAAGCGTGCGCTTTTCGATGTCAATCTGAACATCCGCGAAAACACCGTGACTGCCCTGATCGGCCCGTCGGGCTGCGGCAAGTCCACCTTCCTGCGTTCGCTGAACCGCATGAACGACACGATCGATGGCTGCCGCGTCACCGGCAAGATCACGCTCGACACCGACGATATCTACGATCCTGATATCGACGTCGTCGAACTCCGCGCCCGCGTCGGCATGGTGTTCCAGAAGCCGAACCCGTTCCCGAAGTCGATCTACGAGAACGTCTCCTACGGCCCGCGCATCCACGGCCTCGCCAAGTCCAAGGCCGACCTCGACCAGATCGTCGAGTCGAGCCTGCAGCGCGCCGGCCTCTGGAATGAGGTCAAGGATCGTGTGCATGAATCCGGCACCGGCCTTTCCGGTGGTCAGCAGCAGCGTCTGTGCATCGCACGCGCCGTTGCCGTCAGCCCGGAAGTCATCCTGATGGACGAGCCGTGCTCGGCGCTCGACCCGATCGCGACTGCCAAGGTCGAAGAGCTGATCCACGAGCTGCGTGAGAACTACACCATCGTCATCGTGACGCATTCCATGCAGCAGGCCGCTCGCGTATCACAGCGTACGGCCATGTTCCACCTCGGCAACCTGGTCGAGGAAAACGATACCGACAAGATGTTCACCAATCCGGACGATCCGCGCACCCAGGACTATATCATGGGCCGGTTCGGCTGATTTTGGCGATGTGAAGCCTTCCCGATTTTCGAGGACAAAGCCCCATGGCATCGACACATATTTTTTCCGCCTATGACGACGATCTGAAATTCCTGTCCCGGCGCATTTCCGAGATGGGCGGCCTTGCCGAGCAGATGGGCGCCGACGCCGTCCGTGCGCTTGTTAACGGTGACACCGCACTCGCCCAGAAGGTCATTTCCGACGACGTGATCCTCGATCACGCGGAGCGCGAGATCAACGACAAGGCGATCGTCACGATCGCCCGTCGCCAGCCGATGGCCTCCGACCTTCGTGAGATCATGGGTTCGATCCGCATCGCCGCCGACCTCGAGCGCGTCGGCGATCTCGGCAAGAACACGGCCAAGCGCGTCATCGCCGTCCAGAGCACCGGCGTTCCGCGCAAGCTCGCCCGCGGTCTCGAGCATCTCTCCGAACTGGCACTCGTCCAGCTCAAGGAAGTGCTCGACGTCTACACCAATCGCTCGGCCGACAAGGCCAAGTCCATCCGCGAGCGCGACGATGAGATCGACGCGATGTACACCTCGCTGTTCCGCGAACTCCTCACCTACATGATGGAAGATCCGCGCAACATCACGAGCTGCACGCATCTTCTCTTCTGCGCCAAGAACATCGAGCGCATCGGCGACCATGCGACCAACATTGCCGAGACGATCTACTACATGGCAACTGGCGCCCAGCCGGAAGGCGAGCGTCCGAAGGACGACAGCGCCAATACCGTTGGTGCGGTGACGGAGTAATCCTGAACTGCCGATTATGTGCGCGCCCCGCTGGGGCGCGCATGGGTCGCAGCCCATTCCGAGTTCCTGCATGGTCCCCCCGCTTAAATCACCCCCGGTTTAAGGATCATGCATTAGGAGACTGACACGCATGATCCCAAGAGTTGCAGTTGTTGAAGATGAAGAGGCGCTGAGCGTGCTTCTCCGCTACAACCTCGAAGCTGAAGGTTTCGAGGTGGATACGATCCTTCGTGGCGACGAGGCCGAAATCCGGCTTCAGGAGCGCACGCCGGACCTGCTCATCCTGGACTGGATGCTGCCCGGCGTCTCCGGCATCGAGCTCTGCCGCCGGCTGCGCATGCGGCCGGAAACCGAGCGCCTGCCGATCATCATGCTGACGGCACGCGGCGAAGAGAGCGAGCGCGTTCGCGGTCTCTCGACCGGCGCCGACGACTATGTCGTCAAGCCCTTCTCCACGCCGGAACTCGTTGCCCGCGTCAAGGCGATGCTGCGCCGCGCCCGTCCGGAGGTGCTGTCGACGGTTCTGAAATGTGGTGATATCGAGCTCGATCGCGAAACCCATCGCGTCCATCGCAAGAGCCGCGAAGTCCGCCTCGGCCCGACCGAATTCCGCCTGCTCGAATTCCTGATGTCGTCGCCGGGCAGGGTCTTCTCCCGCTCGCAGCTCCTCGATGGCGTCTGGGGCCACGATATCTATGTGGACGAACGCACTGTCGACGTCCATGTCGGCCGCCTGCGCAAGGCGCTGAATTTCTCCAACATGCAGGATGTCATCCGCACCGTCCGCGGCGCGGGATATTCCATGGAAGCTTAATCCGAGTGATCGGAGGTCCAGACGGGTCGCTCGCTTGCCGGGCGGCCCGTTTGCATATCTGGCACCCCTAGCTCATGAAAGCCGACACCAGGCGCAGAAAGCGAACCTCGAGAGGATCTGCTTTCTACAGACGGATGCGCACAAGAATTCGATCAAGAGCCTTTTGCAAAGCCGCAGTGCCGCCGAACTCGCGAAAGTCCTCGAGCACCTGTTCATTCAATCCGCCCTTGGTCGAATGCTCGCCGATGAGTTCATCAAAACTCGCCACAGGTTTTGATCGGGCAGCATGGGCGAGGCCGGAAAACAATTGACGGAGGTAGGCGTCGCCAGCCGTTCCCGAAAGCCCCTTGCTCTGGAGCCAGGTCGACGTCGCGTCCAGGATGCCGAAATAGCTGGCCATCAGGCAGCTTGCCACCGCGAGAAGCTCGAACTCCTGCTTGTCTTCAACCTGGATCGCCGTTCCGAGCGCCGAAAAGAGGGCGTGGGAAACCTCGTCGGGCGGGTAGATCGCGGTCGCCCCCTGGAGATCTGCAACGAACGGAAGTGGAATTGCCAGGCTCAGGCGAACCGGCTCATCGATCCACGCCAGCAGTTGATCCATTGGCGTGGCCGCGACAAAGCTGATGACATGGTGGCCCGGCCGAAATCGGAGCGAGCGGATGACCTCCTCGGCAATTTGCGGCCTCACTGCCAGAAATACGAGATCGGAGCGGTCGAGAACATCCTGGTTGCCCAAAGCGATCGATACATTCCGGTTTGCCTCCGCGAGGCGGGCCGCGACGCTTGCGCTGCGCGGTGACAGCACGATCGGTGTGTCGCGAAACGCTGTCTTGCCCAATCCGGTGACGACGGCGTCGGTAATCGTGCCCGTCCCGACGAATCCGATTGTCATCCGCTTTGGATCGATCTCCATTGGCACCCCCGAGCGACTGTTTGCGCCGTGCTACTCGACAAGAATACCGCATCTGTATCAGAAAATCGCGCTACGGCGCCATGACCACCATTCCATGCCAGTCTGGGGCTGAGACGCTTGGTGGCCTTGGCCACATAAGTTCGCATTGTCCGGCATGGCGAACGGACGGCAGAGATCGGCCTCCGACAAATAGTCGTGGTCAGGAGCCGTTTTCCAGCCCTCCTGTGCCGGCTAAAAAATCACCCCTCCGCGCAAGGCGAGGAGGGGTGATGGTACTTTGCGTCTGTTGGAAAATCGTGGGTCAGCCGACCCGGACAGCCTTGCGGCGCTCGCTGACCGGCTGGTAGGCGAGGCGCTGGTGATAATTGCAGTAGGGCGAGGAATCCGGGGAGTCGCAGCCGCAGAAATAGAAATCGTCCTTCATCGGATCGCCGACCGGCCACTTGCAGGTGCGCTCCGTCAGTTCCGTCAGGCCGAGGCGGCGGGAGATCGGCACGACCACGTTCTTGGCCGGCACGTATTCCATTTCCTCGACCGTTTCGATCTCGATCTCTTCCTTCAGCATCGTTGCGCCCTGCTGGCGGGTAACGGTGCGGGTGGTGATGCGAGACGCATAGTTCGGCGCGCGCGGAGCCGACGTATTGCGCTTCGGTGCGCGCGCGGCGGTTGCCGTGCCGCCGGCCTTGGCGCGGCCGGGAAGACTGAGCCGGTGAACCTTGCCGATAACAGCGTTTCTACTGACGCCGCCAAGCTGCGCAGCGATCTGGCTGGCGCTCAGCCCCTCCGACCAAAGCTTCTTGAGCTTCTCGACACGCTCGTCTGTCCAGTTCATTGCCCTGTCTCCACCTTTCGCGTTGGTGATGGCAGAATCCCTCACCGTTGCCTCGGAAGTCTCCGAAGCAAGAAACGCCTGATCAATTTTGGTGACTAGTTCCGCCGCATGCAGTCTAGTAATTGAACTTTAACCTAGTGTGAGCCTGACTCTGTGACAAGAGTCGCAGGAATCCGATGAATCCGAATTCGAGGTTTTCCCCAACTTGCTTCCCGAGAGAGTCATTTCTGCAACATTAGCTGTTGATAGACCTGTAAAGCCGATTGCAGGCTTGACGCATGCGCTAAATCCTCAGTTTTGTTGACATTGCAGTGCGAAAAGTAAATAGTGATCCAGGCCGCCGAAAGGCGGCATTTTTAATTTTTCGGACCTGGTTTTCTTAGCCGGAGTCCGGTGCCTCAGAACCTGATCAGGAGATCGCGCCATGGCTGAAGCCTCGCCGCTTTATGACACCTATTCTCGTGCCCCATTGCGGTTCGAGCGAGGCGAAGGCGTGTGGCTGATCACCGAAACAGGCGAGCGATATCTGGACTTCGGCGCGGGCGTTGCCGTTACCTCCGTGGGGCATGGCAATCCGCATGTCGTGGCCGCCCTCAAGGATCAGGCCGACAAGGTCTGGCATCTCTCCAATATCTATGAGGTGCCGGGACAGGAGAAGCTCGCCAAGCGCCTGACGGATGCCACTTTCGCCGACAAGGTGTTCTTCACCAATTCGGGCGCCGAGGCGCTCGAATGCGCCATCAAGACGGCACGCCGGTACCAGTTCTCCAAGGGTCATCCCGAGCGCTTCCATATCATCACCTTCGAAGGCGCCTTCCATGGCCGCACGCTGGCGACGATCGCCGCCGGCGGCCAGGAAAAGTATCTCGAAGGTTTCGGCCCGAAGACCCCCGGTTTCGATCAGGTGCCCTTCGGCGATGTCGAGGCTGTCCGTGCCGCTATCACCGACAAGACGGCCGGCATCCTCATCGAGCCGGTGCAGGGCGAGGGCGGCGTCCGTCCGGCGACGTCGGAATTCATGAAGGCGCTCCGCCAGCTCTGCGACGAGCATGGCCTGCTGCTCATCCTCGACGAGGTCCAGACCGGCGTCGGCCGCACCGGCAAGCTCTTCGCCCATGAATGGTCGGGTATAACGCCTGATATCATGGCGGTCGCCAAGGGTATCGGCGGCGGCTTCCCGCTTGGCGCCTGCCTTGCGACCGCAGAAGCAGCCTCGGGCATGAAGGCCGGCACGCATGGTTCCACCTACGGCGGCAATCCGCTGGCCATGGCCGTCGGTAACGCGGTCCTCGATGTTATCCTGGCCGAGGGCTTCCTGCAGCACGTGCGCGATGTCACTCTGATCTTCCGCCAGGGCCTTGCATCGCTCAAGGATCGTTATCCCGATGTGATCGAAGATATCAGGGGCGAAGGTCTGCTGCTCGGCGTCAAGGCTGCCATTCCCTCGGCAGAACTCTTGAAGGAGATCCGCGCAGCACACCTTCTGGCAATCCCGGCAGGCGATAATGTCATCCGCCTGCTGCCGCCGCTGGTCGTAACCGCCGAGGAGGCGCGCGAGGGTCTTTCCCGTCTCGAACGCGCTGCCGAAAGCATCCGTGCCGCCAAGGTCAAGAAGACCGCTTGATAGGACATTGCCCCGCCCGCCGGCGGGCGTAGCAGGTAACGAACAATGGCTTCCCCCAAACACTTCCTCGATCTCTCTGCAGTCACCACGTCCGACCTCAGAACCATCATGGACGATGCCAAGCTGCGAAAGCAGGCTTTCAAGGCAGGTAGCGGTGACAAGCCGCTCGCCGGCAAGATGCTCGCCATGATCTTCGAAAAACCGTCCACGCGAACCCGCGTCTCCTTCGATGTCGGCATGCGCCAGCTCGGCGGCGAGACCTTGTTCCTGTCCGGCACCGAAATGCAGCTCGGCCGCGCCGAGACGATCGGCGACACCGCCAAGGTCCTGTCGCGTTATGTCGATGCCATCATGATCCGCACGACCGACCACAGCCGTATGCTGGAGCTTGCCGAGCACGCCACGGTGCCTGTCATCAACGCGCTGACGGACGACACCCATCCCTGCCAGATCATGGCCGATATCATGACCTTCGAAGAGCATCGCGGCCCGATCAAGGGCAAGACGATCGCCTGGACGGGCGACGGCAACAACGTGCTGCATTCCCTCGTGGAAGGGGCTGCCCGTTTCGGCTACCGCATGAACATGGCCGTACCCCTTGGTTCCGAGCCGAAGGATCACTATCTGAACTGGGCCCGCAATGAGGGCGCCGAAATCATGCTTTACCATGATGCTGACCGTGCGGTCGCCGGCGTCGATTGTGTGGTGACCGATACCTGGGTCTCCATGAATCAGGAACATCGGGCTCGCGGTCACAATGTCTTCCAGCCTTATCAGGTCAACGCGCATTTGATGGCGCAGGCCGGCAAAGATGCATTGTTCATGCATTGCCTCCCCGCCCATCGCGGCGAGGAGGTGACGGATGAGGTGATCGATGGCCCGCAATCCGTGGTCTTCGATGAGGCGGAAAACCGCCTTCATGCGCAGAAGTCGATTCTTGCTTGGTGCCTGGGCGCGATCTGAACCATAATCGGATGTCGCGAGTCCTAAACTCGCGGCTGCGCAAGCAGCCGGTGCGCTAGCCGGCTGCTCTGACAAAACAGGAGTGAAAGCCATGGCAGAAGCTGCCGCCGCCCTCGGCGAGTTCGATTTCGCCGGCGATGATCATGTCGTCCCCTTCCAGGTGGAAGGGCTGGATGTGCGCGGTCGCGCCGTCCAGCTCGGCCCGATGCTGGATTCAATCCTCGAACGCCATCACTATCCCACGCCCGTCGCCCGCCTTCTGGCAGAGGTGGTGGTGCTCACGGTGCTGCTCGGCACCTCGCTGAAATTCGAGGGCAAGTTCACTGTCCAGACCAAGAGCGACGGTCCCGTCGATCTCCTGGTTGCCGATTTCTCCACGCCGGAAAACGTCCGGGCCTATGCCCGCTTCGATCAGGCCTCGCTCGACAAGGCGATTGCGGCAGGCGAAACCGAGCCGGAACAGCTTCTCGGCAAGGGCGTGCTCGCCTTCACCATCGATCAGGGCAAGTTCAGTCAGCCCTATCAGGGCATCGTGGCACTTGACGGTACCTCGCTGGAAGACATTGCCGGTGTCTATTTCCGCCAGTCGGAGCAGATCCCGACACGCGTGCGCCTTGCCGCCGCTGAACTCTTCGACCGCGACGAGAACGGCAAGCCGCGTCATCGCTGGCGGGCAGGGGGCCTCGTCGCCCAGTTCCTGCCGGAAGCGCCGGAGCGCATGCGCCAGCCCGATCTTCATGGCGGCGATGGCGACACTGCCCGCGCGCATGTCGAGGATGATGCCTGGACGGAAGCCCGCTCGCTCGTCGAAACCGTCGATGCCGATGAACTGACCGATCCGCAGGTCGGCACTGAACGCCTGCTGTTCCGCCTCTTTCATGAGCGCGGCGTGCGTGTCTACGATCCGCGTGCCGTCTTCGATCGCTGCAGCTGTTCGCGGGAAAAGATCGGCGGCGTCCTGAAGGGTTTCAGCGCTGAGGAGATCGAGGAGAGCCAGGAAAACGGCGAGATCGCGGTCACCTGCGAGTTCTGCTCCACGACCTACCGCTTCCCGGTGCACGAGGTTGCCGCGGCGGAGTGACTGGGAACGGCTCTAAAGCATGTCGCGCAAAAGTGTGCGGCGGTTTTGCGATAACGACATGCGTGAAAACAAGGAGCTAAAGCGTGGGAAGCGAATCTGAAAGATCGCGACATGCTTTAGTTCAGCACCCTGAGCAGGCCGGGTGAATCCAGGGAGAAGGCGGGTATGTCGACATCGAACATCTCGCCTTCGTCCGTTTCCATCTGATAGTGGCCGAACATCAGGCCGGACGGCGTATCCAGCGGGCAACCCGAGGAATATTCATAGGTGTCGCCCGGCTGCAGCCGTGGCTGCTCGCCGACGACGCCGGGGCCGCTGACCTCGTCGATCTGCCCGTTCTGGTCGGTAATGTTCCAGTAGCGGTTGACGAGACGCACGGCGATGTCGGAATTATTGCTGATCACCACGCGATAACCCCAGACGTAACGATCGTCCTCCGGATCGGATTGCTCCTCCAGATAAAACGGCTCGACGACGACTTCGATATCTCGTGTGAGGGCGCGATACATGCCTTACACCTTAGTCAGGATATGTTACCCGTATCTTATACGAGGCCTCTCCCGTCAAGAAACGGTACAGTGATCGCGGCCTCACCACCCCCGGTTGGACCGCCTTTCGTTCATTAAGCCTAACTCTCAGTGTTAATTTCAAGGCAAATGCTGCGGTCGCGGCATGATCCTTGGCGCTCTACTCTTTGAAACCCTTCCACGGCCCGAAAATCGATGCCGATTTTCGGGCCGATGGAGAAGAAGATCAGGCCGAGACCTTGGCCAGAGCGCGGGCGAAATCCTCGACCAGATCGTCGGTGTCTTCGATGCCGGCCGAGAGGCGTACCGTGCCCGGCGAAATGCCGAGTTCGGCGCGGGCTTCGTCCGTCAGGTTCTTGTGCGTGGTCGTGGCCGGATGGGTGATCAGGCTCTTGGAGTCGCCGAGATTGTTGGAGATCTTGACGATATCAAGCGCGTTCTGCAGCGCGAAGGCCGCCTCCTTGCCACCCTTCAGCTCGAAGCAGACGAGTGTCGAGCCGCCCGACATCTGCTTGGCGATGATATCGGCCTGCGGATGGTCCTTGCGGCCGGGATAGATGACCTTGGCGACCTTGTTCTGCTCGGCCAGGAAGTCGGCGATCTTCGCGGCATTCTGTGTCTGCTGCTTGACGCGCAGCGGCAGCGTCTCGATGCCCTTCAGCAGCGTCCAGGCATTGAAGGGCGACATCGCCGGGCCTGTATGGCGGAAATAGTCGTGCAGGTTCTCGTCGATCCATTCCTTGTCGGAGAGAACGACGCCGCCGAGGCAGCGGCCCTGGCCGTCAATGTGCTTGGTTGCGGAATAGACGACGATATGGGCGCCGAGTTCTAAGGGCTTCTGGAAGAGCGGCGTCGCAAAGACGTTGTCGACGACGACCTTTGCGCCGATCTGGTTAGCAAGCTTGGCGACACCGGCGATATCGATCACTTCCAGCGTCGGGTTGGTCGGGCTTTCCAGGAAGAACACCTTGGTCTTCGGTGTAACAGCCTTTTCCCAGTTTTCGAGGTCGCGACCGTCGATCAGCGTGCAGTCGATGCCGTATTTCGGCGCCAGCGTCTCGACCACCCAGCGGCAGGAGCCGAAGAGCGCGCGCGCCGCGACGATATGATCGCCCGCCTTCAGCTGGCAGAGGATGGCGGCTGTGACGGCGGCCATGCCGGATGCCGTGGCGCGGGCATCTTCAGCGCCTTCCAGCATGCACATGCGCTTTTCGAACATGTCATTGGTCGGGCTGCCATAGCGCGCATAGATGAAACCTTCGGTCTCGCCCTTGAAGCGCGCTTCGGCGGCTTCAGACGTCTCGTAGACGAAGCCCTGCGTGAGATAGATTGCCTCTGAAGTCTCGCCATACTGCGAGCGCAGCGTTCCGCCGTGGACGAGTTGGGTTGCCGGGCGCCAGGTCTTGCTCATGCCATCACCACTTTCAAACAACAAAAAAACCGGCCGCAAAAGCAGACCGGTTTCACACCCGGTCTTTTTAGCCACTTATTTAACGTGGCTGCAAGCCGACCGGCCAAATCACCACGGGATAAATTTGCAATACTGCCGTTCTGCGCTTGCGTCAATTCCCCGACTTTGGTTTTGTCAGGACCGGATTATGGATGGAGCATGATGGCTCGCGAAACTGGAATTTTGGCTGACCGCGCAATTGCCGCGCTGTTTGAAACGGGGCGTCTTCAAAGCGAGCGCGAGCTTGATCGTGACCAGGTCCAGCCCGCCAGCCTGGATCTGCGGCTGGGCGCCAAGGCTTTTCGCGTGCGCGCCAGCTTCATGCCCGGTCCTTCCCATCTCGTCTCGGACAAGCTTGACCGCCTGAGCCTTCATGTCATCGACCTCAGCGAAGGCGCGGTGCTGGAAACCGGCTGCGTCTATATCGTACCGCTGATGGAGCATCTCGATCTGCCGGCCAACATGTCGGCTTCGGCCAATCCGAAGAGCTCGACCGGCCGTCTCGATATCTTCACCCGCGTCATCACCGATTACGCGCAGGAATTCGACAAGATCCCGGCAGGCTATTCCGGCCCGCTCTATCTCGAAATCAGCCCGCGCACTTTCCCCATCGTCGTGCGCCGCGGCTCGCGACTGTCACAGATCCGCTTCCGCGTTGGCCATTCGGTTCTGAGCGAGCCGGATCTTCTGAAGCTGCACGAGACGGAAACGCTCGTCGCCGCCAAGCAGCCGAACGTCTCCGGCGGCGGCATCGCGCTGTCGATCGATCTGACGGGCGACAAGGACGGCCTGATCGGCTATCGCGGCAAGCACCACACCGCCGTCGTCGACGTCGACAAGAAGGCACAGCACGATATCTACGATTTCTGGGAGCCGCTCTACAGCCGCGGCCGCAACGAACTGATCCTCGATCCGGATGAGTTCTATATCCTCGTCTCGCGCGAGGCCGTACATGTCCCGCCTGACTATGCGGCGGAAATGACGCCCTTCGACCCGCTCGTCGGCGAATTCCGTGTCCACTATGCCGGCTTCTTCGATCCCGGCTTCGGCCACGCCCCCGCCGGCGGGCGCGGCAGCCGCGCAGTGCTGGAAGTGCGCAGCCACGAAGTGCCCTTCATCCTCGAAGACGGCCAGATCGTCGGCCGCCTGATCTACGAACACATGCAGGAACAGCCTTCGAGCCTTTATGGCTCAGGTCTCGGCTCCAACTATCAGGCCCAGGGTCTCAAGCTCTCGAAGCATTTCCGCATCTGATCTGCGGTGATGCCGCGACTTGACAGCGGCGGCCATCTGTTGGAAGTCTCAAACGGTTGGCGGGTGTAGCTCAATGGTAGAGCAGCAGCTTCCCAAGCTGAATACGAGGGTTCGATTCCCTTCACCCGCTCCAACTGCTCCTCTCAATCACGTCCGAAAATGTTGATCGGCCGATATTGGCGGTGTGCGATCGCCAGCGTCCGATCCGGGCGGATGATATAGGTCTCCTCGACCTGCCGGCCGTACTGGTCGATGAAATTGTGCGGGAAGGTCGATCCAATAGGGGATTTCGTGAGTTTGGTGCGCGGCTGGCCGTTGTAGGTGATGCTGCCCGGAATAGGCTCGATGCCCGGGCCGTTATACTCGACAGTGGTGCAGCCGGCGAGCGCCAGCGCGCTGATCAGGCCAAGTGCGATCAGTTTCATGTTGGATGCCTTTCTTTCCGCAGCACGGTGCCATTCTACCGCAAATCGACGAAAGCTCACGACACAAACGGCGCCGGTGTCTTCAACCCTTCGAGAAGAGCTTTGCGACCAAGTTTACTGCTTGGTGAAAGTGAATCGGCCGACCATGTTGCCGCTCGTGGCGCGATCTGCTAGAGCAACGCTGTCGAAAAAGGCAGGACCGGATAAGGTAAGCCCGGTCCCTTCCATCATCGGAAGCTCTGCTCCGTGTTTCACACGAGAACCCGCGACGTGGCCCGCATGCGATGCGGCGTCCCGGCGGCATGCGGAGCGTTAGAGACGCACTCCTCCGGGATTTTATTCTCAAAGGAGACAACATGCGTTTGAACCATCTTGATTTCTACGTGCCCGATATTGCCGCTACGGCGGATTTTTTCCTGCGTTATTTCGGTCTGGAATTGCGGGAGATGAACGAACGGATCGGCCGGGCGATCCTTCATGACGACCAGGGAACGGAGATCGTCTTGAGCCGCCCGCTGCCGAAATTCGGCGGTGCCGATCAGGTCGAGTTGCGATGGCAGACCTATCATATCGGCTTTGTCCTTGCTGAAAGATCGGATGTCGATCAGCTCCATATTCGCCTGGCGGCGGATGACGCCGCCGTTTCCGGACCGCCCGCTGCCATTCGCGGCGGCTGGCTCTTCTATTGCACCGCGCCCGGCAATCTTCTTGTCGAAGTCGGCTGGCGTCCATCATCCTGAACAAGAACCTGAAACGAAATGGGCGGCCGAAGCCGCCCATTCTCATTCAATCATGTCATCAGCTCAGAATTCCGTCCAATCGGCTTCCTGGCTGCTGGCGGGGGCTGAGCTATTCGCACTGAAAGCGCTGGCGAGCTTCTGGCCGAGGGCGCGTGCGGGCGAAGCCTTCGGGCGTGCGGTGCTTTCGGCAACGCGGACCGGGGCTCTGGCGGTCGGCCGTGCGGCAGCGCGCGGCGCGGCCGGTGCCGTCGAGATCGGCGCGCTTGCGACGAAGCCGCCGGTGCCTGTCAGGCGGAACTGGCCGAGCAGGTTGTTCAGCGCCGTCGCTTCCGTGGCAAGGCTATGGCTTGCCGCAGTGGATTCCTCGACCATGGCGGCATTCTGCTGCGTGCCCTGGTCCATGGTGTTGACGGCTGTATTGATCTCCTGCAGGCCGGTCGACTGCTCGCGGGCGGCCTCGGCGATTGCATGGACGTGCTGGTTGATCTCCTGCACCTCGTGGACGATCTCATCGAGCGCCTTGCCCGTTTCGCCGACCAGCGAAACGCCGGTCTGCACATGCGTGCCTGACGTGTTGATCAGCGCCTTGATTTCCTTGGCGGCGTTTGCAGAGCGCTGGGCGAGTTCACGCACTTCCTGAGCGACGACGGCAAAGCCCTTGCCGGCTTCACCGGCGCGGGCTGCTTCGACACCGGCGTTCAGCGCCAGCAGGTTGGTCTGGAAGGCGATATCGTCGATGACGCCGATGATATTGCCGATCTCGACGGAGGACTGCTCGATCTGATGCATGGCAGCGACCGCCTTGCGGACGACGTCGCCGGATCTCTCGGCACCAAGGCGGGTGCGGGCGACGAGTTGGCTTGCCTCTTCGGCACGTTTTGCCGCGTCCTTCACCGTTATGGTGATCTCCTCGAGGGCTGCTGCCGTTTCTTCGACGGAAGCGGCTTGCTGTTCAGTGCGCTTTGAAAGCTCGTCGGCAGACGACCGGATCTCGTTGGCGCCGGCGCTGATGGCACGGGCGTTGGAGCCGACTGTGTGCAGGGTTTCGTTGAGCTTCTCGACCGAATTGTTGAAGTCCTGGCGCAACTCGTCGAGATGCGCGACGAAAGGCGTTTCGATATGCGAGAGTAGGTCGCCCGCCGAGAGCCGGCGCAGGCCGTCTCCGAGCGCATTGACCGCACGCTCGAGATCGGCGGCTTCCGCGGCCTTCTGCGTTTCGCGTTCGCGGCGCTCGTTGTCGCTGAGGCTGCGGTCGGCTTCGGCGCGCGCCTCGATCTGGGCACGCTCGATCGCGTTGTCGCGGAAGATCGAGACGGCCTTGGCCATCTGGCCGACCTCGTCGCCGCGGTCGAGACCGCCGATCTCGCTCGCGGTATCGCCTTCGGCAAGCCGCGTCATGCGCAGGCGCAGCTGCATCATGGGGCCGGCGATGCCGATCTGTGCCACGGCCACGCTGATGCCGACAGCTGCGAGAACCGCAATGCCGATCAGAATGAAACAGAAGACGATCCGCCCGTTAACGGAAGCCGAAAGAGCGTCGCCGCCGTCATTGAGCATCGCCATCATCGCATCGTTGTTGGCGATCATCTTCGGCGTCAGTGCGTTGAGCTTGGCGTTGATCAGGCCGACATTCGCCAGGGCGCCGGCGCTGTCCTTGGCCTTGCTCTGCTCGATGATCTTGTTCGCCAGAGTTTCGATTTCATCGATACCTGCCTGGATTTCATCTATCGCCGCCTTGCGGCTGGGCACAAGCGCCAGCGCCTGCTTCATGCGGTCGCGTGCCTGCGGCAGCTTGCTCGGTGTGGCGAGCGCCGTTTGGAATTCCGGCGTATCGGGCTTCATGTTGGTAAGCAGGCTCACCTGCAGCACCGAGGCGACGACCGATGCGCTGGCGCGCGCGCTCTGCATCGAGGCCAGCGCCTCGTGATCGATGAAGGCGCTGTAGGTCGCGTCCGCTTGGCGGAACTCGGACATGACGTAGACCAGTCCGGCCATGGTGATCAGCCCCAGGAGCGCCACGACCGATATGACTTTTGTGCGGATTTTCAGATGTTTCAGCATGGAAATGTCACCCGATTGGCCGGGTGTGTTGCGCACCCGGCGCTTTTGAAATCATTTGTTGCGGAACAATTCTTCGGTATTGCGGTGGCGGGAGATACCTTGAGAGGTTCGACATGCGCATCATGCGGTCGGCCGGTGAGGTCGGTGTCGTCGCAGCAAATAAGAGCGGATATTGCTTAATTCCGCGCTAACAAGGGCATGTGACTGCTGTTAATTTCAAGGGGCGCGGTTGTGATCCTCGCAGGGATCGCAAGATGCGTTCCCCGGAATATTGAAGTGATCTGTGTTGGATGGCGCTCTTGAAAAGTCAGCTTTGAAGGCAGAGCGAGCTTCTGTTTTGCGCCTCTGGCAGCGAGCGGAACGGCTCGGCCATATTCCCCACAAGGGATGATTCTGTTACAGCTCGGCGGAGCGGCAAACCCGTATGTAATCTCTAGGCAGGTCATAATGGTGCAATCTAAACCGGCGTTTATGGCTCGCGTAGGGATTTTCATCCTCTGCCTGTTCTCGGTTGTCCTGCTTTCGGCTTTTTCCGCTTTTGCGCAGCAATCGGGCCTGTCCGTGCCTCTGCTCTTCGATTCCCGCGAGCGGCTGGCAAAGCCTGATCTCTCCTCGCTCGTGCGCCTGCGTTTCCTGACCTCGGTGGACTTCCCGCCTTTCAATTTCACCGACCAGAACGGCAAGCTCTCCGGCTTCAACGTCGATCTCGCCCGCGAGATCTGCACCGAGCTGGAGATCGCCGACAAATGCCAGATCCAGGCGCTGCCCTTTGCCGACCTGCAGAAAGCGCTCGCCGGCTTACAGGGTGATGCCGTCATTGCCGGCCTTGCCGTCACGCCCGAGCTGCGCCGCGAGTTCCTCTTCTCCCGCCCTTATCTGATGATGCCGGCCCGCTTCGTCCGCAATACGGCCGCCTCGGTGACCGGAACGACGGCTGCCGGCCTCGCCGGCCATTCCGTCGGCGTCGTCAAGGGCACCGTGCATGAGGCGATGCTTGCGGCCTTTTTTCCGGCCATCAAGGCTCAGCCCTTCGACAATAAGGAAGCGCTGCTGACGGCCTTGAAGGAACACAAGATCGATGCTGCCTTTGCCGATGCGCTGCAGCTTTCCTTCTGGGTCGCTTCGTCAGCCTCGGACAAATGCTGCGCCCTGTTCGACGGTCCGTATATGTCCGAGCATTTCCTGGGCGAGGGAATGACGATCATGCTGCGCCAGAACGACAGCGTGCTGACGGCAGCGATCGACCATGCGCTGGCAACGCTCTCGCGCAACGGCCGCCTGCAGGAAATCTATCTGCGTTATTTCCCTTACGGGCTCTACTAGCAATTCCAGCAAAAGTGTGTAGCGGTTTTGCGTCCGGAATTGCGCAAAAACAAATAGATAGAGCATTTCCGTGTTTCGAAGAAAAACGGAAATGCTCTAAACCCGATGAAGCTTTAGCCCTTGCGGAAGCGGGCGATCGCGCTGCGCTCGATGGCGGCGCAGGTCAGCTTGTCGAGGCCGAGACGGTCGCGCAGCAGGCTGAGCAGCCGCAATTCTTCGGCCTTGACGGAAAGGTCGGCCGAGGCGACTTCGACTGCAAGTGCATAAGCCGTGTCATAGAGGCGGGCAGGCAGCGTATCGCGAACGGTCTCCAGCACGACGTCAAGCCCTTCAGGACCGGCCAGCAACGAGGCGCAGTCGCGGGCGATGGAAATCAGATTGTCGTCGTCGAAATCGCGGAAAACCGGCAGGAAGCCGATGAGCTGACCGATCCTCTCCATTTCCCGGTCGTTCATCGTGCTGTCGACAGCGGATGCCATCACCATCACATAGATCAGCGCGTCATGGGCGGAAAGCGGCTTATTCATGTCTGATTCCCTCTTCGATGAGCGGAGATTAGGAATTGGCGGTCTCTATTACAAGGGAGCGGCGGTTTCAGGCCGGGGCGCCGCCGCCGGCCGGCGGCGCGGATCCTCGCCGTGAATGCCTTGTTTTGCCAGTTTTGCCTTTTCGCCGGCAGCGGCAAGCGGTGAGCCCGGCTGCGCCTCCACCCAGCCGTTTTCAACCAGCCATGTGCCGATATCCTGCTGCCCGAGCCGGCAGGCCGCACTTGCCATGTCCTCCCATGCATCGGAAGGCAGATCGCAATCGATCGTGCGGTTGCGCAGGTAAAGCCGCAGCGCCGTCTTCGCCATCATGCCGCACGGCCACTGCTTGCCATCCGATCCGCAGCTCTTGTCGGCGGGCGTCTCGATGATATTGGCAATCTGCAGCCTGCGTTTGCCGAAGGAGAGAATACCGGCGCTCTCCACCGTCGGTCGCAGCAGTTCCACGCTGTCCTTTCCGGCGGGCGCAGCTGATGGCGTCTCCGTCGGTGTCGGAGTGCTTTGCGCGGTTGCCCCCGCTGGCGCATTCTCGGAAGAAGCTCTTGCTGGAGTTTCGGATGGAGCCGCTGCCGGCTCGGTTGGCGCAAACTCCGTTGCCCGGGCGATCAATTCGGCATCTTCATCCGTGAGCGATGCAGGCGGCTTTGCCACATCGGCGGTCGCATCGGGCAGGGCCGCGGCGACATTTCCGGCATCGGCATCAGATGCCGGCCCCCCGCTGCCATTGAGCCGCGCTTGCCCGGCCAAGAGCAGGCCGACCACGACCGCCATCCCCGCGATACCTGTGATCAAGGCTGCAGGGCGCATGATTATTTTCCTATTGGCTGGCCCAGATGATACGGGCAATCCATTCGATGTCAGAAAGCTCGATTGTCCGGTTAGGGTGTTCGGGATTGAGCGACAAAAGTTCGATGGAGCGCGGGCTCTGGCGCAGAAGCACCTTGGCCATGACCTCGCCCTCGCGTGTCTTGACGACGACACGGTCGTTGCGGCGCACCTGCGCGCCGGGCTCCACGATCAGCACATCGCCGTCGCGATAGAGCGGCATCATGCTTTCGCCCTGGACCTCGAGCGCATAGACGCCAGCCTTCTGCGAGGGGCCAGCCGGAAATTCCACCACATCCCAGCCCTGGCCCGCAGGAAAGCCGCCATCGTCGAAAAAGCCGCCGGCGCCCGCCTGCGCAAAGCCGAGCAGCGGAATGGAGCTCCCCTGCGAGGCAAAAATACCTTCCGGCATGCTGGCGGCGGCAGCACCCCCCGGCCGCATGAAGCCAAGGAACTGCTCCATGCTCGCCCCCGTCGCCTCCAGCACCTTGGCGATGGATTCCGTCGAAGGCCAGCGCAGGCGCCCGTCTGCCGAGAGCCGCTTGGATTTGTTGAAGGAGGTCGGATCGAGACCCGCCCGCCGCGCAAGACCAGACGGCGTCAGGTCGTGCCGTTCGGCAAGCCTGTCGATCGCTCCCCAGATCTGGTCATGTGACAGCATATGCGTCCGGTTCCGCGGTCCATCCGGCCGCTTTCTATCGCCGGCAGATTAACCGAGGCACTTCCCCGAGTAAAGCGAAAATGAGGAATAAAATCCTGTCTCGAGGATGCGCAGGCTCAGGCGACCATCGCCATGTTGATCTTGCCGAGCTGGATGACCGCCTGCGTGCGGCTATCGACGTTGAGCTTCAGGAGGATTGCCGAGACATGTGCCTTGATCGTCGCTTCGGAAACGCCGAGTTCGTAGGCGATCTGCTTGTTCAGGAGCCCTTCGCCGAGCATGGTCAGCACCCGGCTCTGCTGCGGTGTCAGCGTGTGCAGGCGATGGATGAGGTCGGCGACATCGGGGTCCTGTTCCTGTCCGTCGCGATAGTTCTCCGGCGTGGCAATGTCGCCCGCGAGCACTGTCAGGATGCCGTGGCGGATATCCTCGATGCCCGAGGATTTCGAAATGAAACCGGAAGCGCCGAGCTCCAGCGCCCGGCGGATTGTCGTGGTGTCATCGGTCGCCGAGATGATGACGATCGGCAGGCTGATGAATTCGGAGCGCAGCGCCATCAAGCCGGAAAAACCGCTGACTCCAGGCATGGCAAGATCGAGCAGCATCAGGTCCGCATCCGGGTGCTCGCCCGCAGCCGTTCTTGCCGCGGAGAAATCCCCGGCTTCGATGATCGCCTGCCGTCCTTCCATGCCGGTCACCGCCTGCCGCAACGCGTCGCGGAAAAGCGGGTGGTCGTCAGCGATGATGATGGTCTGTTCCTGCATCGAAAACTCCCTCCCAAGAGTTCGATCCCGTCGGTCCTGTCCGGCTCCCCCGCACGAACATGACTCCCTACTTATATGAATATAACCAGATCAACTCCGCTGCGGAAGGGGATTGGCCTTGTCTTCCGCCTGGAATTCCCGAACTATACCCATGAAACTGCGCATCATCCGCTCCATGATGCCGATCGAGCGGTCGACTTCCGCATCCGTCGGCAAGGCGGGCCGGGCGGCTATATTCTTCTCCAGCGCGCTCACCCGATCGGCAAGCCGGTCGAGTTCGTCCTCATAGGCGGCGCGTTCATCGGCCGCCATGCGGCAGACCAGCGCCCCGTCTTTTTCGGTGCAGAGCGACATCGCCCCCGTCTGCCGGTCGAGGCGCACGAAATGGTCGCCGCTGCGCTCGAGCTGGAAGCGGGCTGCGTCTGGCTCCGCCGCCAATGCCGCAAGCGGCAGAAGACCGGCGGCAAGCGTGATTGCAAATGCCTTCATCGTCTCATCCTCCGCAAAGCGTGGTGCCTGTCCGTTTTTGCGCCCTGAGGCGTGGACATCGCCGTCTCTTTGGGGCAAAGCCCTCATCAGGAAGGCCAGCCCCCTCTCAACAAGGCGAGCCAACAGGATCATCATGACCGCGACACCGACCCTTTACAAGATCGTGCCGGAGGCGCTCTGGCAGGAAGCCAGACAAACCGGCGTTTTTCATGGCGCCGGCATCGATATCAAGGACGGCTTCATCCATTTCTCGACCGCGGACCAGGTCAAGCAGACGGCAGCCCTGCATTTTGCCGGCCAGACCAGCCTTGTCCTCCTCGCCATCGACGGTCGCAATTTCGGTGACAAGCTGGTCTTCGAACCCTCGCGGGGCGGTGCTCTCTTCCCGCATCTTTATGCCGATCTGCCGCTTTCGGCCGTACTCTGGGAAGCGCCTTTGCCGCTCGACGATGCCGGCCTTCACATCTTCCCGGAGCTTGCCAAGTGATCGATCCTTTCAAGCGCATCGCCCGCCGGGGTCTCTTCCTCTTCGATCCGGAAACTGCGCACGGCATGTCGATCGCGGCGCTGAAATCGGGCGTCGTGCCTGCCTGCCGCATCGCGCCGGACCCGCGCCTGCGCCAGACCGTTGCAGGCATCGACTTTGCCAATCCGCTCGGCATGGCAGCAGGCTATGACAAGAATGCGGAAGTGCCGGAGGCGCTGTTGAAGCTCGGTTTTGGTTTTACCGAAATCGGCACGGTCACCCCGAAGCCGCAGTCCGGCAATCCGCGCCCGCGCATCTTCCGCCTGGTGGAGGATGAAGCCGTCATCAATCGTCTCGGCTTCAACAATGAAGGCCATGAAGCGGCCTTCCGCCGTCTCTCGCAGATCGGTCGTGCGGGGGTCGTCGGCGTCAATATCGGCGCTAACAAAGATAGCGAGGACCGGATCGCCGATTATGTCGCCGGCATCCGCCGCTTCTATTCGGTCGCCCGCTATTTCACCGCCAATATTTCCTCGCCCAACACGCCGGGCTTGCGCGACCTGCAGGCGCGCGAAAGCCTCGCCGCACTCCTGTCGGCAGTCTTGACCGCGCGTGACGAGGAAGCGGAAAAGGCCGGCCGGAAAATCCCGGTTTTCCTGAAGATCGCTCCGGATCTCACCGAAGAAGGAATGGACGATATTGCCGCCGAGGCGCTCTCGCATGTGCTCGACGGTCTGATCGTCTCCAATACGACGCTTTCGCGCGACGGCCTGAAAGATCAGGTTCAGGCGAAGGAGACCGGCGGCCTCTCCGGCGCGCCGCTGTTCGAAAAATCGACGGCCGTGCTCGCCAAGATGCGCAAGCGCGTCGGTCCGGCCCTGCCGATCATCGGCGTCGGCGGCGTCTCCTCGGCCGAAACGGCGCTGGAGAAGGTCAGGGCAGGGGCCGATCTCGTGCAGCTCTATTCCTGCATGGTCTATGAAGGCCCGGGCCTGCCCGGCACGATCGTGCGCGGTCTGTCGAAGTTGCTCGACCGCGAAAAGGTTGCCTCGATCCGCGATCTCAGGGATATCAGCGCCGATTACTGGGCGGCCCGAAACGTCTGAGCCGCGCGCGGCTTGATCAGTACCGCCAGGAAGAAACCGCGGAACAGCAGGAAGGCATTCATCGCCAGCCACAGGCCATGATTGCCGAAGAGCGGCACGAAGACGGCGAGCATGGCGAGATATCCTGCAAAGGACATCAGCATCCGGTTGCGCATGTCGACGGACCATGTCGCGCCGATGAAGACGCCGTCCATCAGGAAGGCAAGCGCACCCGTCAGCCCCGTCACCGCCGCCCAGGGCAGATAGGTCTCGGCCGCTGCCTGGACCTCTGGCGAACTGGTCAGCCCGGAGATCAGAGAGGGGCCGGCGAAGTAGAAGAAGGCGGAAATGATCGCCGCCAGCCCGAAGGACCAGACGGTCGTGAGCTTCAGGCCGCGGTCGAAGGCAGGCCGGTACTGCGCGCCGATCGCCCGGCCGGTGATCTGCTCGGCGGCATTGGCAAGTCCGTCGAGATAATAGCCCGACAGGAGGAAGAAGTTCATCAGCACTGCGTTGGCCGCCAATGTTATGGCGCCGAAGCTGGTGCCAATGCGGGTCATGATCGCGAATGAGCCGATCAGCACAAAGGTGCGGATCAGGATGTCGCGGTTCAGCGCGAAAAGCTCGGCGAGTTTACTGCGCGAAAAGATTTCCGTCCGGTTTGGCCGGTGTGCCCGATCGAAGCCGCGCAGCACGATGAAGAGACCGGCAAGCGCGCCCGCCGTTTCGCCCGCCATCGTGCCCCAGGCGACGCCCGAAACGCCCCAGTCGAGCGAAAGCCCGAGATAGATGGAAAGCAGGATGTTGATGCCGTTGATCAGCGCCTGCAGCAGCAGCCCCGTTCGGCCCTGGCCGCGGCCGAGCACGAAGCCGAGAAGGGCGTAATTGGCAAGCGCTGCCGGTGCCGCAAGGATGCGGATCGAGAAATAAGTGCTGGTTGCCTCGGCAATCCGTCCCTCTGCCCCCATCAGCTTCAGCCCAACAAGGATCAGCAGCGGTGACAGCACGAGAAGTGCCAGGCCGGAGCCGAGCGCGGAGACGATCGCCCGCCAGAAGACGGCCTGCTGTTCATGTGCGTCACGCCGCCCGAGCGCCTGCGCCGTCAGGCCGGTGGTCGAGGCGCGCAGGAAGTTGAAGCTGCCCATGATGAGGTCGAACAGCATGGCGCCGATGGCGAGCCCCGCCAGCGCTTCCGGATCGCCCATATGGCCGACCACGGCGGTATTGGTGATGCCGAGCAGTGGCGTGGTCATGAAGCCGAGCGTCATCGGAATGGCAATCGACAGCACCAGCCGATGCGTCACGTCGAATGCCAATGCGTTTCTGGGTCTGCCGGTATCCATTATTCGCCTCTTGGGGAGAGAGGCGGAATCGCCTCAGCTGGAAAGCACCATGGCCCAATAGGGCAGGTTCCTGGAAGACGTATTATGTGCAACGGCAACGCCGAGACCACTATAGCGCCCGAGCATATTTTCCAGATGGTGGGGAGAGTTGATCCAGGCTGTGACGACCGCATCGACGCTCTGCTGGCCAGAAGCGATATTTTCGGCGGCCGGCAGGGCAACACCGCTCGCCTTCACGCGGGCGCCGAAACTGTCCGTCATGCCCATCAGATGCTTCATCCTGCCCGCACTTGCCATGCGCTTGGCCTGGAAGATCGCGGCGGCACTTGCATGCGGATCGACGCTGAGCGGCGGCAGGCCGTTCTTGGCGCGAAGCTGGTTGACGAGCGGCAATGCGGAAGCGGTCTCGTCTGCGGCATTGGAAGGCGTGGTCGCAAATTTCGGGGTCGTCGTGCAGCCGGCAACGCCGGCCACCAGTGCAAGACCTGAAAGCTGCAGCAAGCCGCGGCGTGAAAGGATGATTGAGCTCATGTTATTTGCGATAGCTGAAAAGACGGATGATGATGAAGATCGGGATGACGATGGTGGCGCCGAGGATCAGATAGTCGCCGACGCGGCCAAGCGCAGAGAAGCCCTGCCGCCATAGATGGATCACGAAATCACGGAAGTTGTAGATAAGTTCCCAGGGCGTCAGCCCGAAGATGGCCATGACGAAGCCGACAATCAGCGAAACCACCAAAAGTTTGATGATCGTGCGGCCAATGGAATCGCCGAGAAACCTGTTCACCTGATCGGACATGCGCCATCTCCTGTTTGCCTTGAGATACGGTCGCGGCGATTCGCCCGCAAGCCTTTTCCGCCAAGACAGCACCGCCTCTGAAATAGGACTTGAGTTTTTTTGTGGCCGAAGCCAAATGCCGCCAGCCAAAGGGTCCAATCATGCAGCCAAGCCAGCTTTCCTCCGGCGACGTCATCGCCGACCGTCGCGCCGATTACGCCAAGATGCTCGATGAGGGCGGCGAAGCGGAAGCGGCGGCCGAACTGATGGAGCAGGCACTGGAACTGACGCCGGCCTGGGCCGCAGGCTGGTATCGCCTTGCCACATACCGCGAAAAGGCAGGCAAGGCAGACGCTGCCGTCGAAGCCTATCGCCGCACGTTGGAACTCGACCCCGAGGATATTTTCGGCGCAGGTCTCAAGCTCGCCTTGCTCGGCGATGCGGAAATGCCGGCGCACCCGTCGAGCCGCTATGTCGAGCGCCTCTTCGATGATTATGCCGATCGCTTCGAGACATCGCTCGTGGAGAAACTGGACTATTCTGTCCCGCAGAAGCTCGCCGCCCTCGTCGCATCCACCGGCCGACATTATCACTGCGCCGTCGATCTCGGCTGCGGCACGGGCCTGCTCGGCCCGGAAATCCACGCTCGTGTCACCCGCCTCGAAGGCTTCGACCTGTCGCAGAACATGCTTGCGAAGGCCGCCGAAAAACATGTCTATGACCATCTCGGCCAGGCCGATCTGTCACTGACATCGGAAGCTTCCGGCATCTTTGCCGACAGCGCACCGCACCGCGCCGATCTCGTCACCGCCGCCGATGTGCTGATGTATCTCGGCAATCTGGAAAGCATTTTTGCGATCGTCGACGACCTAACGGCGCCCGGCGCCGATTTCGTCTTTTCGGTCGAGGATGGCGGCGAGGGTGATGGCTTCATCCTAGCGCCGTCGCTGCGCTATGCCCACTCACAAACCTATGTCGAAGGGCTCGCAGCAGCCCACAGCTTCGAAATCCTCGAGACAGTCAAAACCGTCATTCGCAAAGATGGCGGCAAACCGGTTTCCGGCATTCTGTTCCTTACGTGCAAGACCGACTGAGCGCATATTTCTTGCGATTTTAAAATAGGTCAGCATTGCTTACGTATTTCGCTTGCGTGCAACCTTGTAAGACCTGATAATCCAACCATTCCGCGAGAAGCGACGCGCCGCCAAAGCGTAGCACGTGCCGCATCCATCCTTACAATCCCTCTTCCTCCGGCCTGTCCGGAGCCGCCGCTATTGGAGATCGTGTCATGAGCCAGCTCATCAGTGCCTTCGGCTTCTGGAACACCACTGCGACGCGCCACACGCCGGTCGAGGATGTGCAGGGCATATTCTCCGGCAGCCTCGTTTCCGCGCTCGGTCTTTATGTGCTCGCCAGCGCCGGCCTTCTGACCGGCAGCACCGCGGGCATCGCCTTCCTGCTTCACTACGCTTTCGGCGTGAATTTCGGTCTCGCCTTCTTCCTGCTTAACCTGCCCTTCTTCTATCTCTCATGGAGGCGCCTCGGCACGGCCTTCACGATCAAGACCTTCATTGCCATTGGCCTGACCTCGGCTCTAACCAGCCTGCAGCCGAAGGTCATGGAAATCGCCACCATTCATCCGGCTTGGGCAGCTCTTCTTGGTGGTCTGCTGCTTGGCTATGGCCTTCTTGCGCTCTATCGCCATCGCGCCAGCCTCGGCGGCGTCGGCATTCTCGGCATCTATATGCAGGAGCGTTTCGGCATCCGCGCTGGTCTCGTCCAGCTTGTCATCGACATGTGTGTTCTGGCAGCCGCCTTCTTCGTCACCACGCCGCCGGTCGTCTTCTATTCCGTGCTCGGTGCGATCGTTCTCAATCTCTTCGTCGCGATCAATCACCGGGCCGACCGCTACATCGCGCTCTAGGTTCTAACCTTACAAATCTGTAAGCCATTCTAAACAAAACGTAACTTGCCCGTGATCGGTCCTGGCGCGACACTTCTCCTCGCGCCGGATATGATGAGGTGAGCTATGTCAGATTTGGAAAAGCTTGTCAGACGCCGCATGCAGGAAGAATACGCCAAGGGTTCTTCCGCAGAGGAAATCGTCAAGGTCGTTCGCGACATATTCAACAGCGTCGACCTCTCGGGCAAATGGCCTGGAGCCGTTGCCGCGCGGGCCACGACCGGTCACGAGTGACCATGTAGTCAACCGACCCGAAACCTTCGGGTCGGTCACCGGGATAAATTCCCTGTAAGCAGAATCTATCAGGCTGCCTTCTGTGGCGCATCGATCGGATGCTGGCTGCGGAAGCCGACGGCAAGCCGGTTCCAGATATTGATCGTGCCGATCGCAACCGTGATCTTGGTCATTTCTTCTTCGGAGAAATGCGCCTTCAGGGCTTCGTAATCGGCGTCCGGTGCACCGGTTTCTGCAATCTTCGTCACCGCATCGACCCAGCCGAGCAGGGCGCGTTCACGGGCGTCGTAGACCGGCGATTCCCGCCATACGCACATCAGGTTGATCCATTGTTCGGAAAGCCCGTGATGGCGCGCTTCCTTCGAATGCATGTCGACGCAATAGGCGCAGCCGTTGATCTGCGAGGCACGAAGCTTGATCAGGTGAATGAAGCGCTTATCCAGTCCAGATTCCTGTACATACTGTTCCAGAGCGGCGACGGCCTTATAGGCATCCGGAGCGGCTTTGCCGAAGTTGAAACGTGCTTGCATGGTATTTCTCCTTGTGTTGGGGTTTGTGTTGGGGCTCAGCGAGCCACTTTTCTTTCATGCATTTCCATGAAGGCGCAGCCTCTGGCGGCGATCCCGCCGTCATCATCCGCGGAAAGCTCTGTCAGAATGTCGGCGATGCTGGTGTTTGCGAGTTCGGCGCGATAGGCGCGCTCGGCTCTCAGCATTGCCGCCGTGACCTGGCAAGGCTTGGTGAAATAGCGTTGCGGCAGCGGATTCGGTCCGCGTTGGCGGATCTCCGAACAGCGGAAGGCAGGCGCTGGCCCTTCGACCGCGAGCACGATATCGAGCAGCGAAATATCATCAGGCTTCTTCGCCAACCGATAACCGCCCTTCGGGCCCGGCACCGTCTCCAGAATTCCGGCTCCCGAAAGCGCCTGGAGGTGCTTCAAGAGATAGCTCGTCGATACACCGTGATATTCGGCAAGCGCTGCGGCCGATAGCACGCCGCCCGCCGAAAGCCCTGATAGGACCGCCGTACAATGAATGCTCTGTTCGACGCCATCACCAAGCTTCACAGCCGATCTCCTTTAATCATGGATATTATTTATCTACGATTATGCCAGGGAGTCAATACCGCTTCTATTCGTCCGCGTTTGAACTACATTTGCCCCGTGGATCAGATCGATGCCGAGACCAGCCTTGCCTTGCCCCCACCCTTCCTCCGCTGGTTTGCGGAAAAGGGCTGGCGCCCGCGCGCCCATCAGCTTGAATTGCTGGCCCGCACTGAGGTCGGCGAGAGCACGCTGCTGATTGCGCCAACCGGCGCCGGCAAGACGCTCGCCGGCTTTCTGCCGTCGCTGACCGACCTCACGCGCCGCGGCAAGATCCCGCCGGGCTCAGCCTTCACGGGCATCCACACGCTCTACGTTTCGCCGCTGAAGGCGCTGGCCGTTGATATCGAGCGCAATCTCATGAAGCCTGTCACCGAGATGGGCTTGCCGATATCGATCGAGAACCGCACCGGTGATACGCCCAACGCCAAGCGCCAGCGCCAGAAGCTCAACCCGCCCGACATCCTGCTGACGACGCCGGAACAGGTCGCCCTGTTATTGGCCAACCGGGAGGCCGAACGCTTCTTCAAGGATTTGAAATACGTCATTTTCGATGAACTCCACTCGCTCGTCACCTCAAAGCGCGGCCATATGCTTTCGCTCGGCCTTGCCCGCCTACGTCGGCTGGCGCCCGATCTGAAGACCATCGGCCTCTCCGCTACCGTTGCCGAACCCCTGGATTTGCAGAGATGGTTGGTGGCGCAGGAGGAGGGCAGGGAGAACCATGCCGGCCTTGTGCTCGTCGAAGGCGGCGCCAAGCCCGATATTTCCATTCTCGATACGCAAGAGCACATTCCCTGGTCCGGCCATGCCGCCAAATACGCGATCCCGGATGTCTACCGACAGTTGATCGACCATCAGACAACGCTGCTCTTCGTCAATACCCGCTCGCAGGCCGAAATGCTCTTTCAGGAGCTCTGGACGGTCAACGAGGAGAACCTGCCGATCGCGCTCCATCATGGTTCGCTGGATGTTGCGCAGCGCCGCAAGGTCGAAGCCGCCATGGCCGCCAACCGGCTGCGGGCCGTCGTCGCCACGTCGACCCTCGACCTCGGCATCGACTGGGGCGATGTCGATCTCGTCATTCATGTCGGCGCGCCGAAAGGTGCTTCACGTCTCGCCCAGCGCATCGGCCGCGCCAATCACCGCATGGACGAGCCGTCGAAGGCGATCCTCGTTCCCGCCAACCGTTTCGAGGTCATGGAGTGCCAGGCAGCGCTCGATGCGAATTACATCGGTGCACAGGATACGCCTCCCGTCGGCCGCGGCGGGCTCGATGTGCTCGCCCAGCACGTGCTCGGCATGGCCTGCGCCGAACCCTTCGACATGCTGGAACTCTATGACGAGATTACCAGCGCCTCGCCCTATGCCGATCTTGCCTGGGAGACCTTCGAGCGCGTCGTCGATTTTGTGGCGACAGGCGGCTACGCCCTGCGCACCTATGAGCGTTATGCCCGCATCCGCAAGACCAAGGAAGGTCGCTGGCGCGTCTCCAATCCGCAGGTCGCACAGCAATATCGCCTGAACCTCGGCACCATCGTCGAGGATCCGATGCTGAATATCCGCATGGCCAAACGCGGCGAGGGCGGCAGGCTCGGCCGCCCCGGCGCCGTGCTCGGCAAGGTTGAGGAATATTTCCTCGAGCAGCTTGCACCGGGCGATACGTTCATCTTCTCCGGCAAGGTGCTCCGCTTCGAAGGCATCCGGGAGAACGAGGCGCTGGTCAGCCAGGCCTATTCCTTCGATCCGAAAATCCCTTCCTATGCCGGCGGCAAGTTCCCGCTCTCTACTTACCTTGCCGATCAGGTCCGCTCGATGCTGGACGATCCCGATCGCTGGCACCGCCTGCCGGATCAGGTGCGAGACTGGCTCTCGTTGCAGAAAGAAAAATCTCTCCTGCCGAAACGCGACGAGCTGTTGATCGAGACCTTCCCCCGCGGCAGCCGCGGCTACATGGTCATCTATCCCTTCGAGGGCCGGCTTGCCCACCAGACGCTCGGCATGCTGCTCACCCGCCGGCTGGACAGGACAGGGGCAAAGCCGCTCGGCTTCGTCGCGACGGATTATTCCCTTGCGATCTGGGGTCTGGAAGACCTCGGCCTGATGATCGCCAATGGCCGCCTCAGTCTTTCCGATCTCTTCGACGAGGACATGCTGGGCGACGATCTGGAATCCTGGCTGAACGAATCCTTCCTTCTGAAGCGCACCTTCCGCAATTGCGCCGTGATTGCAGGCTTGATCGAGCGACGCCATCCGGGCAAGGAAAAGACCGGCCGGCAGATCACCGTCTCCGCCGACCTGATCTATGATGTGCTGCGCACCCATGAGCCTGACCACATCCTGCTGCAGGCGACGCGACAGGATGCGTCTACTGGTCTTTTGGATATTTCCCGGCTTGGCGATATGCTGAGACGAATCAAGGGCCACATCACCCACCGGGCGCTGGACCATATTTCGCCGCTTGCCGTGCCGGTCATGCTGGAAATCGGCAAGGAGTCGGTGCCGGGCCAGGCCCACGATGCCCTGCTTGCCGAAGCCGCCGACGATCTGATCGCCGAGGCGATGGCCTGAAATTTTAGGAATGACTGAAGTGATGAACCGCCTTGCGCTCGCGCGCGACATGAACGGCCTTGCCGCAATACCGGGCGTCGAAACCGCCATTCACGGTGTTGCCGCCGTCTGCGATCCGCTTGGCGCGCTCTATCTGCCGGATGCCGGCATTCTCGTCGTTTCCGACCTGCATCTGGAAAAAGGGGCGGCCTTTGCCCGCCGCGGCATGATGTTGCCGCCTTACGATACGCTGGCGACGCTCACTGTGCTCGCCGCCGTCATCTCTCGCTACGATCCGAAACTCGTCGTTTCGCTCGGCGACAATTTCCACGACCGCGTCGGCTCCGAACATCTGCCGGATGCCTTCCGCACGCTGATCGTCGAAATGGCCCGCGGCCGCGAATGGATCTGGATCAACGGCAACCATGATCCCGACGGCACCGTCAACCTGCCGGGCAGCTGTTCCGACGAGCTTCACTACGCCAGCCTGACCTTCCGTCATGAGCCGCGCGACGGCTTGCAGAAGGGTGAGATTGCCGGCCATTTGCATCCCGCAGCTACCGTCCGCCGCCGTGAAAAATCTGTCCGCCGTCCCTGCTTTGCTACCGATGGCGCCCGCTTGCTGATGCCCGCCTTCGGCGTCATGAGCGGTGGTCTCGACCTCGGGCACAAAGCGATGAAGGACCTCTTCGACAAGGCGTCGCTGATCGCTCATCTGCTCGGCCGCGACCGGATTTATTCCGTCCGCTTTGAGAATTTACGGGGCTAGTTCCCGTCAATTACACCCCTGCAACTGCTGCTGATAGCTGCCAGCCATCCGCGCAAATTTCTGCGCCGTCTGCTGCAATTGGCCATTGTTGCGCCAGTCGCCGCGCTTGTATCCGGTCGGGCCGGAATAATAGGCGAGGTAGAGATTGTAGGCGTCGTTCGGTTGAATGCCCGTCGCCTGGCTGTTGCTGTAGTGGTACCAGCCGATGAAATCGATCGCGTCGGCGAAGTTGGTACGCGTTGCGGCCCAGTTGCCGGTCTCCGACTGGTAGTGGTCCCAGGTTCCGTTCAGCGCTTGCGAATAGCCGTAGGCCGTCGAAGGCCGCGTCCAGGGAATGAAGCCGAAGAGTTTCGTGCGCGGCGGCCGCGCATAGGGCTGGAAGCCGGATTCGACATACATGGTTGCCATCAGGATCGGCACCGGCACGCCGTATTTTTTCTCGGCACGCTCTGCAGCTCCTTGCCAGCTGGTGAAGAGGCCGTCCTTCTGGTCGAAGACGGCGCAGATATTTCTCGTCTGGCGGGGCGCTGTCGCGCAGCCGGCAAGCAGGGCCAGCCCGATGACCGCGAGCACGATACGAGTACGCATGATACAAACCTCTCGTTTCCGAGAGATTACTAACTCGTAAACGTTAAAGAGCGGTTTTTATGCGAATACGAGATGTTCCGACGGCTTTTTACCAGGCCAGGGATTGGTGCCGTCCCGCAGCCAGAGCAGAGTATCGAGCCAGAAGCCGGCAGCGTGGCGCGCGTGGAAAAGATCGAAATGCCCGATCTTCGAAAATCCAAGATCTTCAGGCGTCAGTAGCACTTCTTCCACCTTTGCGTTGCGATAATGGGAAAGACCGCGCCTGATGGCGTGGACGGTCGCAATATCGTCATCGGTGACGGCAAGGCTCAGGATTGGCGCATGAAAATTTTCAAAGGGCTTCGACGCGCCGGCCCTTTCGGCAGCCGACGGATAAGGGTCGATCCACCCCCGCTGGAGCGCCCAGTCGAGCGCAACGCCCTTCGGAAGATCCTCGAGCCAGCCGAGACGCCACCCCGGAAAATAGCCGAGCAGCAAGGTCGCCGTTGGCATGAAAAGATGCCATTTCAGGAACAGCCGCCAACGGTGCGCAGGGGCATAATCTCGCCAGTTCCCATATTGTGCGCCGACTGCAAGCATGCGCGTAATGCGATCGGCATGCGCCGAAAGGCCGGGCAGAAAGCCGCCGATGCTGTGGCCCACGACGAAAAGCGGCCGGCCGGGCCGCTGGCCTTCCATGAAAAGCAGCGCCGCATCGAAATCCCGCTCGCCCCAGTCCCGCCAGCGATAGCCGGAGCCCCGTAATCGTTCCGGGCGCGACAGGCCGATGCCGCGATAATCATAGGTCAGCACGTCAAAGCCGCGTTCGGCGAGAAAGCGCGCATAATAGTGATAATAACGTGCCGCAACGCCGGTTGCCGGATTGATGACGACGCTGCCGATGCTGCGGTCGCTGATTGCACTCCAGAGATGGCCGCGAAGTTTGACGCCGTCGCCGCAGCCGATAACGACAGCTTCCGCCTCCCGTGCGGGGTCGCTCTTCCTCCGTTTGCTTGCAGCCGGCATATATCTCTCCCTTGCCTGCACTTTGGCCGGGACAGTAGGCGACGGTTGATGTTGAGGATACTCACTAGTCGGTATACATTGTCGACATGGCCAAATCCGCTTCCGACACACGCGAACGCATCGTCGCCGCTGCCGCCAAACTGTTCTACAGCGAAGGCATCCGGGCCGTGAGCGTCGATGCCGTGGCGGAGAAAGCTGATGTCACGAAACGCACCCTCTATTATCATTTCGACAGCAAGGACGACCTGATCGCCGCTTATCTGGAAACCCGCGACCAGCCCAATCTTGCGGCCTATCGGCGCTGGTTTGCGGAAACGGATGGGGATCTGGCGGCGAAGGTGAAGGGTATCTTCGACAATCTGGCTCGCTCGGCCCGGCATCCGAAATGGAGGGGCTGCGGTTATCTCAGAACGTCGGCTGAACTTGCCAATATGCCCGGCCATCCCGCCATCAAGGTTGGCGCCGCGCATAAGAAGAATGTCGAGCAATGGCTCGCTGCTCTCTTCGAAGAGCAGCATCTTGTCGAGGCGCCAAAGCTCGCCCGCCAGGTCGTTCTGCTGCTCGACGGCTCCTTTGCCGCCGTGCTCCTGCATCGCGATCCGACCTACATGGAAACAGCAGGCGAAGCGGCCGCAGCCCTGGTGACCGCAGCCAGTAAAGACAAATGATCAGGCTGCCCTGACGGGCTCGTAGCGCAGGATCACCGCGCCGCTCTTCGTCACAGACGAGTCGAGCAGCTTCAGCGGCTGCTGTGCATCCGCGGGCTTGAAGTGCGGATTGCCGCGGCCGAGAATGACAGGCACCAGGCAGATGCGGATTTCATCCACCAGTCCCGCCTTCAGCAGGGTATCGGCAAGCTCGGCGCTGCCGAAGATGAGGATCGTCTTGCCATCCTCTTCCTTCAGCCGCCTCAATTCGGATACCGGATCAATGACGACGCGTGTATTGTTCCAGTCCGCCTTTTCCATGGTCCGCGAGACGGCGATCTTGGCAATGCTGTTCATATAGGCCTTGATCTTGTTTTCGCTCTCCGCGCTCGGCCAATAGGCGGCCATGCCCTCATAGGTCTTGCGGCCGAAGACCAGAAGGTCGCTTTCCTCGCCAAACTGCTCGGCATATTTTTCGAGCTCCGGCCCCCAGGCCAGATTGTGGAACTCAATGTCCCACGGCTTTGCCCCTTCGAAGTAACCATCCAGCGTCATCAGGTTCCAGACAACAAGCTTCCTCATCTCATCCTCCATGGATCATGTCTTTCAAAACCAGTTGCTATCAACAACTGGTTTTGAGCCTAACTCGACTGATAGCAAAATGCAAGCAGTCGCGAGCAGAGAGTTTGAATAAGGGCTCCGGCGGGCATCGGGACAAGCGTCTGCCACCGGGCGCGACATTGTCCCCGACGTTTGATAAAGCCTGTTTGAAAGTCATCGCCGGATAGCGGAAATCCGCCGATCAATCCTTGCGGAAGATCAGGCTGGCGCCCCATCCCGTCAGCACGGCCAGCAGCACCGCAAAGCAGCCGTAGAAAATCGGCTGCTCATGCGCCGCATCGGTAATCGTCTGCTCGATGCCCGTCTTGATGACGCGCAGCGGCTGCGATTTCTGCGTCACGAATTTCCCGCTCTTGAACAGATAGGCGCGCACCGTATGCACGCCGTTCGGAATGTTGGCCGGCAGCCGCAGGCTTGCCTTGAAGAGGTTGGAGGACACGAAACGAACGCCACTCGGATCGCGCTCGTAAAGCCCGCCCGACTGCTGCAGACGCCTGAAGGCGTTGCGGAATTCATTGAGACTGTTGAAGTTGCCGGCAAAATCGATCGGCCGCAGCGGAATATGGTCGATGCCGATACCTTCTCCGGTCAGGTCGAGCGGCGTCGTGATATCGTCGATGGAGCGCGAACTCGACATCGAATAGGAATGCGGTACGTCGGCAAAGGTCATTGACGAGGTATTGATCCAGATGCCGAAGACCCGCTCCTTCTTGCGCACCGTGGCGTCTTCGCGCGGGCCTTCCAGAACCACGATGACGTCATACTGGCCGATGGCGAGCAGCAGGTCGTCGGTATTGGTCACTGCGCCGAAAATCGTCAGGTCCGCGCCGCGGAAATCGGAAGTAATGGCGATCTCGCTGGTGGAGGTGCCGATTTCCAGCCCTTCGCGCTCGGCCCGGGTCGTTCCCTGTCCGGGCAACAACACCTGTGCCGAGGCGGCGACAGGCATGAAAAGAGTAAGGAGCAGGAGGAGCCGAAGCATCAGTTCCCCACTCCCATGACCACCGAATAGATGTCTTGCGGTGTCACGACCAGCGCGACTGCGAGGCGCAGTCCGACGGCAAGAACCAGCAGGCCGAGCAGGGCGCGCAACTGTTCGCCACGCAACCGCTGGCCGACGCGCACGCCATATTGCGCACCGATGACGCCGGCGAGCATCAGGAAGAAGGCAAGCACGATATCGACCGAATAGTTGGTCGCCGCCTGCACGATCGTCGTATAAGCGGTCACGAAGATGATCTGGAAGAGCGAGGTCCCGACGACCACGTTGGTCGGGATGCGCAGCAGGTAGATCATCGCCGGCACCATGATGAAGCCGCCGCCGACACCCATCACAGAGGTAAGGATGCCGATCGCAAAGCCGAGTGTCACGATCGGGATGACCGAGAGATAGATTTTCGATTTCTTGAACCGCACCTTCAGCGGCAGCTTGTGCACCCAGTGCTGATGGCCGGGCCGGCGTGGGGCAGGCGCTTCATTGCGGGCCGCACGGCGCATGGCGTTAATGCTTTCCCAGAGCATCAGTCCGCCGACGGTGCCGAGGAAGACGACGTAAAGCAGGGAGATGAAGAGGTCGAGCTGACCGATGGAGCGCAGCAGCGAGAAAATCCAGATGCCAACCGTCGCGCCCGAAAGACCGCCGACAAGCAACACCGTGCCGAGCTTCACATCCAGCGTGCCGCGCCGGAAATGCGTGATCGCCCCCGATATCGAGGAAGCCACCACCTGGTTGGCGCCTGTCGCGACGGCGACGACCGGTGGGATGTTGTAGAAGATCAGGAGGGGCGTGATCAGGAAGCCGCCGCCAACGCCGAACATGCCGGACAGGAAACCGACGGCAGCCCCCATGCCGAGAATGATGAAGATGTTCACCGACAATTCTGCGATGGGCAGATAGATTGTCACAGCCGACCCCGATTATTGCCGCTCCCGCCGGGGCGGCACTCTCACGTCCCCATTCGAATGGCGCATCCTACTGTGAAATCGTTTCCAGAGGCTTTCGATGGAAAAAAGCCATGGTCAACTGGATGCGAGTCCCGATATGTCCCGCATAATCCGGCTTTTTTCAGGTTTTGTGACAGTCGGCGTGAAAGTGCGCAAAGCCCTGCGGCAGGGTACCGCCGGGCTGTCTCAGATGGCTTTCGCGCCTGGTTTGTTACGCTCCAGAAGCGCCTTCACCGTCTCGTCGTTGACCTTGCCGGTCGGTTCCTGGCCGATCGACTTCTGGAAGTTCTTGATGGCGGTCACCGTCTTGGCGCCCATCTCTCCGTCCGGCGGGCCGGCGTCGAAACCGTTATTGTTGAGGATCGCCTGGATGTTGCGGATGGCCTTCTTCATGTCGACGGTTGCCGTCTTCGGCGCGGCGCCGCTTGCCCATGCGTCCGGGATCTCGATGCCGTTCGCCTTGTTGTCGAGCGGCTGCGGCTTCCAGAGGTCGGCTTTGGCACGGGCGCGTTCGAGCTGATCCGGTTTCATGGCTTTCGCCACTTCGTCGCGCTTCTGGGCGGCATCCTTATCGCCGGATCGGGCGGCGATCGCAAACCACTTGTAGGATTCTTCCAGATCCGCCGGCACGCCATTGCCGCGGGCACAGAGGATGGCGAGATTGAACTGGCTGTCGGTAATGCCGAGGTCGGCTGCTTTCTGGAACCACGTGGCGGCCGTCGCATAATCCTGCTGGCCGAGCGCGCCGGAGGCGTAGAGCACGGCGAGATTGTGCATGGCACTGGCATTGCCCTGGGCTGCGGCCTGTTCGTAGAGAGCCTTGGCTTTCTGCACGTCGCGGTCGACGCCATTGCCCTTCTCATACATGCTGCCGAGACGGTATTGCGCCGGCGCAAAGCCCTTGTCGGCGGAAAGCTGATACCAGCTCGCGGCCTGCTTCTGGTCGGCGGCGAGGCCGTTGCGGCCGTCGGTATAACGCGCACCGATCTCGAAAAGCGCCAGCGCATCGCCGTTGCGTGCGGCGTCGGCGAGCGGCTGTGGCTGGATCGTGTCGGGAACGATGATGGAAGCAGCAGCAGCAGGGGTTGCCGGCATCGTTGCCGCCGGTGCGGCGGGCGCGTTCGGGACGAAGCCGGACATCTCCTGTGCCGCCGGTGCCTGGTCGAAGGATTCGGCCCCTTCGCCGTCAAGCGGCGCCGCATCGGTCAGATGGTCGGGTGTCGCCTGTGGCTCTGCTGGAGCGGCCGCCTCGGGTAGTGTTGTCTTCGGCGTCATCGCCGGTGTCTGGGCGCCGATTTCCGGCGCGATTGCTTCCGGCGCAACCGGTGCAGGGGCCGCCATGTTGGCCTGCGGCGTTTCGGCCGCACCGGTCAGGGCCGAGACTTCAGCCGGGGGCGGGGCCTTTTCGCCCGTCGTCAGCGTGCGGGCAAGCGGGAAGGCCATGATGGCAAGCAGTACGGCGCCGACCGCCAGCAGGATCGGCCGGCGGAAGCGCGAGAAGGCGCCACCCTTGCCGGCTTTGTCAGGCTTGGCGGCACGACGCTCGGCGCGCGTAGCAGGCTTTGCGTTGCTGTCGATCTCCATGGCGGCAGCCTGCGCGGCGCGGCGTGCCGCGGCGATGTAGTCGGCCCGATCGTTTTCGGTGGCCGGCTTGCCGCGCTGGGCGTTCTGGCTGGCGCGCACGCGCTCCAGGATCTTCTTCACGTCAGGTGCGCCCGAGCCCGGTTCCAGCAGCTCGTTTGCCGCTTCTGCCGGTACTACGTCGACGGGATCGATCGACGGAGCGGGATCGATGACCGTGCGCTCGGCGACCGCCCTTGCTTCCGGCTTCCGCGATGGCATCAGCTTGCGGCCAAGGCTTGCGAGCAGGCTGCCCTTGGCGGGAACAACCGGCTTTTCCGCCTGGCTGGTAGCTTCGATGGCGATCGCGCTGGTGCTATCGGCCAACGCTGCTTCCGGCACGCGCGACGGGGCCTCTTCGACAATGGCGGCCGTGCGCAGCACAGGCGAAGCCTTCGGCGCCTGCATCACCGGAGCTTTAGCCGGCTCGTGGCCTGCGTCGACCAGTGCATAGGGATCGACGTCGAAATCGACGTCTGCAGCCGGCATCCGGGTGGCGGCCGGGCGCACCCGCTCTTCCATCGTGTCCAGCCTGTCGGCAATGTGCAGCAGCGTCTCGTGCAGGGCCTGGAAGGTCTTGTGGGTGCGCTCCTCGCTGTCGCGGCTCAGATCTTCGAGGTTCCGCAGATCTTCGGCGAGTGCGATGAGGGCCGACATGTCGGCTGCTTCAGGCGCAGCGCCCTGCGCTCCGCCATTGCGTGAATAGGCATCCACTACGGCTTCCGCTGCCTGCCGTGCCGCCTCGATGATATATTCGTCGTTGGTTGCGATGTAATCTTCGATTGCGCCCATGCGACGGTCGAGATCTGCTGATACTTCGGCGTTTTCGCGCGGCGTATTCAGGAGCTCGGAGAGATTTGCAATCTGCTCCTCGAGGTTTTTCAGCGCGCGCGTGTCGGTCGGCGCAGCCGCCGTGCTTTCTTCCAGCCGCGCGGCGATGTCGCTGAGCCGCCCTTCAAGACGCTGAAAGGCGCTGTCGTCGATAACAGCCGCCGGGGCGGGGCGGATTTCCATCTCGTCGATGCGGCGTGCGAGATAGTCGAGCCGCTTGGCGAGCGCATCATTGACCGAGCCGCTTTCCAGCGCATCGATCTTGCGGGAAATGTCGGAGAGCGCGCCGGTCAGGTCCGGCTGCGGCGCGGCCTTCTGCGTGCGTTCGAGCAGATAGGAAAGGTGCTCCAGACGCTCGTCGAGACGCGAAGTGGCTTCGGTCTTGGCGAGGTCTTCAACGCGGGCCGTCAGCGCTTCCAGCCGATCCGCCATGTCGTCGGCTGGGCTGGGCCGGCTCATGGTGGCCCGGCCCATCAGCTCGATCTGGTCGCCAAGCGCGGAAAGGCGGTTTTCCAGCCGCTGCATCAGTGCCGGGTCGGCACCCGTGGCAGTCCGTCCGCTGGCAGCGATCGCGCGGCTGATCTCGTCGAGCCGCGTGTCCATGGCGGCGAACTGTTCGGACATGATCCGGTCGTGCGGCTGGATCAGATTGCCGAACTGCTCGACAGCGGAGGCGATGGTGATGAGCTTGTCTTCCAGTGCCTGCACGGCCGGGCTTTCACCCATGCCGCCAAGATGCCGCTTGATGTCGTCAAGCCGGTAGGCGAGCGACACGAGCTCTCCCTGCAGTCCGGCCGTGTCGAGCTCTGCCAGGCGGTTTTCCACATTGTCCCAGCGCTGCTCCATGTGGCGCATCGAATCCTCGCGCGCCAGCCCGTCCATCAATGAACGCAGCTCTTCGAATTCGTTGCGCAAGCCGGTAGCCTCCGGTCCGGCCGAGCGGCTGGTGAGCTGCGCAATGCTCTGCGACAGACGGCCCATGTCGGCGCGGATGTCGTCGGCGAAATGCCGGTCCTGCGCGCTCGCCTTGATCTCGCGCAGTTCCGTGCGCAGCGTATTCATCTCGCGCGTGACACCTTCGGAAATATCGCGCTTCAGGTCCTGCCGCAGGTTGACGAGTGCCTGGGCGATTTCAGTCATCGTGTCGTCGGAGGCGCGGAAGGCGGGTGCCGCCGGCTGCGGCGCCGGAGCGCGCTGCAGGGCAGGCGCGAGAGCCGGTTCACGCAGAAGAGCCGGTGCCGCTTCGCGCGTATAGGCGCGCTCGCGATTCTCTCTGGTGGCGTCAAGCGCGCGCTGCCGCTGGCGGATTTCCGCAAGCGGATCGGCTGCGCGCGGCGCATAGGAACTGGTATAGGGATCACGTTCGGGCGTCGGATTGCGGGGCCGCTGTTCGCGCCCGCTGCCCATCAGGCCTTCGATCCGCGCTTCCAGCCCTTCGATGGTGCGGTTCAACGCGTCGAGCGAGGTCCTGTCGGAATGCCGGGAAGAATGTGATCGCGATCCGTTCATGTTCTTGCTCGCTTCGATTGCCCGGTCCGGGCCCGATCATTGCCTTTTCCGAAGCGTACCGGGGCACACGTCGGAGAGCGCCATCCGTAAGGAAATAGTCAATTAGACTTTCCTCAAGCTGGATAGTTTTTGGCGGCACTCCTGAAACGCGAGACAAAGAAAAGGAATGCAGATCGCCAATGCTCACCGCGCACCTTTTACGAAACGTGGTAAAGAACTCGTTAACCCGGATGAGAATTTTTTAACTTTTGCGCTCTTCGTGCCAATTCGGGGCGCGCAAATCTTCAGATCGGCCGCTTGTACTGCAGCTCGATCTTCACGCCTTCTGGTCCGTAGATGAACACCTGTCCGAGGTCGGTTTCCGGAATATCGCGATATTCATATCGATAGCCGCTCTCCTTGATACGGGCGAGCGCCGGTTCGAATTCGAAGAGGCTGAAGGCAACATGATTGAATATGCCGGGCGGAAAGTCGGTCGCTCGTGACGCAAACAGCAGATGAATCACCGGCTTGTCGTCGAGATATAGCCAGTGGCCCGGCATCGGGAAGGGGGGCCGATAGCCCTCCTTTACGCCGAGAATGCTTTCGAAAAAGCGGATCATGGTCGGCGCATCGCGAGTATCGATTGTCACATGATCCAAACCCGGCATTGTCCCCTCCCGAACTGTAAGCCGGCTTAATCCTATCGCTTCCGGTGTATTCGTGAAAGTGAATATAATATGTCAGGCTGAAAGACGGTAGGATTAGAAGTTCTCCGTCCAGGGCCGCAACTCCACCTCCTGCGACCAGGCGCTGCGGTGTTGCAGCAGCACGTCGATATAGGACTGTGCGATCGCATCTGGCGAGAGCGTGCCGTCGGGCTTGTCTTCTTTATCCCGCCTCGTGGTAGAGCGCACGGCGCCGTCAATGATGAAATGCGCCACATGGATCCCGAGCGGTCCAAGCTCGCGGGCGGCACTTTGCGCCAGGCCACGCAGGGCGAATTTTCCCATCGCAAACGGTGCAGATTGCGCAAAACCCTTGATACTGGCAGTCGCCCCCGTCAGCAGGATCGCGCCGCGCGCTTGCGGGATCATGCGTCGTGCCGCCTGTTGGGTGACGAGAAAACCGCCGAAGGCACTGGTCGCGATTGCCCGTTCCACGTCGGCAGGATCAAGCTCGGCAATCGGCCCGCGCACCCGGCCACTGGCGTTGTAGACCACGATATCGGGCTCGCCGATCTCGGCATCCACGCGTTCGAACAGTCCGGAAACCGCTCCCGGCTGCGAGGCATCGGTGGCGAAGGCCTTGGCCCCGGTTTCATCGAGCAGCAACCCGAGCTTGCCAATATTGCGTGCCGCGAGGCCCACCTTCACGCCGCGCTCTGAAAGCATGCGGGCAAGCGAACCGCTGATGCCGGAGCCAGCGCCAACGATGAGCGCGCTGCGATAGGGAAACTCGGCCATGATCTTCTCCTTCAGGATGAGCCTTCCGGAAAAGTAGGCAGTCGCGACCCATCAAAAAACCGTCGGCCGGAAATATTTCATTCCTCTGGTGCGTCGATCGAAAGCCCGCAGATGCGCGAGAGATGGGCAAGCGGCAGCCCCGTCTCCGCGGCCCAGCGGTTGAACCTCTGCTGGATCAGCTGCTGGTCCTTCTTGGCGGTTCCAGATGCCGAGAGCGGCACGCCCGCATCCTTCAGGCAGGCGAGCACGTCTGACGTCATGATAAAGCCGTCGCGACCGATACCGCGCAGGAAATATTGACCGGTGGCTCCGCCCAGCCGGTTGCCGCGTTTGGCGAGCACGTCGAGCAGGCCGATATGATCTTCACGCGGCCAGTTCGCGAAAAAGGCGCCGGCGCCGCCCGCCTCTTTCGCCAACTCGCGCACGAAGGCTGCGTTGGCGCGCACCGACATGATCTTCGCGCCGTTCTTGACGATGCGGTCATCGCTCGTCAGGCCATGCCAAAATTCGTCGGGGGCGATGTTGAGGGCGGCAGGATCGAAACCGTCGAAAGCTTCCTCGAAGCCCGGCCATTTGTTATCGATGACCTTGTGCACGAAGCCGCTGTAGAAGATGCGCTTCGTCATCTGCGACAGGATGCGGTCGTCGGGCAGGGCGCGCAACGCCTCATGGTCAGGAATGACCGGCAGCATCGCCTTCAGCGCGTCAGCGCCGCCTTTTCTCTGCTCGGCGCGCTCGCGGATAATATCGAAATCACTCAAGGCTCGGCTCCCGGAATGGACATTGCTGATGCAAGCCTAGTCCGGGAGCGACCTTGTCTTCAAGCCGTCTGGCTTCGAGATCGTCGCTCAGGCGGCGACGGATTCACGAACGTCGTCGAGCAGGAAATGCACGACCAGATAATCGGTCTTGTAATGGCGCCCGCTGTCGCCGACTTTTTCTTCTGAGCCGCCATCGGCCGGGTGCCAGGGGTGATAGTGCGGATTGGTGGCGATCAGCGTCACCGCCTTGCCGGCATACGGGCCTTCGGCCGGCCGGAAGCGCATCTCGGCGAGCGGCCAGATGCGCTCGTAGGTTTCCATGGGAATGCGCACCCTCAGCGCCCTGCGCGGAGCCGGCGGCTCATCATGCGCAACCACTCTTTCGCCATTGACCGGTTCCACAGTCACAGGCTCGATGGTCACGACCTCCGCCGTATCGAAGATGGAATTGAACTCCGCAGGCCACGCTCTCTTCATGAACAGCTCCTCCCAGGCTTTTCCAAAGTCGTTGGGATGAGTGTAGCGCGCTTGGCCGGAGAAGCAACGGACTATTACCGTTCTATGACAACGGCAGTGCATAGTTCACCCCTCTATGCCACCTCACAAAATTGCGCACATGCAGAATTTGACGTTTACGCAAACGTCAATATTTTGTAAGAGAGTGTCAACGCCGGAGCAATCCGGTTGCCGAATTGGAGGAATTCGAACGATGCCAGTCTACAAGGCCCCGGTGAACGACACGCTCTTCGTGCTGAACGACGTGCTGGGTCTCGAGCGTTACAACAATCTCCCGGGTTTTGCCGATGCCACGCCTGACATGGTGGAGGCCATTCTGGGCGAGGCGGCGAAGGTGGCCGAGGAAGCTCTGTTCCCCCTCAATTATTCCGGCGATCAGGAAGGCTGCCTGCGCCATGGTGACGCCACGGTCTCGACGCCGAAGGGTTTCAAACAAGCCTATCAGGCCTATCGCGAAGGCGGCTGGATCGGCCTTGCCGTGCCAGAGGAATTCGGCGGCCAGGGCCTGCCCTACACGCTGCACGCTGCCGTCGGCGAATATACCTCGGCTGCTAACATGTCGCTGATGATGTATCCGGGTCTGACGCAGGGCGCTATCGCTGCGATCCTCGTCCACGGCACTGAAGAGCAGAAGAGCAGCTACCTGCCGAAGATGGTGGACGGCAGCTGGTCCGGCACCATGAACCTCACGGAGCCGCATTGCGGCACCGATCTCGGCATGCTGCGCACCAAGGCAGTGCCGCAGGCCGATGGCAGCTACAGGATCTCCGGTCAGAAGATATTCATCTCCGCCGGTGAGCATGACCTGGCCGACAACATCATCCACCTGGTGCTGGCCCGCATCGAAGGCGCGCCTGAGGGCACCAAGGGGATCTCGCTCTTCATCGTTCCGAAATTCCTCGTTGGTGAAGACGGTGGTCTTGGCGCTCGCAACGGCGTTTCCTGCGGCGCCATCGAACACAAGATGGGCATCCACGGCAACGCCACCTGCGTCATGAACTACGACGAGGCGGCCGGCTATCTCATTGGCGCCGAAAACCGCGGCCTCAACGCTATGTTCGTGATGATGAACGAGGCCCGCCTGATGGTCGGCCTGCAAGGTATTGCCATTTCCGAGATCGCTTATCAGAACGCCGCCAGCTACGCCCGTGACCGCATCCAGGGCCGCTCGCTGTCCGGCCCCAAGGCGCCGGACAAGAAGGCCGATCCGATCATCGTCCATCCCGACATCCGCCGCTCGCTGATGACCATCCGGTCGTTCAACGAGGCCGGCCGCGCCTTCCTGCTCTGGACCGCGCTCAAGTCCGATATCGCCCATCGCGCCACCGACGAGATGGAGCGCCAGACGGCCGACGATATTCTCGGCCTCGTCACCCCGATCCTCAAGGGCGTGATGACCGACAAGGGCTTCGATCATGCCGTCATGGCCCAGCAGGTCTTCGGCGGCCACGGCTATATCGAAGAGCATGGCATGAGCCAGTATGTGCGCGATGCCCGCATCGCCATGATCTATGAAGGTGCAAACGGCATCCAGGCGCTCGATCTCGTCGGCCGCAAGCTGGCGCTGAACGGCGGCCGCGCCGCAATGGCGCTCTTCAAGGAGATTGGCGATTTCTGCGAGGAAAACCGCAACGACGAACAACTCGCCTTCTTCACCAAGCACCTGAAGAAGGGCTTGAACGACGTGCAGAGCGCGACCATGTGGTTCATGCAGAATGCCATGGCCAAGCCCGACAATGCCGGTGCCGGCTCCACCGATTACATGCACCTCTTCGGCCTCGTCATTCTCGGCTATATGTGGGCGCGCATGGCGAAAGCCGCCAACGAACGCCTTGCCGCCGGCGATGCCAGGGAGGACTATCTGAAGAACAAGCTGATCACCGCGAAATTCTTCATGGAGCGCGTGATGCCTGAGACTGCATTGCGCAAGGCCCGCATCGAAGCCGGCGCTGACACGATGATGGAACTCGCCGCCGAAGCGTTTTGATTGCTTTTCCCTTCTCCCCAGTGGGGAGAAGGTGGCCCAAGGGGCCGGATGAGGGGGCCACAGGCGCTGCCTTCTCCGGCTCCTGCCTGCCGGAAGAACAATGCACCGGCGCGTCCGCGCCGCCAGGGAGATGAGACAATGACCGAGGTTTTCATTTACGACCACGTCCGCACGCCCCGCGGCCGCGGCAAGAAGGATGGTTCGCTCCACGAAGTGCCCTCTGTGCGCCTCGCCGCAAAGACACTGGAGGCGATCCGCGACCGCAACGGTCTCAACACCGAAACTGTCGACGACATCATCATGGGCTGTGTCGATCCGGTCATGGATGCCGGCGCCGTCATCCCTAAGGCCGCTGCTTTTGAGGCCGGTTATTCGACGAAAGCACCGGGCATGCAGATCTCCCGCTTCTGCGCCTCCGGCCTCGACGCCGTGAATTTCGGCGCCGGCAAGATCGCCCAGGGCGCCGACGATATCGTGATTGCCGGCGGTGTCGAAAGCATGTCCCGCGTCGGCCTCGGCATGTCCGGCGGCGCCTGGTTCATGGATCCCTCCGTCAACTTCCCCGCCTATTTCATGCCGCAGGGCGTCTCCGCCGATCTCATCGCCACCAAATACGGCTTCTCCCGTGATGACGTCGATGCCTATGCCGTCGAAAGCCAGAAGCGTGCGGCGAATGCCTGGAACAACGGCTGGTTCAAGAATTCCGTCATCCCGGTCAAGGACCAGAATGGCATCACCATCCTTGCTCATGACGAACATATGCGCCCCGGCACGGATATGCAGGCGCTCGGCTCCCTCAATCCCTCCTTCCAGATGCCGGGCGAGATGGGCGGCTTCGAAGCCGTCGCCATCCAGGCCCATCCGGAAGTCGAGCGTGTCAACTACGTCCACCACGCCGGTAATTCCTCCGGGATCGTCGATGGCGCCGCTGCCGTCCTGCTCGGCTCCAAAGCCGGTGGTGAGAGCATGGGCCTGAAGCCCCGCGCCCGCATCAAAGCCTTCGCCAATATCGGTTCCGACCCCGCCCTCATGCTGACCGGCCCCGTCGATGTCACCGAAAAGCTCCTGAAGCGCACGGGCATGACGCTTGCCGATATCGACCTCTTCGAATTGAACGAGGCCTTTGCCGCCGTGGTGCTGCGCTACATGCAGGCCTTCGACATCCCCCATGACCAGATCAACGTCAATGGCGGCGCAATCGCCATGGGCCATCCGCTCGGTGCCACCGGCGCCATGATCCTCGGCACCGTGCTGGACGAGCTGGAGCGCCGCGACCTCAACACCGCTCTGGTCACCCTCTGCATCGGCGCCGGCATGGGCACGGCAACCGTTATCGAACGCGTCTAAGGGAGAGAGACGATGAGCTACACCAACTTCACCGTCGAGACCGATGCGGATGGTATTGCCCTGGTCACCTGGGACATGCCCGGCAAGTCGATGAACGTCTTCACCGAGGAGGTGATGAACGAACTCGACGCCATCATCGATGCCACAGTCGCCGACAGCGCCGTCAAGGGCGTCGTCATCACCTCCGGCAAGTCCTCCTTCTCGGGCGGCGCCGATCTCTCGATGATCAAGTCGATGTTCACGCTCTACCAGCAAGAGAAGGCTGCAAATCCTGAGGGTGCTGCGCAGAAACTCTTCGATCTCGTCGGCCGCATGACCGGCCTCTTCCGCAAGCTCGAAACCTGCGGCAAGCCCTGGGTCTCCGCCATCAACGGCACCTGCATGGGCGGCGCGCTGGAAATGTCGCTAGCCTGCCATGGCCGAGTCGCCTCCAATGCCAAGAGCGTCAAGATCGCCCTGCCGGAAGTCAAGGTCGGTATTTTCCCCGGGGCGGGCGGCACGCAGCGAATCTCGCGTCTGACCGATGCCCAGTCCGCCCTGCAGATGATGACGACGGGTCAGTCGCTGAACGCCTCGCGCGCCAAGGCCATGAACCTCGTCCATCAGGTGGTCGATCCGGACCAGCTCATTCCTGCTGCAAAGCAGATGATCAAGGATGGCCTGAAGCCCATCGCCCCCTGGGACGAGAAGGGCTTCAAGGTTCCAGGAGGCGGCATCTGGACGCCCGCCGCAGCCCAGCTCTGGCCGGCAGCTCCAGCGATCCTGCGCCGCGAAACATCAGGCAATTACCCCGGCGCGCTCGCCATCCTGAAATGCGTCTATGAAGGCCTGCAGGTGCCCTTCGATACCGCGCTGAAGATCGAGCAGCGTTATTTCACGCAGGTGCTGCAGACCACCGAAGCCTTCTCCATGATCCGTTCGCTCTTCATCTCCATGCAGGAACTCGGCAAGGGCGCCCGCCGCCCGGCCGGCGTGCCGAAGACGGAGCTGAAGAAGGTCGGCGTCGTCGGCGCCGGCTTCATGGGCGCCTCGATCGCCTACGTCACGGCCGCCGCCGGTTTCGAGGTCACCCTCATCGACCGCGATATCGAGGCTGCCACCAAGGGCAGGGGCGTCGGTGAAGGCCTCGTCAAAGATTCAATCGGTAAGGGTCGTCTTACGCAGGAAGAAGGTGCCGCACTTCTCGCCCGCCTTACACCCTCCGCCGATTACGCCGATTTGAAAGATGCCGATCTCGTCATCGAAGCCGTTTTCGAGGATCGCGCCGTCAAGAAGGCGGTCATCGAGCAGGTGGAAGCCGTCATCCCGGAAACGACGATCTTCGCCTCCAACACCTCGACGTTGCCGATCACGGGCCTTGCCGAAAATTCCAAGCGCCCGGATCAGTTTATCGGCGTGCATTTCTTCTCGCCGGTCGAGAAGATGATGCTGACCGAGGTCATCCTCGGCAAAAACACCGGTGACCGTGCGCTCGCCGTGGCGTTGGACTATGTCGCCGCGATCAAGAAGACGCCCATCGTCGTCAACGATGTCAGGGGCTTCTTCGTCAACCGCTGCGTCTTCCGCTACATCCACGAAGCCTATGACATGTTGATCGAAGGAGTGCCGGCGGCGATGATCGAGAATGCCGCCAAGATGGCCGGCATGCCGGTCGGCCCGCTGTCGCTCAACGACGAAGTGGCGATCGATCTCTCGCAGAAGATCCTCAAGGCCACCGTCGCCGATCTCGGCCCCAAGGCCGTTGACGAGCGCCACCTTGCGCTCATCAACAAGCTGGTGGACGAACTCGACCGCCGCGGCCGCAAGAACGGCAAGGGTTTCTACGAATATCCGGCCAAGCCCGCAAAGAAGTTCCTCTGGCCGGAGCTGAAGATCCTCTATCCGCAGAAACCGGCCGACGAAATCGACGTCAACACCCTGAAGCAGCGCTTCCTGGTCACGATCGCGCTCGAGGCCGCCCGCACCATGGAAGAGGGCATTGTCACCGATCCCCGCGAAGCCGACGTCGGCTCCATCCTCGGCTTCGGCTTTGCGCCCTATACCGGCGGTGCTCTGAGCTATATCGACGGCATGGGCGTGAAGGCCTTCGTTGAACTCGCCGAAAAGCTGGCTTCCAGCTATGGCGACCACTTCAAGCCGACACCGCTGCTGAAAGACATGGCCGCCAAGGGCGAAACCTTCTACGGTCGTTTCGATCCCTATCCGGCCGCTGACAAGGCCGCGTAAAAAAGAAGCGCCGGCGCTTAATGCCGGCGCTGGCAACTGCCAAGTGGCTCAATGGGACGAAGCCAGCTCCTCACACTCCCCTCATCTCTATGCGTGTCACAGAGATCCATTCACCGCGCGTCTGCGCGGTGAATGGATCTAATCAAATCGATAAATGCAAACTCACACCTCAGACCTGAAGTGTGCGAAGCTTCCCATAATTTGCCCGAAACACTTAGCTCTTGCGCTAACTATCACGTTATGATACTTAGCCTTATGGATTACTATTCACATCAGCTCGACAGCATCTTTTTGGCGTTAGCCGATCCGACCCGCCGTGCCGTCATCGGCCGGCTCGGCACCGGCCCGGCCAGCATCAGCGATCTCGCAAAGCCCTTCGACATGGCCCTGCCGTCCTTCATGAAGCACATCCGCCTGCTGGAGGAGACGGGCCTTATCGAAACGAGAAAGCAGGGTCGTGTCCGCACCTGCACGCTGGAGAAGAAGCATTTCGCGATGGTCGAAGGCTGGCTTTCAGCCCAGCGCACCATCTGGGAAGCCCGCACAGCCAGGCTCGAAGCTTTCGTCACCGCCACGCAATCGAAGGAGGAAGAGTCCCAATGAAGCCAAATGTGAACCCCGACCTCGATCTCACCATTTCGCGTATCATCAAAGCGCCATCATCCGCCGTCTGGAGCGCCTGGACCGATCCGGCAAAGTTCGAAAAATGGTGGATCCCCGCACCGGCGCTCTGCCGCGTCGCCACCATGGAAGTAAAACCCGGCGGCGCCCTCGTGACCGAGATGAGCGAGGATGGCGGTCCCTTTCAACACCATCTCAGCGCCTGCTATCTTGATATTCAAGAGGGCCGCCGCATTGTTTTCACCAATGCGCTCCTTGGCGGCTGGCGCCCTGCGCCAACCCCCTTCATGACAGCCATCATCACCTTCGCCGATCATCCCGAAGGGACCGACTACAACGCCCTCGTCATGCACAAGGACAAGGAGACTCGTGGTAAGCATGAAGAATTGGGCTTCTATGACGGCTGGGGCACGGTCGCCGCGCAGCTGGCAAAGCTGGTGGAGAAATAAAGAAAATTCATGCCCGGTGTAGCAGGCCGGGCTATGGCTAACTGGGAACGGCGGAGAATACCCGGTGACACGGGTCTCTTACCCCACCAGCCGGTGATCCGTTGTGTGGACCTCGTCGAACATCTCGCTCAGCATTTCAAGGATCACATGGACCTTCTCGGATTTGACCGAGTAGTAGATCGTCTGCGCATCGCGCCGCGTCTTGACGAGATCCCTGCTGCGAAGCTTGGCAAGGTGTTGGGAGAGAGCCGATTGGCTGATTCCGATAATATCGGCGAGGTTGTTGACCGCCACCTCGCGCTCGGCAAGCGTCTTCAGCATCCGCAATCGATGGGCGTTTGCCATGACCAGCAGCAGGTCGGCTTTCTTTTCAAAACTATCTGTATTCATCGCTTTCCCTTCACAATTTAGCGGACGGCAATTTATATGACTAATTAAGAATTATCTTAATAGTGTGGCCGGAACAAATTTTTCCTGCTGCTTTTGGGAAGCGTCCGGATGGGCTGCGTTCTGTGCTGCAATTGCGCGGCGCCGAATTCGCATTTGATCAGTCATCCGGTTCAGAAATCTCCCGCGCGCGCCTATATGCCTGTCAGGAATCATGACAAGAAGCGTGCAGGCACACTTCAGTTTAAGCGATGGAATCATGAAGAAGATCGGTTTTCTCTCGTTCGGGCATTGGACGCCCTCGCCGCAATCCCAGACGCGCTCGGCCGGCGATACGCTGCTGCAGTCGATCGATCTTGCCGTCGCAGCTGAAGAACTCGGTGCGGATGGCGCCTATTTCCGCGTCCACCATTTCGCCCGTCAGCTTGCGTCGCCCTTCCCGCTGCTGGCCGCCGTCGGCGCGAGGACCAGCCGCATCGAGATCGGCACTGCGGTCATCGACATGCGCTACGAGAACCCGCTCTACATGGCGGAAGATGCCGGCTCGGCCGATCTGATTTCCCGCGGGCGCCTGCAGCTCGGCATCAGCCGAGGCTCGCCGGAGCAGGTTATCGATGGCTGGCGCTATTTCGGCTACAACCCGCCGGAAGGTCAGAGCGATGCCGATATGGGCCGCCGCCACGCCGAGGTCTTCCTCGAAGTGCTGAAGGGCGAAGGTTTCGCGGAGCCCAACCCGCGGCCGATGTTCCCCAATCCGCCCGGCCTCTTGCGGCTCGAACCGCATTCCGCCGGTCTGCGTGAGCGCATCTGGTGGGGTGCCGGCTCGAACGCTACGGCCGTCTGGGCCGCCAAGCTCGGCATGAACCTGCAGAGCTCGACCTTGAAGGACGACGAGACGGGCGAAGCCTTCCATATCCAGCAGGCCAATCAGATCCGCGCCTATCGCGAGGCCTGGAAGGAAGCCGGCCATCAGCGCGAGCCACGCGTTTCCGTCAGCCGCAGCATCTTCGCGCTGGTGAACGATCGCGACCGCTCCTATTTCGGCTACGGCAATGAAGGGCAGGACAAGATCGGCTTCATCGACGAGAATACCAGGGCGATCTTCGGCCGCTCCTATGCCGCCGAGCCCGATGCTCTCATCGAGGAACTGAAGAAGGACGAGGCAATCGCCGAGGCCGATACGCTGCTGCTCACCGTCCCCAACCAGCTTGGCGTGGAATACAATGCTCACGTCATCGAATCGATCCTGAAATACGTCGCCCCGGCGCTCGGTTGGCGGTGATCATATCCGGTGGCGGATGCTATACCGCCGCCGTTTTCCTCGTTGTCCGCATCAGCATCAGCCCGGTGAGGCTGACGAGAATGATGGCGGTCGCGTAGATGTCCGTCGTCGCACCATAGCCGATCGACTTGACGAGGAAGCCGGCAAGGATTGCCGGCAGGCTGAAGGCGAGATAGCTCTGGATGTAGAAGGCCGAAAGCAGGCCGGCCTGTTCTTCCGGCTTGGCGAGCGGCATGATCGTGCCGATCGAGCCGAGAAAATTGGTGCCGAAACCGGCACCCGTCAAAAGAGTGCCGACGAGCAGCAGCGGCACATTGGCAAGATGCACGCCCGCGACGACCGTCGCGATACCTAGCGTCTGAGAAGCAACGCCGAAGACGAGATTGCTCTTGGGGCTGCGGCTTCGGCGCAGGAATACGGCGATTGCGCCTGATACCATCAGCGCTGCCACGACCGCGCCGCCGGTCAGCGGCGCACGGCTGCCGGTGGTCGAAGCGACCAGCGAAGGCACGAGCGACAGGTAGAAGCCGCCGAGCGTCCAGTTGGCGATATTGATCGGCGTCACCAGCGACAGCGGCTTCTTCACCTGCTGCGGAATGAAAATCGTGGGCTTTAGCGATTTGAAGACTCCAGCGCGTGTGCCACCGGTTTCTCGCGTCAGCCACAGAGCGGCGGCCTGTACCACAAAGGCTGCAAGCAGCAGGACGTAGATGAGATGCAGCGGCTCCGGGCCGTACTGAATCAGCGCGCTGGTGCCGATCGCACCGATCGCCATGCCGGAAAGCGGCGCAATGGAGTTGACGATCTGTCCTTTGGCCCGGTCGACATCGACGAGTGCTGCACCGAGGGAAGCGCCGGCAATACCGGTGGCGATACCCTGAACAGTGCGCGCACCGATCAGCCATTCCGGCCCGCTGGCAACGGAAAACAGCCCCATGGCGATGATTTCGAGTACCAGCGCGCCGAAAATGACCGGCCGCCGTCCGAGATGATCGGAGATGGAGCCGGCAATCAGCAGGGCTGCGAGCAATGCGAAGGCGTAGACTGCGAAGATCACGGTGATCAGGATGGGAGAAACGGCAAAGCTTTCCTGATAGATGCGATAGAGAGGCGTCGGCGCTGCCGATGCGCCGAAGAAGATGGCAAGTGTCAGAGCATGGAAGCCCATGGGCGACGAATTCTTGATGGATTCGGATGCGGCGACCATATAAGCTCCTTAAAGCTAATCTATTGCGTTAGCTCTATCTAGGGTGCGCAAAGTCTAAAAGCAAATAATTTGCGTTTATGAGTGTATGAAAGTTTCTGAACTGTTGGCAGAGTTTTGCACCCGAAATTGCGTAAAAGGACCTGAAGCGTGCTAGAGCAATTCCAGCAAAAGTATGCAGCGGTTTTGCGTCCGGAATTGCGTGAAAACAAAGAGATAGAGCACTTTCGTGATTCGAAGAAAAACGGAAATGCTCTAGGCGAATCTGAAAGATTGCAGCACACTTCACGGCGGAGAAGGTTGGGTTCGAAATGGCAGTGAAAGAGAATATCCGTCCGGGTGGCAGAAGCGCGCGTGTCCAGGCTTCCGTGCATGCCGCCGTGCGTGACCTCCTTGCGGAGGTGAGCCGAACAGAAATCACCGTTCCGCTGATCGCGACGCGTGCAGGTGTCACGCCTTCCACCATCTATCGCCGCTGGGGTGACCTGCAGGAATTGCTGGCCGACGTCGCCGTCGAGCGTCTTCGTCCCGACATGGAGCCGGTCGATACAGGAACTGGCGCCGGTGATCTGCAGGCATGGGCGGAGCAATATGCTGAGGAAATGTCCTCCGGCCCCGGTCGTGAATATGTCCGGGATGTGCTCTCTGCCCAGACAGGCGACAACGCCAATAAATGCTGCAATTTTACCCGACAGCAGATCGAGACGATTGCCGAGCGGGCGAAGGGGAGGGGCGAGAACTTTCCCGCAGTCGATGCGGTGATGGATCGCGTGGTTGCGCCCATCATGTACCGTATCCTGTTCGGCGACGTTCCGACGGCCGCCCGCGTGCACGAGCTTGTCGGCCACGTCTTCGCCCGGCGCAAGGCCGCCTGATCTTCACTCGGCGGCGGTGCGCTTCAAGCCGGAAATCTGCGTGATATAGGCGCGCAGTGCTGCCGGGCGCACCGGCTTGTGCTGCACGGCGATGCCGTGCTTTTCCGCCTCGGCCCGCACCTCCGGCGTCCTGTCGGCCGTGACGAGCAGCGCAGGAATCTCCATACTGAAATGCTGCCTGAGATGCAGGATTGCTTCCACTCCCGATCCGTCGGCAAGATGATAGTCGGCAATGACGAGATCCGGGGGCTGACGCATCGAAAGCGCCTGGACGGCAGAGAGCGAATCCACGGCTGCAGTATCGCAGCCCCATCCGTCGATCAGCAGCCGCATGCCTTCGAGGATCTTCGGTTCGTTGTCGATGCAGAGGATTCGCAATCCCTTCAGCGGCTGGGCCGTGCGATCGACGGGAAGGACGGCTGCCGCGGCTTCCGCGTTCTTCGCGATATCGAGCGGTATGAGGATGCGGAATTCCGTACCCTTGCCATGCGTTGAATAAAGCTCGACCTTGTGATTGAGCACGCGGGCTATCCGGTCGACGATCGAGAGGCCGAGCCCGAGGCCCGATGCGGTCTTGGCACCCTCATCCAGTCGCGCGAATTCCTTGAACACTGTCCGGAATTTCGAAGGCGGAATGCCGATGCCGGAATCCATCACCTGGATCATCACTTGATTGCCACGTCGCCTTACCCCGACCAGCACCTTGCCGCTGACGGTATATTTGATGGCATTGGAAACGAGGTTCTGTACCAGACGGCGCAGCAGGTTCGGATCGGAGCGCACCTGCAGCGAAGTCGGCATGACCTTGAGCTTCAGTTTCTTTTCGCGGGCGATCGGAGCAAAATCGGTTTCGATGCGCTCGAGCAGATCGGAAAGCGGCACGGACGCCAGCCGCGGGCGCATGGCGCCGGTATCGAGCCGGGAAATATCGAGCACGGCGCCGAGAATGGATTCGACCGATTCCAGCGCGGAATCGATATTACGCACGATTGGGCTGTTTTCCGATTGGGCCATGCGTTCGACAAGCGCTGAAGAATAAAGCCGGGCCGCATTGAGTGGCTGCAGAATATCGTGGCCGGCGGCCGCAAAGAAGCGGGTCTTGCCGATATTCGCCTCGTCCGCCGCCGCGTGTGCCTCCGCAAGCTCCTTGTTGACGCGGGTGAGTTCCGCGGTGCGCTCCACCACGCGCTGTTCCAGCGTCTCGTTTGCCTGCTTCAGTGCCCGGTCGGCGGCCACACGCTGGGTGATGTCGGTGAAGGTCGCGACGATACCCTTGTCCGGCATGGCGTTGGAACGCACTTCGATGATGCGCTCGCCGCCGCCGAGCACCAGCGGGAAGGGTTTGTCGAGCGTCAGGAAATGCCGCACCGCCTGGCCCTGGTCGCCCGGCGCGATATCGCCGCGCTGGCTGAGGATACTGACGATTTCCGATAGCGGAAAACCCACTTGGCCGGCATTTTCCGGCAGGTCCAGCAATTGCCGGAAGCGGCGGTTCCAGATCGTCAGCCGATTGGAACTGTCGAAAACGGCGATGCCCTGATCCATCTGCGCGAGCGCCGTCTGCAGCATGTCCTGATTATATTGCAGTGCTTCGCTCGCCTGATCGAGCAGCCAGGCCGTATCCGAGGAAGCATCCTCGATCTTCTGCAGGATCAACGACAACACGAGCCGCGCCGAGGAGGAGCCGATGGCGCTGCCGAGAAGCTGCTCGGTGAAATGGATAAGTGCCATGTCCGCCGGCTGGTCGTCCTCCAGCTTCCGGCCAGACGTCTGCTCATAGGTCGCAAGCGAGCGCTGCATGCGCTCCTCGCCGAGATAGCGGGCGATCGCCGTCTTGAGATCTCCGACGCTGATGCGGGTCTTCCAGCCCCGCGTGGCAAATTGCGAGCGCGAATGGCGCTTGACGAAGATGCCGGCCTGGATGCGTTCCAGCGGCTTGGCATTGCGCGTCAGCGAGCCGACGATGAAGGCGGCGGTATTGACGAGCAGGCTCATTGCCGTCGCATTGACAAGCGAATCGGCATCCGGACCGGTGAAGAGTGTCGTGCCGGGAAAGATGAAGCCGAGGAAACTGCTTGCCACATAGGAATAATCCGGGCCGCCGAAGGAGGGCAGGAAAAGCAGGTAGACCCAGATGGTGAAGCCGGAGGAGAGGCCGAGGATGGCGCCGCGTGCGTTCGCGCGCCGCCAGATCATGCCGCCGAAGAGGGCAGGCGCAATCTGCGCGATGGCGGCAAAGGAAAGCAGGCCGATCGAGGCAAGCCCCGCAGTGCTGTCGGTCGAACGATAATAGGCGTAGCCGAGCAGCAGCACGGCGAAGATGGCGCTCCGGCGGATATTGAGCAGGCTCTTTGCGAAGTCGTCGCGCTGGCTCGCAAGGCCCGCGAGCTTCCGGCGCAGGAAGAACGGCATGACGATGTCGTTCGACACCATGATGGAGAGCGCCACGGAATCGACGATCACCATGGCGGTCGCCGCCGAAAAGCCGCCGATGAAGGTGATCAGCGAGACAACCGGCATTTGCCCTGCAAGCGGCAGGGTAAGAACATAAAGATCGGCATTGCCGTTGCCGCCGAAGATGAGCAGCCCGCCGATGGCGACCGGCAGCACAAAGAGATTGATGGCGATCAGATAAAGCGGGAAGAGAAAACCCGCGAGCCGGAGTTGCTTTGCCGTGCGGTTTTCGACGACGGTGACATGGAACTGGCGCGGCAGCATGATAATGGCGAAGGCCGAAAGCAGCGTCAGTGTGATCCATCGGCTGAGCGGGGTCTGATAGTCGAGTGCGGCGGTGACCAAGGCGTTCTCCGATCCTTTCCGCCACAGGTCGCTTGGCCCATCGAACAGGAACCAGATGACGCAGATGCCCGCCGTCAGGAAGGCAACGAGCTTCACCATCGATTCCATCGATACCGCGAGGATGAGCCCGTCCTGATGCTCGGTCGCATCGGTATGGCGGGTGCCGAACATGATGGCGAAGCAGGCAAGCACCAGCGTCACGATCAGCGGCAGGTCGAGGAAGTAGAGGTTGCCGCTGCCGATGCCATAATCGGACGGATTGACCATGGCCGTGACCGTCGCCGAGATGGATTTCAGCTGCAACGCGATATAGGGGATGGTGCCGATGAGGCAGATCATCGCCACGATGGTTGCGACAGTGGAATTCTTGCCGTAGCGCGCCGCAATGAAATCGGCGACCGATGTCAGCTTTTCGGCCTTGGCGAGTTCGATAATGCGTTTCAAGAGCGGCATGCCGAGTGTGAAGACGAGGATCGGCCCGATATAGATGCCGGCAAATTCCAGCCCGTGATGGGCAGCTAAGCCAACGCCGCCGAAATAGGTCCAGGACGTGCAGTAGATCGCCAGGCTGAGCGCATAGACCACAGGCCGGCCGCCTTCCGGCACGCCGAATTTCCGGCTCCGGCGGTCGCCGTAGCTTGCTACTGCGAAAAGCAGCAGAAGGTAACCCAAGGCAAACGCAAATATGACCCAGCCTGGAAGCATTGACCCTCCGCCGGCGGACTATCCGCCATCCTCCCGGAACAGTTCCGAGATTAGGGCAATTCAGCATGTTTGAAAATTCCCGCGGCCTTGGTCTTAAGTTCTACGCGGAAGAGGGCAGCGTCCGAATATTTCCAATTGCCGATTGATTAATTGAGATGAAGGTGTAGCTAATGAAAACAACGGCATGTCTTTGAAACTGCATCAAGGGGAGACAGATCGGATGCTCAACGAGTTCAAAGCTTTCATCGCCCGCGGCAATGTCATGGATCTCGCAGTCGGTGTCATCATCGGCGGCGCCTTCGGGGGCATCGTCAAGTCGCTGGTCGAAGACATGATCATGCCGATCGTCGGTGCGATCTTCGGTGGTTTCGACTTCTCCAACTACTACATTCCGCTGTCGAAGGAGGCTTTTGGGCAGCCAACCCTTGCACTTGCCCGCAGCCGCGGGGCCGTTTTCGCGTACGGCAATTTCATCACGGTCCTCATCAATTTCCTCATCCTCGCCGTGATCATTTTCCTGATGATCAAGGCTGTGAACATTCTGCGCGAGCAGGTCGAGCGCAAGGAAAAGGAAGCGCCGGCAGAGGTTCCGCCGCCGCCGGCCGATGTCGCGCTGCTGACTGAAATCCGCGATCTTCTCGCCAAGCGTCCAGCCGTCTGATCCGGTCTTAAGCCCGTCCGCTCCGGCCGGGCTCATCCATCACGAAAATCGATATGCCATCACGCATTGTCATAGGATTTGCGTCCGCAAATCCGCTATGAAGGCGTGAACTGGAGATGTGCATGTCGATTATAAGCAGCCTCAGCCCGCGCGCCGTCGCAGCGCCAGAAAGCGGGATCGTCGAAGTCGTCAATTATGCCCGCGGCCGTGAGGGCCTCTTGCCACTCTGGGTCGGCGAGGGTGATCTTCCTACTCCCGATTTCATCAATCAGGCCGCCATGCGGGCGCTCGCCGCCGGCGAGACCTTCTATACCTGGCAGCGCGGCATTCCGGAGCTGCGCCAGGCGCTGTCGGATTACTATTTCAGGCATTTCGGCATCCGACTGCCATCAGAGCATTTCTATGTCACCGGCTCTGGTATGCAGGCGATCCAGATCGCCGTTCAGGCACTGACTTCGCCCGGTGACGAATTCGTCTACCTCACCCCAGCCTGGCCGAATATCGCTGCTGCCTTGGAAATCGCCGGCGCCCGCTCGGTTGGCGTCGAACTGCAGTTCGAAGGCGGTACCTGGACTGTCGACCTCAACCGCATCGAAGCGGCGATCACGTCGAAGACCCGCGGTCTCTTCATCAACACGCCGTCGAACCCGACCGGCTGGACCGCGACGAAGAAGGATCTGGCCGATATCCTGGCGCTCGCACGCAAGCATGATCTCTGGATCATGGCCGACGAGATCTACGCGCGTTATTTCTATGCCGGCGGCCGCGCGCCCTCCTTCCTCGACGTCATGGAGCCCGGCGACAAGGTCATCTTCGTCAACTCCTTCTCCAAGAACTGGTCGATGACCGGCTGGCGTGTCGGCTGGATCGTCGCGCCGCCCGAAACCGGCCAGGTGCTGGAAAATCTCATCCAGTATTCCACTTCGGGCGTCGCGCAGTTCATGCAAAAGGGCGCCGTCGCCGCCCTCAATGAAGGTGACGCCTTCGTGCAGTCCAACATCGACAAGGCAACCCGCTCCCGCGATATCCTCTGCGATGCATTGATCGCCACCAACCGCGTCGAAACACTGAAGCCCGATGGCGCTCTCTACGCCTTCCTCAAGATCGACGGCGTCACCGACAGCCGCAAGGCTGCGATCGACATCGTCGACAAAACCGGCGTCGGCCTTGCCCCTGGCACGGCCTTCGGACCCGGAGGCGAGCTTTTTCTGCGCGCCTGCTTCCTGCGCGATCTGGCGCAGGTGGCAGTCGCGGCCGAGCGGCTCTGCGACTATATCCTGAAGCTCTAGGCGGAGCGTCGCATCGCTTCCGGCAGCACCGGTAGCAGCGTCACATTCCGGCCCTCGACGATGATGACTTCGCCGTCTCTCAGCGGCTGAAAGGGCGTGCCGGCTTCTTCAAGGAAGTTGACGGTCTTTTCGGCAGCTTCGGCCTCGTCATGCGCCGAGCGGTAATGCGGGACGATGGAGAAATCGACGAGGCCGAGACCGTCCCACAGGATTGCTTCATCGTAATCAGGCGCAAGCTGGCGCGGGTCGTCCATGATATCGATGCCCCTGAGCGAGGGCGTTGCAACGACCGCCCCGGCGCTGAAGCCGCCATAGACGATAGCATCCTCGCGTAGCAATTCTCCGATGATGCGATCGAAGCCGCTCTGCCGCATGGCGCGCCGCAGAAGAAACGCATTGCCGCCGACGGCCCAGACGAGGTCGAAACCGGCGAGCGCCGTTTCTAACGCGTGTGGTTGCCCAAAATAGTCTCGCAAATCCAGTTCTTCCGCCTCGATCCCCCAATCGGCAAGTTCTTTCTTGGGATCGTAGATATTGGTCTCGTACGCGCGTCGGGCTTCGGCCGGAATGAAGTCCAGCGCGTTCTGGATGACGGCGGCGCGACGTCCGCCATTGAGAAGTTTCCTCAGCCGGAAGGCGCTGGCGCCGAGCCGGTAGGATGACAGGTATAGTCTCATCGTTGCCGCTCCCTGTTTTGGAGAAGCGGGTTACCAATCGGCATTGAGAGAAGATCTTGTGCCACGAGAAGTCCTTTGCATGGAGCGGACATCGGGGCAGAAACAGAAAACCCCGCGCGTGTCCGGCGGGGTTGGGTCGGGTGCAGTGAACAGTTTCAGGTCACAAGCCGACGCCCCCACCGCAAAGGGTGGTCGTCATGCCCATCGTCATAGCCTGGAACGCGAAATTGTTCATTTCGCTAATTAGCCCCGCCGCGTGCTTGATGTCAACGAACTCGGGGTCACGAGGCGTTTTCGTTCCAAAACCGGCTGGTCGATAAAATTGTAGCAAAGCCTGAAATGCGCCTCTAACCACATGTCAAAACATACCGGCCGCAAAGGCTTTCCGAGGCCGTTTGATAATAAAATCGGAAAGGAAAAACCCGTTCTGATGTTCCCGAAAAAATATAAAACAGGGAATGCAGACATGGCGGTTCTGGTGACAGGTGGGGCTGGATATATCGGCAGCCACATGGTTTGGACGCTGTTGGATGTCGGTGAAGATGTCGTCGTGCTCGACAACCTCTCCACCGGCTTTCGCTGGGCCGTGGCGCCGGCCGCGCGCTTCTATCTCGGCGATGTCGCCGATCCGGATGTGCTGAAGAAGATCTTCATCGAAAACGATATCGAAGCTATCATCCATTTCGCCGGCTCCGCTGTCGTGCCGGTCTCGGTCTCCGACCCGCTTTCTTATTACGACAACAATTCCGGCAAGACACGTGTCCTGCTGAGTGCTGCGATCAAGGCGGGCATCCGTAACTTCGTCTTTTCCTCGACAGCCGCTGTCTACGGTCAGCAGAAGGGCTCTGCGCTCGTGAAGGAGACGGCGCCGCTCAATCCGGAAAATCCCTATGGTCAGTCCAAGCTGATGACCGAAATGATGCTTCGTGACGCTGCCGCCGCCTATGACTTCGGCTACGTGGCGCTACGCTATTTCAACGTTGCAGGCGCCGATCCGCAACTGCGCACCGGCCAGTCGACCTCGGGCGCGACCCATCTCATCAAGGTCGCCTGTGAGGCCGCACTCGGAAAGCGCGACAGCGTCGCCGTCTATGGCTTCGATTACCCGACCCATGACGGCACCGGTGTGCGCGACTACATCCATGTGAGCGATTTAACGGCGGCGCATTTGAAGGCGCTCCAGCATCTGCGCCAAGGCAGGGGGCCACTTGTCGCCAACTGCGGCTACGGAAACGGCTATTCCGTGCTCGATGTGTTGAACATGGTCACCCGCCTGAACGGTCACTCGTTCAAGATCAACATGGCGCCACGTCGGCCGGGCGACGCTGCAAGCGTCGTCGCCGATGCCACGCTTGCCCGTCGTGTGCTGAGCTGGGTACCGAAATACGATTCCCTGGAAACCATCGTCCGCAGCTCGCTCGATTGGGAACTCTTCCTGATGAACAGGAGTGTCGACGATCTGCACAGCATTCATCGCGCGCTGGCTGCGGCTTCTTTCTGAGATGCAACCCAACATTTACCATCCCGGCGCAGTGCGGATGGCCTGACGTTACGTGAATAAGGAATAATCAAGCTTTCTCTGGCTCGGTTCAGCCAAGGGAAAAGGGATCATGAAGAACTTCATAGCGTCACTACGGCTGCAAAAAGATAATCCGAAGTTTCTGGTGGCGCAGTTCGAAGCTTTGTCATCACAGATTCCGATTCTGTACGTTCTCCTCGTCATCAATGCGCTGGCTGTGGCCATCACCCACATCAAATCGGCGCCTCTTTGGCTTTCACTCTACATCCCCGTTGGACTGAGCATTGTCTGCGTCTTCCGCCTCTGCTGGTGGGAAATATCAGGCAAGGAGAATGTTACGCCGGAGCGTGCGCTGCGGCTGATGAAGGTAACGCTAGCAGGCGCGGTTATCCTCACGATTGGCTTCGGCGGCTGGGCCATCGCGCTCTATCAATATGGCGATGCCTCGCAGCAGGGCCAGATCGCCTATTTTCTGGTCGTAACCGGCATTTCCTGCGTCTTTTGCCTGATGCATCTGCCGCTCGCCGCGGCAATCACTACGGTCATCACTTTCACCGCCATGATCGTGACCTTCCTCTTTTCCGGCAATCCGGTTTTCGTCGCGACGGCAGTCAGCGGCCTGTTCCTCGTGCTGCCATTCCTGCGCGTCATCAACAGCTACTTCCAGAATTTCGCGCACCTGGTGCGGCTTGCTGAAGAGCTCAAGCAGAAACAGGCCGAAGCCGAGGAGCTGAACCTCGTCAACAGCCGCAACGCGCTCCAGGACCAACTGACCGGCCTTGCCAATCGCCGAAGCTTCTTCCTGTCGCTCGAAAAGATGCTGCTGAAGGATCCGTCTTCACCGCCTGTCATCGGCATCGTCGATCTCGATGGCTTCAAGCCGGTCAATGATGTCTTCGGCCATGCGGCTGGTGATCTCGTGCTGAAGGAGACGGCACGCCGCTTCGTCTCACTGTTGGGCGATCAGGGCATCGTCTCACGCCTTGGCGGCGATGAATTCGGCATCATCTTCCCCTCCAGCATGACGCTCAGGGCCGTCTCTGATCTCGGCGTGGCGCTATGTGCGACGGTGCGTGAACCCTATGACATCCCGGACGGCTCGGTGCGCGTTTCCGGCTCCTGCGGCATCGTCTATCCTGAGGCGGGCGAGTACACGGCCGAAGATCTCTACGAGAAAGCGGATTTTGCGCTCTATCAGGTCAAGAGCAAGCGTATCGGCGGCGTGGAATTCTTCTCGCCGGAACACGAAAAGATCCTGACACAACGCTACCTGATCGAGCTGGAGCTGCAGACCGATAGTTTCGCCAGGGAGTTGAAGCTCGAATATCAGCCGATCATGGAGCTGCGCAGCGGCCGTGTCGTCGGTTTTGAGGCGCTTGCGCGTTGGGACAGCGCCCGCTTTGGCCGCATCAGCCCGGATGCCTTTATTCCGGCCGCGGAACGCACCGCCGTGATCGGCCGCGTGACGCGCATTCTCTTCGGCCAGGCGCTCGACGCCTTGAAGATCATGCCGGCGCATCTGCGCGTCTCCTTCAATCTCTCGGCCCGCGACATCTGCGATCACGAAACCTCGATGGCCTTGCTCGCGATGATCAACCGGTCGGGCGTCGATCCTAAACGCATCGAATTCGAGATCACAGAGACGGCGCTGCTGTCAGACTTCGATACCGCCGATCAGGTGATCGGCATGCTGCGTGCTGCCGGCATCTCGATTGCACTTGACGATTTCGGCACCGGCTATTCGAGCTTGAGCCATATCCATCGCCTGGCCTTCGACAAGCTGAAGATCGACAAGGCCTTTGTGATGAATTTCGACCGCGATGCACGCTGCATGAACATCACCCGTTCCGTTGCCAACCTCTGCCAGAACCTCGGCATCGCCTCTGTGGCCGAGGGTGTCGAAAGCGAGGATGTGGCCGAGTCGCTGAAAGGCATCGGCGTAAGATTGGCGCAGGGTTATTATTTCTCCCGGCCGCTGCCGCTGGAGCTGGCGATCGACTACGCCGTCAGGCGCGATGTCGCGGTTTCGCAGTCCCTCTCTGCCTGATTGATCAGCAGCCAATCTAACCAGGAAAGGCTCTAGAACCCCGACCCGACCCGGTTTATTCATGGGGCAGGAGTGAGGTGGATCATGGACAACAGTAATCAGAGCGAAGTCATTGTCGAGCGACGGGGCACGGCAGGCATCATCCGGCTGAACCGCCCAAAGGCGCTGAACAGCCTGACGATCCCCATGGTGCGCGCGATCACCGCCGCGCTTGATGAGTTCGCCGCCGATCAAACCGTGGCAAGTATTGTCGTAATGGGCGAGGGCGAGCGCGGCTTCTGCGCTGGCGGCGATATCCGCGCCATTCACCTGAGCGGGCGCGCCGGCGATGGTCTCGCGGAAACCTTCTGGCGCGAAGAATTCCGCCTCAATCACCGGATCGCCACCTATCCGAAGCCCTATGTGGCGCTCATGGACGGCATCACCATGGGCGGCGGCGTCGGGCTTTCCAGCCACGGCCGCCATCGCATCGTCACCGAGCGTACCCGTCTTGCCATGCCGGAAACGGGCATCGGCTATTTTCCCGATATCGGCGCCACCTGGTTGCTGCCCCGCACGCCGGGCGAAAGCGGTACGTGGATGGCCCTGACCGGGCTCGACATCAATGCCGCCGATGCAATCCATACCGGGCTTGCCGATTTCTATATGCCTTCCTCGCGTCTCGAAGAGGCAGTCCAGCGTCTGACGAACCTGCCTGGGGGAAGTTCGTCTGATGATGTCGACGCGGTGCTGCGCGAGCTCTCAGAGCAGCCGGGTGAGGGCAGGTTGCAGGCCAATGCCGCGATGATCGACCGTGCTTTTCACTTCAACCGCGTCGAGGACATCGCATCCGCACTGGGGGCGGAGGAGGGTGAATTCGCCGCCGAAACTCGCCGTGTGATGCTCACACGTTCGCCGACCAGTCTCAAACTTGCCCTGCGGCTGCTAAGAGCCGGCCGCCAGAGCCGCACGCTCGGCGAATGTCTTGCCCGCGAGCTCGGGGCCTGCATGCACGTCCTTCTTGGTCCGGATTTCTATGAGGGCGTTCGCGCAGCCGTCATCGACAAGGACCGCAATCCGAAATGGTCGCCGCCGGCGATCGCCCTGGTCAACGATGAAATGATCGGCCGCTTCTTCGAACCGGCCAAGCCGCCGCTTTCTCTCTGATTGTGCTGGTCGGGAAAGGCGGCTTTTAACGCCACATGCCGCGCATGCGCGCGCCGACATCGATGCGCACCTGCCGCGCCTGCTGGGCAGCCGCCGTATCGGTCTTGACCTGCGGCCAGCCGCAGACCTCGAAGAATTGCAGCAGCGTGGCCGGAATGAAGCGGCTGCGCGACGCATAGACATGCCGATCGCCCTGCGAATTCTGCCCATAGGTGAAGAAGCGCTGCGGCACGACGAGGTCGAGACTGTCCTTGGCGCGGGTCATCGCCACATAGAGGAGGCGCCGCTCTTCCTCGATTTCCGCCGTCGTCCCGACTGCGAGATCGGAGGGAATGCAGCCGTCGATGACGTTCAGCATGAAGACCTTGGTCCATTCCTGCCCCTTGGCCGAATGGATGGTCGAGAGGATGAGGTAGTCCTCGTCGAGCAGCGGCACGCCCGCCTGATCCGAGGTTGCATCCGGCGGATCGAGCGTAAGCTCGGTCAGAAAGCGCTCGCGAGAAGCATAACCGCCGGCGATTTGTTCGAGCTGGATGAGATCGGCAAGCCGGGCACTCGCATCCTCGTACAGCCGTTCCAGATGCGGCTCATACCATTGCCGCACCAGTTCGATCTCTGCGGGCCAGCCGGCCTTGCCGGTCTTCAGCTCCTGCATGGTCGAAACGAAGGAGGTCCAGTCGTCGCCCGAGCGCGGCGGCGCAGGCATGGCGGCGAGCGCCGTAACCGGGCTCGGGTCCTCAGCCATATGGTCCAGCACCTTCTGCGCCGTAGAAGGCCCGACCCCCGGAAGGATCTGCATCAGCCGGAAGCCCGCCACCCGGTCGCGCGGGTTCTGGGCAAAACGCAGTGCCGCCAGCATGTCCTTCACATGCGCGCTGTCGAGGAACTTCAGGCCGCCGAACTTCACGAAGGGAATGTTGCGGCGGGTCAGCTCCACTTCCAGCGGGCCGCTGTGATGCGAGGCCCGGAAGAGCACGGCCTGGCTTTTCAGCTTCACGCCCTCCTCGCGATTGTCGAGGACCTTGTCGGCCACATAGCGCGCCTGATCGTTCTCGTCGCGCACCGTCACCAGCCGTGGCCGTTCCGGCGATTCCCGCTCCGTCCAGAGGTTCTTGGTGAAACGCTCGGAAGCAAGGTCGATCACCGCGTTGGCGGCGGCAAGGATCGGCTGCGTCGAACGGTAGTTGCGGTCGAGCGTGACGATATTGGCGGCCGGGCTGAAGGAGGCCGGAAAATCGAGAATATTGCGCACCGTTGCCGCGCGGAAGGAATAGATCGACTGTGCATCGTCGCCGACGACGGTCAGGCCCTGGCCGGTCGGTTTCAACGCAAGCAGGATCGAGGACTGCAGCTTGTTGGTGTCCTGATACTCGTCGACAAGCACATGGTCGAAGCGGCTGCCGATATCCTCGGCAATCATGGGCTCGGCCACCATCTGTGCCCAGTAGAGCAGCAGGTCGTCGTAATCGAGCACATTCTGGCTCTGCTTGGCCTCGACATAACATGCGAAAAGCTCGCGAAGCTGCTTTTCCCAGGTTGCGCACCAGGGAAAGGCGTCGCGCAGCACCAGCGGCAGTTCCGCCTCCGAATTCACCGCCCGCGAATAGATCGCGAGGCAGGTACCCTTCGTCGGAAACCGGCTCTCCGTCTTGGAGAAGCCGAGCTCGTGGCGCACGAGGTTCATCAGGTCGGCGCTGTCTTCCCGGTCATGAATGGAGAAGGCTGGGTCGAGGCCGATCTGTTCGGCATAGTCGCGCAAGAGGCGCGCGCCGATGCCGTGGAAAGTGCCGCTCCAGGCGAGCGCATCGGCCATGATGCCGGAATTCTTGCCGAGAACCTCGCCGCAGATACGCTCGACGCGCCGGCCCATTTCGGCCGCCGCCCGGCGCGAAAAGGTCATCAGCAGGATACGGCGCGGATCGGCGCCCTTGAGAATGAGATGCGCGACGCGATGGGCAAGCGTATTCGTCTTGCCTGAACCGGCGCCGGCGATGACCAGCAGCGGCCCGGCCACATGGCTGCCGTCTGTGAGTGTGCCGTGCTCCACGGCCATGCGTTGCTGGGGATTGAGTCTTTCGAGATACATCCAGCCGTCCGGTTGGGCTCCGCGGGAGAATCAGCGCCTGCGAATAAAATCAGATGTTCCTTGGATGTTCTCGATTGGCGCCGCTGTCAAGCACGCGCGGGCTGCCCATGCACTATTACGGGAAGTCCGGCACGATCCGGCGCCGCACCAGCTTCAGGCTGCGGTCGGGCTGGAGGATATATGTTTCGTAGACGCGCTGGCCCTGCTGATCGTAGAAGGCATTGTGGACGGCGCTGCCGATCGGCGATTTCGTCAGCTTCGTGCGCGGCTGCCCGCCATAGGTGATGCTGCCGGGAATGGGCTCCAGCGCAGGCGCGTCCGCGGTGGAACAGCCGGCCAGTAAGGGTGCAGCCAAAAGGGTCGTAGCGAGAAAGGCAGGCACCAGCGCTTTCATCATTATCTTCCTCGGCCGCAATTACATGGGACTTCTGCCGATGCTCCGGTAGGGACCGGAGTATCGGGGCACCATCATCACGGCGACTATGCATCCAGCCGGCTGCCTATGGCAACAAACGTCGTCTTCCTGCGTTAGATCTCTATTAGGTAATGTCAGGAACGGTCATGGTGCTGCACGGCTCGCCACCCCACGAGGAAGCCTGGAAGGAGGGCTACAACACGGCCGCTATGCGCACGTCCGTGGAAAGCGCCCTGCATGCCGCGGCCGATCTCGATGCGACCGAAATCATCGTCTCCACCATAGGCCCCTCCATCGTTCTCGAAGGTTTCGTGAGCCGATGGGGTGATAGTGAGCGGGCTCTGGCAATCGCCGAGGACATTGTCGGAAGCGGTTACGTGCATTGCCGCCTGCTGGTGAGATAAATCGCGATCCGCAGCAGGAATTTCCAAGGAACCAACTCCCTGTCCCGCGTGTTGAAAAGCTGATTTCAATTCTGGAGACAATAATGCAAACGCTTATACGCCTGTGGGCCGCGGCCCTGCTCCTGGGGTGCGGCGCCTTTACCGGCTCCGCCTATGCCTCACTCGAAACCGATATGAATTATTCGGCACTGCCGAAAGACGAAATAGCGTTGAACGAATATACCAGCGCCACCATCTGCGAGCCCGCCGAACCGCATTACCTGCCGTCCTTCATCCGTGCCGCAGATGGCACAATCATAGGTGTGGGATATATTCAGGTGGAGGATGAGAATACTTCGGGTTGCTGATAAAATATTCGAAGTTTCTTCCGGACGAGGCTCGTCTGCAGTCTCCCGTAGTGGGTGACGAGCCTCTAGCCATCATCATGATGGCTGACGTCGTTCTATTGATGAACAGTTGAATGGCGCAATGTCTTTCGAGACAAAGCCCTGCGCGAGTTCCGAGCAGGGTTAAGTGAAAATTAAGCATTGCTTCGTTTCGGAACGGATCGGACTTTCATTGTCCGATATCGCGGCCGAAAGCTTAATGCACTTTAAGCTTTGCTTCCTCTGCCGCCGCCATAAACTCCGCGCGGGCCTCTTCGACGGTCTTTCTTCCATCGAGGGCGGCGCGGCAGGCGCTGCGTGCCTTGAGATATTTCAATCCGCGTACAGCAGGCCAATGTTCGGCAAGGCATGCCAAGGCATCGAACGGTCCGTTAACCGTACGTGCTCCTGCGCCTTCGAAACCTACCTTGATCGGACTATTCCATCGTTCAGTTGCCATCGACGCTCCTCCAGCATGTCCCGATAGAAACATTGAATGAAGCCTTCGGGTTCCCTCTCCAAAGGTTTCAGAATGCTAATATTCTAGCGAGATTTTTGCCGGCAGCAATGGTGCCGATTGGCGCGGAGGATAATGCTAAAGGAGAAAACTGGTGCTGCCGAGTGGGATTGAACCACCGACCTCACCCTTACCAAGGGTAAAGGCGGGTATCTGCATCATCCGACGCACGCTTCGACGAAGTACGCTTGAGACGTCCCGGATGGCTTCTTCAATGAGGCGAGGTGGGGGGCTATTCCGCGCACCAATCATTCTTGTGGTGTGGCCCGCCGCTCACGAGCGAACCCCTCCGACAGCAATTTGGCCCCGATATCTTTGTTTGGTAGATGTTGATAAGCGGCCGATGCTTGGGAGTGTTGTCGTAACCCTTGATCTCGATCCATAGGCTATGTTCTTCCAGTAGCTCTCTCAGCCTTCCCTCGGAGATCAACGCCAGCTTCCGTTCCCTGATGTATTTCGCGTGCGATCCGATCTCCGGAGTATCTATTCCCTACTGGAATGGCACTCCTCCTCCCAACAATCGCATAAGCTGACCGTCGCAGCGCACAGTGTCGCCATCAATCGCGGTTAGCGACAAACACATCATCATAGTCGCCATTATTGCGGGCGGACCGGAATGTATTTCGGTTGATATTGGTGACTAATTTTAAGCCTATTCGGTCTCTGGGACCTTGGGCACCGCCGGCTTCTTCTTGATCTGCCGTTTTATGCGATCTTTGGTATTTACAGCCCCGTCACGGATTAATTGAGCAGCTTCCTCGAAGGGATGATGTGGTTCTCTGCCAAAGTCAAATCCCGTTGGCAGAAGAAGGTGCGAGAATGTTCGCATGCTTTTCTCATGTCCTTGGCCGAGGACAATAGCATCCCTCCGCGAGCTGTAAAAAGTAATCAATCGAGAATTGTATCTGTATAGTTGCATTAAGATTTGCACCAAGAAAATAAGCATGCCAAGTATACTAACACGTAAAATTGTACTGCTTACATTAAAGCTTTTACCGTCGTCGGTTCGCTTCTCTATCACGTTTATCATCGCAGCGGTCAGTTTGTCCCTCCCGTCAATGTACGACTTGAAACGTGCATTCTTTTGCTCCTCCGTCAATGTGATCACGGGCTGCTCACGAGTTGAAAAAGGTGTTGTGGACATGGATGCATCTCTTGTCGGATTGCCTTGCTCAATAAGCGCCCAAAGACTGGATCCATAGCTGTCGAGAGATGATAGATACCCAGAAAAGAGTATCAGAACGACGCCCGATACAATCACGAAAATCATAGACCAGTATATAAGCAGAGACCTAGCCTCTAGAATTCTTATTCGTACATTTAAGTTGTTTGCGACCTGAATATAAGTTTCCTCGACGTCAGAGCCTTCTAAATAGTCAAGGTGACTTTCATTTTCTGTTTTGATGTAGAGGAAATAATATGTAGTTATTGACGCCATGATAATAATAAATGTCAACAAGAATTGAATAGCCTGTCTTCCTGTATCATTAAAAGATAGATCAATAGCAAAATAATCGGCTGTCCACGTAAATATCATCCCTCCAAAAATAACAAAAAAAATAGAGAAAACAGTCGAGATAATGGTGATGAGTATCGCCGGATTACGAAAAATCGACAATTTCAAGGGAGGCCTCCCTGATTAAACAAATCCTCATATCAGAGATATTGTACACCACTATTTAAAAGTGTAAATAATACAGAGAATCGGTTTGCAGATGGTTTCCGGCTTCTCATTTATTCAACATCGCAATCAACAATTGGATGGCCGCTTCGGAGGCAATCGCGACAATTGAGATATCACCGCTGTTCCCTCTCAATCTATCGCCGGCTGCCTGGCCGTGAGCTGACCGGTAGTCCGGCTTTCAATGCGGGACAACCACGACGAAAAAGATAAAAAACTCAAGGCGGGAAATTTCGTCTCACTTTTCCGTAACCATTTAAAACAGATCGGTTCTGGTGCGTCGGCATGGAGCCACACTTCCTCCGAAGATTGGAGTGATCGGTGTTGGGGCCGGGGTTGTCGCAGCGTTTGCCATCGCAGCTAGCACGAAGCGGATGCTACCGGGGCGCCCTTGGAGCGGGCCTATGGGTTTTCCCTAAAGTGAGCTTGCATCTGCAACAACCGTTGCTTTTGAGTCGGCCAGTTAGCCCACTCGTGAAACTCATTGAGACGACCTATGTATTGGGCGATGTCATTCACAATGACAGCCAACTCGGCGAGCGAATAGGTCTTGTCCGAATTCTTATGCTTGAAAACAACAGCCTCATCTGAAAGCTGGCTTGCGGAAAAAATCTGGCCATGTGCGATACTGTCTCTCACTGCTTTCAGATTGAGACACTTGGATTTAAGTCTGGCGAACTCCTTCACTACGTTCGGCCTGGCGGCATACTTCTCCTCGACAGCCCTTTCAAGGAACGTAATTTTAGTGCGGAATGCGTCGTCACCAGGGCTGCCGATCGCATTGGCAGGTAGTTCGTGATGCAGCGAAAGCATCCATATTAGCTGGTCTAGCTTTGAATCCAGCACCGTCCACATTAGGACGATTTTGCCTAGCAGCGGCCATGCTTGATCCGGCACTCGAACAGTAAAAGGAACCGCCATCGGCTGAGCGGTTGCTTCAAATCGGGCGCCGCGATCAAGCCAATATTGAGCGATGTCTTCCGCCAAGCACCTGCGCTCCTAACCATTCAAATAGAGAGGGGTACAACATGCAGTATCCCGCTACTCTTGACCTAGTCTGTCTGCGTCGAGATGCCTTGCTGTCGGTGATGTAAGATATTCACCAAAGTTCGGCCGACGCTGTGACCGATTTACAAATTTGTCAATGGATGGTGAAGGAGGTGAGAAACTCGCGTATCTTGCTAGGTTTCTTTGCGCTCTGAGCCGCCGCTCGCGCGTTTTTCGCTTCATCGGCTGCTGCTTCTGCGTCTCTTTTCTTGAGATCTTGGTACCAATCGGGGTTGCGATTATGCTCACGCAGGAACCTATTCTTGATCAGGAAATCTCGATTTCTATCTAGCAAGCCCCATCGTTCCTCTTGATTTGGGCCAATCATTCTTATTGCCCCGGAACGCACTAGTAGTTTTTTAAGTTCGTCATCGCCGAAGCCGCCGATGGTCTCTCGGATAATATTCCATGTCCTCGTGGACTGGGTCTCGATCATCAGCAGGGCGATGATCGCACGCTCTGCAGAAAATTCAGTCCGAAAATCAAACTCGGCTTTCCTCTTGATCGAAGCGAGCGCGACCCTCGATGTAATGAATGAAGTAATCAAAGAAATAAAAGCCGCAACGATGGCGGCTACTACGGCTGCGTTGTTTGATAGCCAATCCAAGGATGTGTGCAACATGCAGCCGTTTCCCCTTCAAGACTTTTCGTTGCCGGTTGTATATTTAATAAGATCAGTATTTATGAGCGAGTCAAATGAAATTTTCTGGCACTGAGCCACGCGTTACGCGTACGCGAGGCAATTTCCTGGGTTAGCGCTAACGCTTGATTGGGACGCGGGTCCAGACTGAGACGGTCGGAGAGATCTGAGGTGCCCTCCCGGGGTGGGGTCCGGTTATCCCATCTCTTCACAAGGGCATCCACAAGATGTTGTGGTCAGCGTTCGGTTACACCTCGACTCTTGACGGAATCAGGTGATTCGCTCTTAATGATTTCCGATGTTGCGGCGGCGACTGGACCGGAGGTAACGAGCCCGGTTCTCAAAAAAATCCGAGGGATTTAACGGCTGGGATTGCTCGGCCGAGCGATGGCTTGCGTCTCGCGGTTGGCCCGTAAGATACAATCTGTACTGCTAAAAATAAGCTGTTAACACTATATTTAGTGTTTGCAGCACACCTTGCCTCGGGTTAACGAATGGTAAACAATGTAATGTTGAGGACTCGGAAGTGCAGATATACTGTGACGAAAGCGGAGGTTTCGACGAGGATAAACACTCCCTCATTCTCTCTGCCGTGCGTATCTCTGCGCACGATGCCGGCCGCATGATGAAGAAGTTTCGAAAGGCCATCGGTGCGAAGGACGAGGTTAAGGGCGGCCTTCTGGACGATGCACAACGAGGAAAGTTTTTCGACATGCTTGGCGAGGAAGAGCACTTTTCGGCTGTGGTCACATGCCACAAGTCTAGCTCACTTGGCTCGGTTGTTTCGAACGTCCATCCAGAGTGTTCGGTTCTCGAGCAAATGGTGATTGAGGCTTGTATGCCTCTGATGGTCTCCGGCACTCAGGCTCGCATCATTGCAGATGGCGGAAGGTATTCCAGACAAGTCTACGACCAAATAGCAGCCAAGATTGCAGCGACGATTGGGAAATTCAACGCCGCACCAGCTATCGACTTTGTTCGCAGTGACATCACGGCAGGCGTACAGATTGCTGACATCATTGCAAACACCATCTACAAGGCAACGCGTGATCACCACGCCAATGTTGCCGAAACTTCGATATGCTCGGATCTGATTAGAGGCGGCAGGCTGCTTGTGTTTTCGGCTAAGCTGGATGTTTTGAAGCCTCGATGGCTTGCTACAGGATAAATTAAAAGGGCTGCCAAAAGGCAGCCCTAAATAGTAGCGTCGACGTTGTAGCGTAAATCCACATCGAGTAACTAACGGTGCCGGTTGGCCCCTCCTGATGGGCGTTACAGCGCGCTCCTCTCACGAGGAAACTTTCCCTGACGCGGTTAGAATATGGTGGAGTCTGACGACATCGTCAAATTCATTTTACATTTTTTGCGTTCGAATTTTCGTCATGAATAATTCATTGCGAATTTCAAAACGCTTTATTTTGGTTCTTTCCCCTCCCGTAGACCGTGGAATAGGCAAAGCCCGTGGAAACCGCGTCACGTGCCCTGGCCCTGGCCATTCCCGACCGGGTGTTCCTGTAGGTAGGTAGTCATCAAGCCAGCCCTCGATGGCAACCCGCCAGTAGTAAGTGAACGCAAATAGAACAAGCTGCACGTATTTTGCACGTATTTTTCGCGCAATTCGCGTTCTGTTCTGCAATTTCGACGTGGTTCACGCAACCGGTGAGGGCGATTGCCCTTCCGTATCGCACTGATTTCTTTGAGGAAAACTGGTGCTGCCGAGTGGGATTGAACCACCGACCTCACCCTTACCAAGGGTGTGCTCTACCACTGAGCTACGGCAGCAGGACCAGACGCGTGAAGCGAAAACGCTCAACTCGCGTGAACGGGGCGGCTATTGCCACAGGTTCGGCAGGAGTGCAAGCCGCAAATTCCAACTTCTCTGGGAATAACGTTCGCAGCACTTTTGGAATGACGCGAATTCGGTTACTTCTGGGACATGAACGAAGAGACTGAAAAGGCCCGGCAGAGCCGGAAAGCGGCCATGGAAGCCCAAGCGGCATTGCGCCGCGAACGGGCTGCCGAAAAGCTGAGAGAAAATCTTTCAAGACGCAAACAGCAGGTGCGTGCTCGCCGGTCCGGCCAGGCGGACGAGACGGATGGCTTGCCGGCGGCAAAGCCTGCTGCCGCAAAAATGGACGAATCGTAATGTTCGGTCCGCGACGAATTGAAGCGTGCGGGGATTTGCTCTAAAGACCCCCACTTCTTGCCTTGCCCCCACAGGCAAAACTTTTGAGGAAAGGCGGGCCTCGCCCGTAAGTGCACATGGATCGTATCAGAATTGTCGGCGGTAATGAGCTCAATGGCATCATTCCGATTTCCGGCGCCAAGAATGCCGCGCTGCCGCTGATGATCGCCTCGCTTTTGACGAGCGATACGTTGACGCTGGAAAACGTGCCCCACCTCGCCGATGTCGAATTGCTGATGCGCATCCTCGGCAATCACGGCGTCGATGTGGCCGTCAACGGCCGCCGGGAGCGTCAGGAAGATTCCTACGCCCGCACGATCCATTTCACATGCCGCACTATCGTAGACACCACCGCGCCCTATGAGCTGGTCTCAAAGATGCGTGCCTCCTTCTGGGTCATCGGTCCGCTGCTCGCCCGCGAGGGCCATTGCCGCGTTTCCCTGCCAGGCGGCTGCGCCATCGGCACGCGTCCGGTCGATCTCTTCATCGATGGCCTGACTGCGCTCGGCGCGACCATGGAGATCGATGGCGGTTATATCAACGCCAAAGCACCGCAGGGCGGCCTCATCGGCACGCATTATACTTTCCCGAAAGTATCTGTTGGCGCGACGCATGTGCTGATGATGGCGGCAACACTTGCCCGCGGCACGACCGTGATCGGCAACGCCGCACGCGAGCCCGAAGTCGTCGACCTCGCCAACTGCCTGAACGCCATGGGCGCCAAGGTTTCCGGCGCCGGCACCCCGACCATTACCATCGAAGGCGTCACCTCGCTCTCGGGCGCGCGCCATCGCGTCCTGCCTGACCGCATCGAGACCGGCACCTATGCCATGGCCGTCGCCATGGCCGGCGGCGATGTCGTACTCGAAAATACCGATATTGCCCTACTGGAAACGGCGCTGGAAACGCTGCGGCGCGCCGGCGCGGAGATTTCGTCGACCAACAATGGCATGCGCATCAAGCGTAACGGCGCCGGCATCCAGCCGGTCGATATCGTCACGGATCCCTTCCCAGGTTTCCCGACCGACCTGCAGGCGCAGTTCATGGCGCTGATGACCCGCTCTTCCGGTATCTCGCATGTCACGGAAACCATCTTCGAAAACCGCTTCATGCATGTGCAGGAGCTTGCCCGCCTTGGCGCGAAGATCTCTCTGTCGGGCCAGACGGCCAAGATCGAGGGTGTCCAGAGGCTGAAGGGCGCGCCTGTCATGGCGACCGATCTTCGCGCTTCCGTTTCCCTCGTCATCGCCGGCCTTGCCGCCGAAGGCGAAACCACGGTGTCCCGCGTTTATCACCTCGATCGCGGCTTTGAGCGGCTGGAAGAAAAGCTGACCCGCTGCGGCGCCATCGTCGAACGCGTCAGCGAATAAGAAAAGGGCGCATATGCGCCCTTTATCCTGGTTGCGTATTTGGCCGTCGCGCCTTATTTCCGTTGTCTGACAGATCGCCGCCGTTGCGGTTGAAAGACACGGGATAGAGGCTGGATGACCGACCTGAAGCTTGTTGCGCTCGATGCCGAGGACCTTGCGGTCATTTCCGCACATGTGCAGGACAGCGTTTTCAAGGTGGCCGATATCGACTGGTCGCCGCGCGACAAGCAATTTGCGCTCGCCGCCAACCGTTTCGTCTGGGAAGAGGCGGCCCGCAAGCGCAAGGGTTTCGAACGACGCCGCGCTGCCCTCGTTTTCAAGCGTGTGCTTTCCGTCCGCTCGATCGGCATCGATCGTTCGCGGCGTGACGATGTGCTGTCGCTGCTCGCTTTGCGTTTCGAGCAGAAGGGCGAGGGACCAGAAGGCACGCTCGAGCTTTCGCTCTCGGGCACGGCCTCGATCGTCCTCGATGTCGAATGCATCGAAATGCAGCTTGCCGATATCGGCGGCGCCTGGGAAGCAGGCGCCAAACCGCGCCACCCCGGCACCTGAGCGCAACAGTTTCGAGTAAAGAAGGAATTCCAGCCTTGGCAATCTGGCTCAATCAGGTATCCGACGGTTTCGAGCAGCGCTTCGCGGTCTTTCTGACCACCAAGCGCGAGGTCTCCGAGGACGTCAACGCCGTCGTGCGCGCCATCATCGATGATGTGCGGGCCCGCGGTGACGTCGCGCTTGCCGAATATTCGAAGAAGTTCGACAGCATCGATTACGCCACCGTACCGATGCGCGTCAGCGATGAGGAAATCGAAAACGCCGTAGAGGTCGTGCCTTCGGAAGTGCTCGGCGCGCTGAAGGTCGCGGCTCTCCGCATCGAATCCCACCATCGTCGTCAGCTTCCAAAGGACGATATCTACGAAGACAATATGGGCGTCGGTCTCGGTTCACGCTGGACGGCGATCGAAGCTGTTGGTCTCTACGTACCGGGCGGCACGGCGAGCTATCCGAGCTCGGTCCTGATGAACGCCGTACCGGCGAAAGTAGCTGGCGTCGAGCGCATCGTCATCGCCGTGCCTGCAACCGGTGGCTCCGTCAATCCGGCGGTGCTGGCCGCCGCGAAGCTTGCCGGCGTGAGTGAAATCTACCGCGTCGGCGGTGCGCAGGCGATTGCCGCCCTTGCCTATGGCACGGAGACGATTGCGCCGGTTGCCAAGATTACCGGCCCCGGCAATGCCTATGTCGCAGCCGCCAAGCGCCAGGTCTTCGGTACAGTCGGTATCGACATGATCGCCGGCCCTTCCGAAGTGCTCGTCATTGCCGACAAGGGCAATAATCCCGATTGGGTCGCCGCCGATCTGCTTGCCCAGGCCGAGCATGACGAAAGCTCGCAGGCGATCCTGATCACCGACGATGAGGAATTCGGCAAAGCGGTGGAAGCAGCCGTTGAGCGGCAGTTGAAGACGCTGAACCGCGCGGAAACCGCAGCGGCAAGCTGGCGCGATTTCGGCGCGATCATCCTCGTCTCCGATCTCAAGCATGCCATCCCGCTCGCAAACCGTATCGCCGCCGAGCATCTGGAACTTGCCGTCGCCAACCCCGATGCCTTCGTGGACAAGATCCGCAATGCCGGCGCGATCTTCATCGGCGCCCATACGCCCGAAGTGATCGGCGATTACGTCGGCGGCTCCAATCACGTGTTGCCGACGGCGCGTTCGGCCCGCTTCTCTTCCGGCCTTTCGGTTCTCGATTTCGTCAAGCGTACCTCGATCCTGCGGCTCGGCCCGCAGCAGCTCCGTGATCTTGGCCCGGCAGCGATCGCGCTTGCCGTTTCCGAAGGCCTCGATGCCCATGCGCGATCGGTCGCGATCCGCCTGAACCTCGAAAGGTGAGGGAATGGTGAAGGGCGACTTCCGGCTCTGCGACGTTGTCCTTGACGATACGATCGGCCGTTCGACTCCTGATGTCGAGCATGAGCGGGCGGTCGCGATCTTCGACCTGATCGAAGAGAATTCCTTCACACCATCAGGCCATGCCGGCGGTCCGTACCGGCTGAATATTTCGCTTGTCGATTCCAAGCTGGTCTTTTCCATCACCACGGAAAAGGGCGATGATGTCGCAACTCATATCCTGTCACTGACGCCCTTTCGCCGGATCGTGAAAGACTATTTCATGATCTGCGAGAGCTATTACGAGGCGATCCGCTCGGCCTCACCGAGCCGCATCGAGGCGATCGACATGGGCCGACGCGGCATTCATAATGAAGGATCGCAGACCCTGAAGGACCGTCTCTCTGGCAAGATCGATGTCGATTTCGACACCGCGCGGCGTCTCTTCACGCTGGTCTGCGTACTCTATTGGCGCGGATGACGGCGATGGAGCCGCACGTCGAAACGGAGGACGGAAAGCGGCCGGGCGCCATCCTTTTCATGTGCGGCCTGAATGTCATCCGCTCGCCGATGGCGGAAGCAATCGCCCGTAGCATTCTGCCTGCCAATACCTATATAAAGTCAGCCGGCGTTCGCGCCGGCGAACGCGATCCTTTCGTCGATGTCGTGCTGGAAGAAATTGGGCTGTCGCTCGGCCGTCGCCAGCCGCAGACGCTGGAGGAGCTTGAGGACGATTATTTCGACCTCATCATCACGCTCTCACCGCAGGCCCATCACGCAGCACTCGAGCTGACCCGCTCAAGCGCCGTTGACGTGGTCTATTGGCCGACCATGGATCCGACGGTCGCGACCGGCACGCGCGAGCAGATATTGGACAGCTATCGCGAGGTTCGCGATCACCTCGCCGGCCTTATCGAAAGCCGGCTACTCAAGAGAAAAGGCATTGCCGCGCAATCGGCGTGAAACAAAAGTCAGAAAGCCCGATCTACGAGGTTCACAAATCCCCGTTGATTGTGTAGTTTCCGCGCAAATTTTCAGGCGCCTTGCGCCTTTTACCCAACACACAGGAAGAAAACCCTTATATGCCGAAAGAAGAAGTCCTCGAATTCCCGGGCATCGTGACCGAACTTCTGCCGAATGCGACATTCCGCGTGAAGCTCGAAAACGAGCATGAAATCATTGCCCACACCGCCGGCCGCATGCGCAAGAACCGCATCCGCGTTCTCGCCGGCGACAAGGTTCTGGTCGAAATGACGCCCTACGACCTGACGAAGGGCCGCATCACCTACCGCTTCAAGTAAGCTTGGTCTGCGAAGCTCCCCCGAGCTTCCGCTCCCGCCTGCCGATGGTCGAGGTTCCATGGCGCTGAAATACAAGCTCATTCTGGCCTCGGGCTCGCCCCGCCGCGTCGATCTGCTCAATCAGGCCGGCATCGAGCCCTCGCGCCTGTTGCCGATGGATATTGACGAGACGCCGAAGAAATCGGAGCATCCGCGCTCGCTCGCCCGTCGCCTCTCCGGCGAAAAGGCGGAGGCGGCACTTGCCGTCATCAAGGGCGACATCACCTGGAAGGGCAGCTATATCCTGTCCGCCGATACGGTGGTCGCCGTCGGTCGCCGCATTCTCGGCAAGGCGGAATTTGCCGATGAAGCCTCAAACTCGCTGCACCTGCTCTCCGGGCGCAACCACGTTGTCTATACCGGCATCTGCCTGATCACGCCTGACCGCAAGGTGCGACAGAAGATTGTCGAGACCAAGGTGCGCTTCAAGCGCCTGTCAAGCTTCGAGATCGAAAACTACATTGCCTCGGGCCAATGGCGCGGTAAGGCCGGTGCCTACGGTATCCAGGGGCTGGCAGGCACCTTCGTGCAGAAAATGGTGGGTTCCTACACCAATGTCGTGGGACTGCCGCTTTATGAAACCATTCTGCTTCTGACCGGCGAAGGCTTCGATGTCCACAGCCGTTGGCCCGAGGGCTGATCTCCCGCTGGAGCATGTCGCGCAAAAGTGTCCAGCGGTTTTGCGATAACGACATGCGTGCAATAAAAAACTAGAGCGCCGCGCGTCCATTCGGACGCACAAAGGACGCTCTACCTTGTTGAATCTACACATCAGGCTTTCCGAAAATCGGAACGATTTTCGGGCCGCTGCTGTAGGAGGAAACCATGTCTGATAAGACGAAGACCGACGGCAAGGTCGAGCCGCTGCGCAAGACGCGCCCCTGCCCGGAATGCGGCAAACCGTCGAACCGCGAACACTATCCCTTCTGTTCCAACCGCTGCCGCGAAGTGGACCTGTCGCGCTGGCTGACGGGCTCCTACGCCATACCCGTGGCCGATGACGAGACGAAGGCGGATTATCCCGACGAGGAAAACTAGAGCGATTCCAGCAACGTTCTACGGGCTTTCCACAGCGAAGCCCTTATTTTTCCTCGCAAATCACCAAAATCTGCGGGACCGTCAAAAAACTATCATTTGATGCTTGCCATGGGCGAACAAGATGCTATAACCCCGCTCGCTTCCGGGGCGAACCAAGGCCCTGACATTCTCAAGCAGGATGTTTCCTAAGAAGCGTGGCTAGCCCAGGTAGCTCAGTTGGTAGAGCAGCGGATTGAAAATCCGCGTGTCACTGGTTCGATTCCGGTCCTGGGCACCATTCAATCTCTGAAGCATTTTGATCTAAATAAATATGGCATTGTAGGGTGCGCTGTATCCACCTTTGTGCGCTCAGTAGGCACGATTCCGTGAGTGGCTACGCCTTCTGAGGCTCGTCATCATGCAGGAACCAAATATTGATCCCCGGAGGAGAAAGTGTCTTCCAACTGGTTGCGGTCTAACTTGTCTTGGATTGTGCGTGCCATAAGTTGAACCCTGCGCCATCTTCACCTCCTTCGCATAATCCTAACTAACCTTCGGACCTTAGTCCGTTTCGGATGGACGTATTTCTGCGCATGATCCGAAATTGGATCGCAACAATGGGGAGGAATACTGTGATCTACGAAAAGCGGAATGTTGCCGACAGCCCGAAAGAACGGACGCTCTTCGAAAAGGAAGCGGCCGATGCCCTCAACAAGCACTACCGGCGTCCGATCGCTATCTGGTTTTCTTGGCAGCCAGGCCGGAAGCCCAACACCATCGATCTGCGGGCTACCCCCCAGATGCTAGCTCAAGCTGAGAGCCGAGGTCCAAGAGGGATTCCGTGATCTGAGAAGCCGCGCCGAACGGACTACGGGATGATGCTTATCGCAGTCTCCCGACACACTCTGCGTTAAGGTTCGATGGCCGCTTCGGCTCTTGTCGGCTGCGACGCCCACACCGTATCACTCAAACGGGAATGTCGTGCGGCTCTTCAACCGGCCGGAATTCCGGCTGACGAGAGAATGGCGAAGGTCCGAGGTCGAAGCTTGAGAACCAGCCCGGTGGTCCATATTTTGTTTCGTCGCTCGAATCCGGTGGTGGAAACAGTCCCGCAAACTTCGCGTAGGATATCATCACGCCAAAAAACAGCGTGAGGACGAGCGCGACTTTCTTGGCTCGGGAGACATCATCTTTTTGCATTTGTTTGCCTGCTCACAACGACATCGAACCAGTTGGTACGAAAATCGTGTCAGGAAATTGTCGAAACGAATATGTGATCGCAGCCGGGCCTCTTGGCCGTTGCATTCTGTTGGAATGTCGCCGGAATTTTCTCTCCAGTATGTGATGGACGGAACCTCTCGCGACCATTTCCGTTTATGGCCCATGGCCCGTCAAACATTCTGGAAAGGTTATCTCAAGCTCTCGCTTGTCACCGCGTCCGTTTCACTGACGCCAGCGACGACGGAGTCGAGCAAGGTGCGGTTTCATGTATTGAACCGCGCAACGACAAACCGCGTCGAAAGCCGCTATGTCGATAGCGTCACACACAAGCCCGTTGCCGAGAGGGATCAGATGAAAGGCTATCCGCGTGGCGAGGACGACTATGTTCTGCTCGAGGATGAGGAGATCGAGGAGGTAGGGCTGGAAAGCACCCGCACAATCGACATCGATACTTTTGTGCCGCGCGGGTCGATCGACTGGATCTGGTACGACAAGCCGCATTTCCTGGCGCCGGAAGACAAGGTCGGCATTGAGGCCTTCTGCGTGATCCGCGAGGCGATGAAAGCCAACGATGTCGTCGGCATCGCCCGGCTGGTGCTCTACCGGCGAGAGCGCGCCGTGCTCCTGGAACCGCAGGGCAAGGGTATCATTCTCTGGACGCTGCGTTATGGAGACGAGGTGCGCGAACCGGCCGCCGAACTCGATATGAAGGCGAAGATCGATAGCGAGTTGCTGACCTTGATGAAAAAGCTGGTCAAGGAAGAGACGAAGGAATGGAGCCCTTCGATGGTGCAGGATCCGGTTCAGAAACGGCTGAAGGCGTTGATCCGCAGCAAGGAAAAGAACCTCAAGAAGGCTGTCCCGGCTCGCAAGCCTGCGCCGGTCAAATCGACGGGCAATGTCATCAATATCATGGACGCGCTGAAGAAGAGCCTGGACGCAGAAGGCGGCCGCGGGAAGTCGCGGTAGCCTCAAGTGATCTCCCTTCCGCACAAGGGGAGAGACTTTCGATCAATGCATAACCAGAGCTCTATCGCTTCCGCTTTTGCAGCGGCTTGGCAGCCGCAAAGAACCCATCCCAGGGATCTTTGCTAAGCGCATCGAGCCGCGCTGGCGTATTATCGACGGTGAAATAGGCAGGGCCGATTTCGGTGGTCAGTTCACTCCATTCCAGCGGCATGGAAACGGCTGCGCCCGGGCGAGCGCGCGCGGAATAGGCGGCAACAGCGGTATTGCCGCGGCCGTTCCGGAGATAGTCGATGAAGATCTTGCCGCTGCGCTTCGCTTTGGTTGCGGTTGCAAGATAGCGCTCGGGATCATCTTGCGACATGCTGTCTGCCAGCCATTTGGCAAAACCCTTCACGTCCTCCCAACCGGCCTTCGGTTCAAGCGGCGTCACCACATGCAAGCCTTTGCCGCCGGATGTCTTGACAAAGGCTGCAAGGCCTTCACCTTCGATGCGCTCCTTCAATTCGTAAGCCGCCGCTATCACATTTTCCCATGGCACATCCTCGCCGGGATCGAGGTCCATGGTGACCATGTCGGGTTTTTCCCAATTATTCGTCGTCGTGCCCCAGGGATGGATTTCCAGCACGGCCGATTGCACCAGCGCCACGAGACCGTCGAAATCGGTAATGCGCAGCAGCTTCTCGCCACCCTTGTCCTTGGGGTCGGTAATTTCGTCGATATGGTCGTTCATGCCTTTCCAGGCATGTTTTTGGAAAAAGCGCTGATGGCCGGAAATCCCATCGGGCAGGCGCAGCAGCGCTAGCGGCCGGTTGACGACATAGGGCGCCATCAGGCGCCATACCTGCGCATAATAATTGGCGAGGCCTTCCTTGGTGACGCCCTCGTCCGGCCAGTAGATGCGGTCGGGATGAGTGAGCTGCACTGCCGATTTCGGCAGGTTTTTCGCGGTCGTCTGTTCCATCTCGCGCACAACGTCCTTTGCCGGCTTGTCCTCTCGCAATCCGCGGAAGGCCGCGTGGCGCAGATTACCATCCGCCGACCATGCGCGGAACTCCACTTCGGCAACGAGTTGCGGCTTGACGTAATGCAGGCCGCGCCGCTCCTCGGCGGTCAGCTTGTCGTCGAAGGAATTCTGCTTCATCTCCATCGCCGAGAGCCGCTCGTAAAGCATCTGCGCCGTCGCGACCGTGTAACCAGTGCCGACGCGGCCGACATGCTTCAGCGCGCCATCCTCGTAATAACCCATGGCGAGCGAGCCGATGGCATTCTTCATCGCGCTCGAGGGCACGTAGCCGCCGATGACGAATTCCTGCCGATGCGAGCATTTCGACTTGATCCATTCACCGTTGCGGCCGGAAATATATTTGCTGTCGCGCTGCTTGGAGACGACGCCTTCGAGGCTGAGCCGGCAGGCGTGATTCAGCACCAGCCCGCCATTCTCGTTGAAATGCGTGCTGTAACGCAGCTTGCCGGCATCTTTCGGGACTACCGTCTCCAGCAGATGTTTGCGTTCGAGGAGACTTGCATTGAGCAGGCTGTAGCCGTCGAGATAGAGCAGGTCGAAAGCATAGAAGACGAAGCGGTCGCAACGACCTTCGCTGAGGTCATGCTGCAGGGCGGAGAAGTCAGATGCGCCGGTATCGCGCTCGACGACGAGCTCACCATCGATGACGGCCGTTTCAATCGGCAAGGATGCAAAGGCATCGACAAGGTCCTTGCCGAATTTCTCCGTCCAGTCGAGGCCGCCGCGCGTCAGCATCGTCACGCGCCCGTTCTTGATCTTCACCTGCAGCCGGTAGCCGTCGAACTTGATCTCATGGATCCAGCGCTCACCGGCCGGTGGCTTCGGCTTCAGCTTGGCGAGCGCGAGCTCGATGAAGTCGGGTATATCGGCTTTTTTCGCGCCCTTCGGCCAATCCCGCTCTTGCGGGGACTTTGCCTTTCTGGCCGGCGCCTTGACCTTTGTGGCAACAGCCTTGCCACCCTCCGGTCTGGAGTGCCAGGTGGCGTTGGGATTCTTCGCCACCTCTTCGAGTCGCCGACCGGTTTTGGCGGATTCGGGGCGCTCTTCGAGGATATCGGCTTCATCCTCACGGCGGGCTTCCTCGTCGTCGCCCTTGATGAGCAGCCAGTTCTCGCGCTTCTCGCCGGGTTTTCCATGCATGCGCACCAGATGCCAGCGCCCCTTCAGCTTCTCGCCATCGAGTTCGAATTCCATATGCCCTTTGCGATAGGCCTTGTGCGGATCACCTGTTGGCGTCCAGCTGCCGCGATCCCAGACGATGACCGTGCCGCCGCCATACTGGCCCTTTGGAATGATGCCTTCGAAATCGCCATAAGAGAGGGGATGATCTTCGACATGAACGGCCAGGCGCTTATCTTCGGGGTTGAGGCTCGGTCCCTTGGTGACGGCCCAGCTTTTCAGCACGCCATCCATCTCAAGGCGGAAATCATAGTGCAGGCGGGTGGCGTCATGCTTCTGGATGACGAAACTGTTGCCTGTCGTCCGGCCTTTCCGGCCGCGCGGCTCCGATGTGATGTTGAAATCGCGTTTGGCCTGATAGGTTTCGAGCGCCATGATCAGCTCGCTTTTCTGCTTGTTCTATCAGAGGTCTTGCGTGCGGCAGGCTTCTTCGCCGGCGCCTTGCCGCCCATTTTCGCACTTTGGCGCAGCGCCTCCATGAGATCGACTACCTTGCGCTCCGGCTCGCGCTTGTGTTTCGGCGGCGCGCGCCCTTCGATCTTGGCTTTCACCAGCTCGACGAGCGCAGCCTCGTAGCGGTCGTGATATTCACTCGGGTCGAAACGGCCCTCTTTGGTGCCGATGATATGGCCGGCGAGCTCCAGCATCTCCTTGTCGAACTTGATATCGGGAATGTCCTTGAAGACGGAGCTTGCCGAGCGCACTTCATAGTCGAAATTCAGCATGGTCGCGATGATGTGGTCGTCATGCGCGCGGACGAGCAATGTGCGGTTGCGGCGGAAGAGCACGGCTTCGGCAAGGGCTGCCACCTCGCTGTCAAGCATGCCTCTGGCAATCAATGCGAGGGCTTCCGCATCATGCTCGTCGACTGGTGCCAGATAGTAGGGGCGGTCGAAATAGAGCTTGTCGATCCCGTCGAAGGGAATGAATCCCTTCACGTCCAGCACCTTGTCGCTTTCGGGCATGATCTGCGAGATCTCATCACCTTCAATGAGGATGTAGTCGCCGCTCTCCATCCGATAGCCCTTGACCTGATCATCGCGCTCCACCGGCTTGCCGGTTTCGCTGTCGACGAACTGCCGCTCGACGCGATGGCCGGTCCTGCGGTTGACGATGTTGAAAGAGACGCGGTCGGAAGAGGAAACGGCCGTATAAAGGCCGACGGCGCAAACAAGGTTGCCGACCTTCAGATGGCCCTTCCAGCTTGCGCGTCCCGCCATCGCTTCCTCCGTCTAGAGCCTGCTGTTGCTTTTGTCGGTTTCGATCGGCTGGAATTTCCAGCCGCTTCCATCCGGCGCGGGATAGGCGAGCAGAGCATCGCCATTGCCGATTTTCTGGCGCGCGGCTGCGTTTCTTGCGCGATCCATCGCCTGTTCTGCCGTGGCGTAGGGCTCAGACAATGTGTCGCCGAGCTTGTAGGCCCAGCCATTGTCATGCGGAACGATCTGATAGGTGATGTTGGCCATGCGCTTTCCTCCTTGTCAGCCGTTCTGGTCATTCATTGCCGGGGCGAGCGGCTGCGCCGCTCGTCAAGCGCGATGATCTTTTCAAGCGATGCGATATCCTCGCTGGTGACGACAGGAACCGGATCGGCGGCGATCGCTTCCAGCACTTCCTTGGATACCGCACCGTTGCGGATTGCCCATTCCAGCGTCTCGCGTGTCTCCCGCTCGGCCCTGAGCTGGGCGTAGAGCGCGACAATCAGCCGGTCGCGAGCATCCATACTTTTGTGCTTGCGGTCGATGTGGCGGACACCGGGCATGGGGAAATCGTGCCTCTTCATGAGGTTGCTCCGGGAAAAACTGCTGAGAGGTAGAAAGGTTCCGTTCGGCAGCGCCCAGCGAAAATCAAATCACCGCATTGCGACTTTGAGCCGGAAACACTATCTGAAACCTATATTTGACAGAGGATTTCAAAATGGCCGATCTCAAGGCTCGCCCCCGTCCCACAGGTGCAAAAGCCGTTCTTGGTCGTACGGGTTTCCCGCATGTCACATCGGTCACCGGCGGTGAAATTGATATCGTCACCAGCCCATCACAGCCGGGCTTCAACCCGCTCGACCTGCTCTATTCCTCGCTTTCGGCCTGTCTCGTGCTGAGTGCCCGCATGGCGGCAAGCCAACTCGGCATCCTCGATAAGATCACCGAGATCACCGCTGATGTGACCGGCGAGAAGGCGACGGAAGGGCTGTCGCGCGTTGCCAAGTTCAACATCGCCTTCTCCATCAAGGGCGATATCGATGAGGAAACGCGCCACAAGATCGCACATATGGCCGAAGACGAGATCTGCACCGTCAGCAACACTATCAGGGGCACTCCGGAATTCGCAGCCACGATCTCCGGCTGATCAGGTCGCCGCAGATTTCTGCATGAAAATTATAGACAATGGGATCGGAGCATTGCATGGCCTTCGTGCTCCACTTATGCTCCGGCATCGATTGAAATGACGCCGGCTGAGATGCAGTTCCAGACAGAACCTTCGACCGAACAGAAATCCCGGCGGCGGCTCGTTGCCATTGTCGGTGGCGGCCTTTCCGGGACCGGTGTCGCCTATCATTTGCTGAAGCTTACCGGCAACGATGCGCCGGATATCGTGGTCTTCGAGCCGCGCCCCATGCTGGGCCGCGGCCTTGCCTACGACACCGCCGATCCGGCGCACCGCATCAATGTGCCGGCCGCCAAGATGAGCCTGCAGCCGGATGATGTGGAAGAGTTCCAGCGCTGGATCGAGGCGAACCATGCCGTGCGCGACGATCCCGAAGCTGCGCGCGAGAACGGTCAGCTTTTCCCGCGCCGACGCGTGTTCGGCGATTATGTCGGCTCGCTTCTGAAGCCCTTCCTCAAGTCGGGCGCAATCACTCATCGCCGCGCCACAGTGACTGCCATCCGTCGCGAGCGCGATGGCTGGGTGATCCTCGACGATAAGGGCGGGCTGACGGAAGCCGATATCGTTGCCATCGCCACCAGTCATCCGCCGCCGGTCGCACCGGGCAGGCTTGCCGCTATTCTTTCAAGCCACCCTCGTTTCGTTGCCGATACCACGAAACCAGGCTCCCTTGAGGTCGTGCGGCCGCAGGACAGAGTCCTCGTCATCGGCAACGGGCTGACGGCGGCAGACGTGATCGCCTCGCTTGCGCGCAACGGCCATGAAGGTCCTGTTGTGGCGATTTCTCGCCGCGGCCTGCGCTCTCGCGGCCATGCTGCCGCTCCGCAGGAACCCTTCGGCGATTTCATCACTGATCCCGCATCCTCGGCAGTCGCGCTGTTGCGTAAGATCCGGCTGACCATTCGCCAGGCAGCCGGGCAGGGCTTGAGCTGGCATGCCGTCATCGATCAGGTGCGCTCCCAGGGGCACGATCTCTGGCGCGCTTTGCCGGTCGCCGAACGGCGTCGCATCGTCCGGCATCTCAGGTCCTACTGGGATGTTCACCGTTTCCGCATCGCCCCGCAGGTGGAGGCGGTGCTCGATTCAGCAATCGAAACCGGCCGGCTGGAAGTGCTTGCGGCATCCGTCGCCGATGCCAAGGTCGAGGGTGAAACGATCCGCGTCACCCTGCAGCCGCGGCATGCCCGCGAAAGATTGGAGCGGACATTCGATGCCGTCATCGTCACGACCGGTCCCGCACATGGTGGCATTTTGCAGACGCAGCCTTGGCTCGCGGAACTCGAGCGCGAAGGCTATCTTGTCCTTGATCCGACCGGTCTCGGACTTGCTTGCTCCGAACGTTCCGAAGCGCTCGGAGTGGATGGTATGGCAATTCCCTCGTTGCTCATTTCCGGTCCGCTTGCACGTGGAACCTTCGGTGAATTGATGGGATTGCCGCAGATCACCGAACATACGGTCTTCGTTGCCCGCGAGATTACAGACAAGCTGCAGGCCGCGGCCTCGAGATAATTGGCGACTTATTTCTGATCGATCTGTCGTTCTCTGACTGTCATCGAGGCGCGACTCCTGATAATCGCTGCTTCAGTCGTGGCTTGCGAGATCAGCCGCGCAGAGAGCATCGAGATCATGTCGCAGGCCGCTTCCTCCGTTTCCGAAACTCCATCCTCCAGCCGCCTCCCGCTAGTCGCCCTTATTGTCGGCGGCGCGGCGATCGGCGGATCGCCGATCTTCGTGCGACTTTCCGAGGTTGGGCCGATGGCAACGGCTTTTTGGCGTGTGGCGCTGGCGCTGATCCCGATCTTCATCTTCTCGCTTTTGCAGAAGGATACTGGCCCCAAGCCAAGGAGCCTTGCCGATTATGGTATGCTCATCCTGCCGGGCGCCGTGTTGGCGCTTGATCTGTCGGCCTGGCATCTGTCGATCACCATGACCTCGGTTGCCAATGCGACACTGCTCGCAAACCTTGCGCCGGTTTTCGTGACCGCCATCGGCTTTCTGTTCTTCGGCGCCAGGGTCACCCGGGTCTTCCTGCTCGGCCTCGTCCTGGCATTGGCCGGCGTGGTCGTGCTAAAGGGCGGACCTGCTGCCTTTGGAAATGGCGACCTGCGCGGCGATGGCGTCGCCATGATCGCAGCCGTCTTCTACGCCTGCTATATCCTGGCGATCGGCGCGTTGCGCAGCCGTTTCAATACGATCCGCATCATGCTGTGGAGCACAGCCTCTGCCGCAGTCGGCGTCTTCCCGCTTGCGTTCTTCTTCGAAGGCCACATGCTGCCGGTAAGCTTTTACGGCTGGTCAGTGGTCTTCGGCCTTGCCTTCGTCAGCCATGCGGGCGGGCAGGTGGCGATCGCTTATGCGCTTGCCTATCTGCCGGCAGCCTTCTCCTCGCTGACCCTGCTTCTCCAGCCGGTCGTTGCGGCCATCCTCGCCTGGGCTCTGCTCAACGAATCGATCACGGCAATGCAGGCCTTGGGCGGCCTGATCGTTCTTGCCGGCATCATGATCGCAAGGCGAGGATAATTCCGCTTAAAGGAAGCTTGACCATTGGCTGCTAGACCTGTCCGGGAGTTCGGACAGGATCGGTCATGGCGAACCTTGATCAGGTATTTTCAGCTGAAGTTCACAAGACGGAAAAGCCGCAGGAAGTCGCTGTGCGGCAGGCGTCGACGGCCCCTCTACTCGTCTTCATGACCCTTGTCGCCATCCTTGTCGCCCTCTTCAAATTTCCGCCACTGCTCGATTATGCGAACCACTATGCCCGCATGTGGCTGCTTGCCGGCGGCATAAAGGAGACACCTTTCCCCGAAATCTATGCGATCGAGTGGAACCGCACTTTCACCAATGTCGGCATCGACCTGCTGGCCCGCTTCATCGGTCCCGTCATCGGCGTCTCTCTGCTCGCCCGCATCCTGCTGTTCCTGGCGATTGTCCTGCCGCCGCTTGGCGCCATCGTGCTGCATCGCCGCCTGTTCGGTGGCAGCTACTATTGGCAGATCGGCATGCTGTATTTCGCCTGGTGCGCCACGCTGATCGGCGGTTTCATCAATTTCCAGATCGGCCTCGGCCTTGCATTGCTGTTTGCAACCCTGGACCACCGCCTGCAGTCCGGTTCTGCGGTCAGGCTCTTCCTGTGGCGGATGGCGGTTTCACTGCTGCTCACCGTCGTCCATATATTCTCCGTTGGCTTCTTTCTCGCAATCGTCTGCGGACTAGAATTTTCCTGGCGCTTTGATGTTCTCACATCCCGCACGGCACTGTTGCGTCTCGTCGGCAGGCTTGCGGCCGCAATGCCTGCCTGCCTGTTGCCGCCGCTTGTGCTGGCACTGACCGCTGCCGACCTCCCGGGCAGTCATGCGGGCGGCATCCTGGCGGCTTGGAACGACGGCCCGGTGCTGCTGATTTTCAATCTGCTGTCGGCCGTCTGGACCTACGTAGCGATCGTCGATGTCATTTTGCTTGTACCGATTCTGCTCGTTTGCAGCAGGGCGATTGCCGCAAAAGACATGCGCGTTCATGCAGGGCTTGTGATCACCGCGGCAGGTCTTCTTGTCCTATCCATTCTTTCACCACGTCATGCTTTTGGCACCGGCTGGATAAGCTGGCGCTTTCCCATCATGGCCGCCCTTGTCGGGATGGTGATGATCTGCCCTTTCCAAAAGATCGGCCGGCGTCAGGCTACCATCCTGTTCCTCGCCTTGAATGTCGTCGTCTTTGGCCGGACGGCCTGGATCGGTTTTAACTGGTGGCGGGGACAGGCCGATGTTGCGAGCGTCGAGAAGGTACTTGAAGATATTCCCTCGGGCGCTGCGATCCTGCCGCTGCAGCACGATCCGGCCTTTGCCGAGATAAAACTCGATCAGCGGCATTTCGCACTTACCGAGGATACGTTCCGGCATCTGCCGACATTGGCCGTTCCACTGGTGCATGCTTTCGTCCCGACGCTCTTCAGCGCGCGGGGCAAGCAGCCTCTTGCCGTCCTTCCATCCTGGTCAAATCGCTCCGTACCGGAGGGAAATCTCTTTTCAACCGGCGTGCTGTCCTGTCCAGGTCTGATGGCGGAGGCCGCCAGCTTCACGCCTTATCTTGTCGACTGGCGCAGCAAGTTCGATTTCATCCTGGTCGTCAACGCCGATACCGTCGATCAGAATGTCGGCGACGTCATGCCGACAGGTACCCGTCTTCTGAGAGACGCAGGATTTGCGAGGCTTTACGGGATCGATCGCAATGCGCCACCGGCGCCGGACGCCGTGCCGGCATCATGCCCGGACAGTTTCCACTGGTAATTTACTGGGTTCCCTGCAGTTTGTTTTCCTGCAGCAGCCATTTCTGAATGATCGGCACGTCGGCATCGCCGAGATCGTGACCGCCGGGGATGACGTCGGAATCGACGGTTGCGCCCGACGTCTTCAGCCGCTCTTCCAGCTCGCCCGCATATTTGCCATAGGCATCCATCTTGCCGCTGATGACGAGCAGATCCGTGCCTTTCAGATCGGCATGCGGATAAGCGCTGAGGACCGGCATCGAACGCAGCAGCACAGCCTTGTGCACGAGATTCGGATGCAGGTAGAGCAGCGAATTCAAAAGGTTCGCGCCATTGGAATAGCCGACATAGACAACCTTCTTCGGATCGAGGCCATAGGATTTGACCGCACCTTCGATGAAGGCGGCAAAGGCTTCGGCTTCGTTCTTGATGTCGTCCTGGTCAAAGGAGAAGGGCGTGATGCGCTTGTACCAGCGCGGGAAGCCTTCCTCGGTCGCCCGCCCACGCACACCGAGAAGGGTGGCGCGCGGAGCAACCTTGTTCAGCAGCGGCATCAGTGTCGTCTCGTTGCCGCCGGAGCCATGTAGTAGCACGAAGACGCTGCCGTCTGGATCGGGCGGGGTATAGAAACGATGGATGAAAGGCAGGTCGCGATAATTGATACGCGGCTGGCCGGGCATGGAAAATTGCGGCAGCACGACTTTCAGGTCGCTGAGATTGGTGATCGAATCCTTCGGCGGAATGAAGAGCTTGGTCCCGAGTGTAGCTTTCGGCTCATCCACCATCATGCCCGGCTGGTTGGTGGCAAGCTCTATCAGCGTACCGCCGGGCTCACGGGCATAGAGCGAGCGGAAGTATTTGCGATCGTGCAGATTGGTCGCCGATGCATTTTCCTTTTCGAGTGTCTTGTGGACGGCAAGCACGGCTTCGTCGTCATCTGCGCGGAAAGCCACATGGTCGATCGTGCCGGTTCCCGGCGCGCCGGACCAGAAGCCACGCGCATCGCGGACGTCGATGATATCGCCCGACTGCGAGACGAGGCGGTCGATCGTGCCACGATTTGCCTGGAACCTGTACCCGAAATGGCTTTCGATGAAATGGCGGCTCTCTGCTGGCTTTTCGGTCAACATGGTCGCGCCCCGCACGCGCTGCACGGCATGCTCGACCGGCACATCGCTGCCGTCCCACACGGCCGGCGATTTCAGATCCTTGGCGCCGGCAAGCTTGACGATGACATTGTCGGGGTCCTTCAACCGCAGCGCCGGCTCGCCGAACTCGTCCGCGGGGCCTTCCGAGCGGAAGCCGAAGCGCATGGCACGCGTCAGCCAGTAACCGATGCTGGAGGGATCGATCGCCAGCGACATTTCGCTGACCTGACCGTATCCAGCACGGCCGGGCGCTCCATCCTCCCAGACGAGGAAGGTGACGAGCGAGCCCGGAGTGCCTTCGGCGTCGCCATAGAAGAGATGAAGCTGTGTGGCGTCCTCGAAGCCGGCCGTCTGCTTGACGAGCCGCATCCCGAGGAATCCGGCATAGAAATCCACATTCGCCTGCACCTTGCGAGTGATCAGCGTGATATGGTGTATGCCTGAAGCCATGGATGAAAGCCCGAATTGAAAAGAGGCCAGGAGCGAGAGTATGAGGGTCGTTGCTAGCGTCATGCCGTTGCCAATGGCCTTTTCCCTAATTTTGTTCCGCAAAAAGTACAAGTGCATCACCGCGCGGCAGGAGCTCCAGCGTGTCGACCTCCTCCAATGCTTCTTCGAGTTGTTGCAACGTCGGCGGCTTGACCATATAGGCGAGCGCGCCGAGGTCTTTTGCCCGTTGCATGTCGCTTTCGTCGCTTGACGTGCTGAGCACGCAGACCGGAATCCGGTTCAGCCGCTGATCGGCTGAGAGTGCGTTCAGCACCTCAAAACCATCCATGATCGGCATGTTGATATCGAGCAGCATCAGGTCGATCTGGGGTTCGTCCGGAACGCCGGCGCGCTGTTCCAGAAGCCGCATCGCCTCGCGGCCGTTGGTCGCCACATGCAGGTTGAAATTCACCTTCTCGCGCCGCATCAACTTGATCTTCAGAAGCTGGATATCCGCCGGGCTGTCTTCCACCAGCAGCACTTCGGCGAGCCTGCCGCGGCTCTCGGTCATATGGTCGGATGCTTTTGCCGTCTGCGGCTGCCCGCGGATGACCGGCTGATCGCCTGATATCTTTGCGAGCGGTACTTCGAGCAGGAAGGTCGCACCCCTTCCGGTCTTCGCCTCGCACCAGATCGAGCCGCCATGCAGCTGCGCGATGCGACGGCATATGGCAAGCCCGAGCCCCGTGCCTTCGATGCCGCGGCCGACGAGACGCTTGAAGGGCTGGAAGATAAGCTCCCGATGATCAGGGTCGATGCCCGGCCCGTTGTCAGCGACCGTCAGGCGGCATATCCCCCTGTCTGCTATGGCCGAAACGCGCACCTCCGGAACGGTATTCTCACAATAGCGGATCGCATTGGAGACGAGGTTCTGTAAAAGCTGGATCAGCAGCGTCGCGTCACCCATCACCTCCGGCAGCTGCCCGCGGATGATGATCGCCTGCCGGCTTTCGATCTGCTGGTGCAGATTGTGCTCCACCTGATCGAGCACGGCCGACAGCGGGACCGGCTTCAGCTCGAGCTCGCTCGAAACCTCCAGCCTCGTGAAGCCCGAGACCTTGACGATCAGATCTTCCATGTGGTCGGCGGCGCTCAGGATATAATCGAGAAGCTCGCGGTCTTCGGCCGGCAATTCGGCCGAGCCGTGCAGGATGCGGCTGAAGGACTTGATTGTGCGCAGCGGCTCTTTGAGATCATGCGCCATGGCTCGGGTGAAGATTTCGAGCGACTGCCGCTTCTGCTCGAGCTTTGCCTCCAGCGCGCCATGCATCAGCGCGTTCTGGATGCAGCGATGCAGGGTCTCGGGCGATAGCGCGTCCTTGGTGAGGTAGTCACGCGCGCCGCCCTTCATGACCTCGACGGCAACAGTCTCGTTGCCCTGGCCAGTCAGCATCACCACATTGGCGGCAGCATCCTGGGCGAGGATTTCCGAGAGCACGCCAAGCCCGTCACGGCCGGGAAGCGAAAAATCGAGCAATATGCACTGCGGGCGCCTCTGGTGGTTGAGGGCAATGCCCTCTTCACCGCTCTCGGCCTCGATGACCGTATAGTTCGTGCCGGAGACGCGCGCCAGCATGCGGCGATAAAATTCCCGGTCGTCTATGTTGTCGTCGATGATGAGAACGCTGCATTCTTCCGCCAAACGTCACCCCTCTAAAGGCAGGATTGCGATTTCGAACCAGTATTCCTTGAGCCGCTGGATGGCGGCGAACAGTCCGTCGAGATCGACAGGCTTCTGTACATAGGTGTTGGCGCCGAGCGCGTAACAGCCCTCGATGTCGCGCTCGTCGTCCGACGTCGTGAGGATCACGACCGGGATCTTGCGCCAATGCGCATTGGATTTGATCGCTTCCAGGGTCTTGCGCCCGTCGAGGCCCGGCATGTTGAGGTCGAGCAGGATGAGGCCGGGCTTCGGCGCCATCGTGGCGAGCACGTCGAGCGCTTCCTGACCGGAGGCGGCCCAACGGATGGGGTTGCGCAGATTGGTGCGCTTGAAGGCGCGCATCGTTGCTTCGAAATCGTCCTCGCTATCCTCGACGATGAGGATCGGTTGCATGTCACGCAGCAGCATTCTGGCCCTCGCGTTTCCTTCCCAGGGTAAAATAAAACGTCGTGCCGATGCCGACGTCCGACTCCAGCCATATCTCACCATTGTGACGCCCGATGATCTTGCGCACGAAGGTGAGCCCTGCGCCGGTGCCGTCCTCCGAATCCTGCGATTTTTCGAGCCGTTTGAAAATGCGGAAAATATCCTCGTAGAATTCTTGGGGTATGCCCTTGCCGTTGTCTTTCACGTAGAAGACGTTGCGGGCCGTCGTTCCGTCCTTGCCGACATAGCGTTCCAGATAGCCGACGCTGACGAGCGGCACGGGCTTATCGTTGTATTTGATGGCATTGGTGACGAGGTTGCGGAATACCTCGGTCAGGCGCGGCGCATCGCAGACGACCTCCGGCAGCACGCCGTCGATGACGACCTTCGCATGCCGCTCCTCCAGAAAAAGCTCCATGGTAGCGACGACGTCGCGGACGATCGAACCGATATCGGTCCTTTTGACCGCGAGCTGCTGGCGACCGATGCGTGAGAAATAAAGAAGATCGTTGACAAGCTTTTCCATGCGCTGACTGAGCCGGACGAGCCGATTGAGCCGGCGTACGCCGTCTTCATCGAGCTTCTCCTCGTAATCTTCGAGCAGAAAACGCGAATGATTGTGCAGGCCGCGCAGCGGTTCTTTGAGATCATGCGAGGCGATATAGGCGAACTCATCGAGATCATGGTTGGAGCGTTCGAGATCCGCTGTGTATTCCTCAAGCTGGGTAAGCGTCGTCTTCATCCGCTCTTCTTGCCGCATGCGCTCGCTGATATCGCGCACGATGCCGACGAAGGTCTTGCCCGAGCCGGCGACGACGGCGCTGACCGAGAGGTCGATCGGGAAGACCACGCCGTTCCTGCGTCGGCCGGAAACCATACGCGTCGTGCCGATGATGCGTTCCTCGCCGGTCCGCCGGTAATTGCCGAGATAGGCGTCATGTTCGGAATGATAGGGTTCCGGCATCAGCATCTTGATGTTGTTGCCGATCGCTTCCTGCGATGTATAGCCGAACATGCTCTCGGCAGCCGGATTGAAGCTCAAGATTCGCCCCACTTCGTCGATGGCGATTACGGCGTCAGGCGTATTGCGCACCAGCGCGCTGAATCGGATTCGTTCGGTTTCCAGGTGCTGGCTGTTGCGCATGAAATAGAAGACGAGAATGGCAATCAGCCAGAGCGTCGCCGCCGTGATTGAGCGATTGGTGGCTTCCCGCCAGTATTCGTTCTCAGCGTGGTTGACGGCGAAGAAGCCGAGCAGGATCAGGACGGTGCAGACAAAAGCGAAGAAGATCGGTGCGTTGCGATTGCCGAACCAGAGCGCCGTCAGCACGAGCGGGACATAGAGAATACCGTTTGCCACGCCAAGCGGCGTATAGAGATCGACGATAACGCCGGTAAAACAGATCGATGCCGGTATCCAGAGAGGGATCTGTGCTCTGTTGGTTGGCAACATCCACCAGGATCTGGCAAGAAGCCCGCAACCGAAAGCCACCAGACCGATAGCCGTAGGCAGGGCCATCGCGGCATAGGGACCCCAGCGATATCCCTGTTCTGCATTGGTGACGTATCCGGCAAGCGCGATCATGCCGAGCGTGATCGCGATATAGCTGGTGAGTTCCTGCACGAGCTGGCCGTGCAGCTCCTTCCCATAGAGCGTAAAGAGAATGGAAAGATTTGATATCAGGAAGATCAGCGCCGTGTTCGGCCCCATGCCGCCGCCGATCTGTTCGACAAAACTTGGAGAGATGAAAAACTGCGTCAGGAACACATCGACATTATGTATCGTTCGGCCGAGCGTGATGATCTCTGTCAGGCGCACCGCGGAAAGCAGGGCAGCAAGGCCGCAAGCAATGACGGGCACGATGCGGTTAGGTTTGCCTGTCTCCATCGACGTGGCAAGCCCGATACCCGACAGCACGAAGCAGATGGCGGTATTGAATGCCATGGACGGAAAGCCGGGCACGATCGAGATGATGATTTCGACCTCCAGCAGCCACCCGGTCAGCGCCGTTAGGCCGAGCAGGACCAGCAGGTAGCCGATGACAAGCGCGACCATGCGGTAGCGACCGCCCTCCGCCCCGTCTCGTCCTGATGTAGCAGTATCCCGCACCTGCATCACCTCTCCGCCATGTCTTGTTGGCGAGCCATCTTTTCCGAAATCGCCGAATACTCAATAGGCAGATTGTTTGGCAAAACATGCTTTTTCGATAGTAAATCCCCAAAGGTCGATATCGAATCTTAGTGAAGTGGCGTTAATGTCTCAGTGAAGGACAGTGCAGAACATCAGAAACAATATCCGGATTGCGGTGCCAGATGTCGATCTTGTTTTACGTCGACGATAGCGGAGATGACCTCTTCTATCTCGAATATATCCGAAAGAAACAACAGGTAGATGTTGATCTATTCTGCTTTTCCACCGCACAAGCTGCAATCGAGGCGCTTGAGGAGCGTCTGGAACGAGGCGAAGGCGTTCCGGATATACTGATCGCCGATCTCTACATGCCCCTCGACAGCGGCAGCGGTCTGATCGCGCGACTGCGACAGGATGATCGCTTTTCCGCCATGCAGCTCGGCGTCTGCAGCGGTTCGGATGCGGTGGAGGACCGAGAACGCGCGCTTGCCGCCGGCGCCGATTTCTACCTGGAGAAGCCGTTGGACTTTGCCAGGATCGGCAGAAATCTTTGATTGCATGCACATAATTTATGCGCGCAAAAGTTTAAAATGCCTGTAGGAAAGCACAATTGACAAGCCTGGCAGTGCATTTCAAACTGCAACCGGAGAAAAGAAAACCAAAAAGCACTGAGAGAGCCGCCCGATCCTTGTTCGCCGCCACGAACGTCAGCCAACCCCTTAGCTGAATGGCCCGACCGGCTCTCCCGCGCTTACTTCTGGCACTGTCTTCCGCATCCATGGATGTTGAATACGGAGAGATTGGGATACCTAGGTAAGAGCTACTATTCGAGTAAACTGTCCTACGCATCACCTGTAGTTGAGATGTTTCCGCCTGCGATATCGAAAGTCCCCATTTCGTTATCGGTCATCAACCATCTCGCAATTTTTGTAGCTGTTCGCGTTTTAGACGTATATCCCAAGATTTCGGGATCGTCGGAATGAGAATTGGGGAGGAGGAAGGGTGGGAATGACCAGTGCTGCCGCAGTTCCCTTTCATGCCGGTCCGGAACTTAGCCGGGCTATCAATCGCACGGATTTTTTTCGCCTCCTGAAGGCGGCCGCACAGCATTACGATTTCGACAATTTTACCCTGGCGCGCATCTCGGAGGCTGCAACTCCTTTCAGCGAACGTGATGTCGTCATTACCAATGTCGCCGAACGACGCATGAGCCTCTTTGTCAAGACTCTCAAGGAAGCGCTCGGAACTGCCAAGGCACGGACGGCGCAGTTTTTGACGACGCCAGTGCATGGAAAAAGTGCAGCGTTAGAAGGCTACCCGTCAGACCTCGTCTTCAATGAATTCAGCGGCAACACATTCCTTTTCATTCCACTGTTTACGCCGGAAGGACGTCGCTACTGCCTAGTGCTCAGCGGCCAGCGTCAGGAGCCGGACCAGGGCGAGGTGGCCGATATTCTGCTCGATGCGATGCGCATCTTCGACAAGCTCTATGAGGAAATCCTGACGCAGGAAATATCCGGTCGGCTCACGCAGCGCGAAACCGAAATCGTCAAATGGACGAGCGAAGGCAAGACCTCTGCGGAGATTGCCATTATCCTTGGCCTTTCGGAACACACAGTCAATTCCCATATCACGGCCGCAGTCAGGAAGCTTGATGCCGTCAACCGCGTTCATATGGTGGCGATTGCGTTGCGAAACGGTCTGGTTTCGTGAGCTGGTTTCATGTCGGGGAAAGCTGAAACGATGAGTGCGGAAGCAACGCGCAGGAATGCGGTAAAGGTATTGTTCGTCGATGACGAGTTTATCGAATTCCGTTCGCTCAAAAAGAAGATCGCCGATCTCTCCGAACCACGTGTCGATATCGAATATTCTCAATCGATCGGCGATGCGCTGGACAAGATAAAGGCCGCTCGCTTCGATCTCATCCTTCTCGACAACCGCCTGTTGCCGAATGCGGATTTTCGCGAGACCGTGCCTGAACTCAGGGGCATCGGCTATACCGGCCCGATCGGTGTCGTCTCGACCGATATATCAGGTAACTATTTCCAGGAATTCCCGGATTACGGTGTCGATTTCCGCATCGGCAAAGATGAGATCGACGTCCAGACGCTACAGCACATCATTCGAGAATACGTAACCTATGATGTTCCGGATTTCTGGAAGGATGACTACAGCATCTGACTAGGACGCTCTAAGCCGGCAGGCGGATCGCAAAGCGGCTGCCGCTCTCATCGGAATGGTCGAGCCTGATGTCGCCGCCGAACGCGCCGAGCAGGTCCCGCGTGGTCGTCAAGCCAAGCCCCGGCCCTGGCACGCTGCCGGCTTTCGGCAGCTTCCAGAAGGCATCGAAGATCTTCTCCCGGTAGGCAGGTTCGATGCCGCAGCCATTGTCGGCAATGATGATGCGCCAATCCGCACCTTCCCGTGTGGCTGTCAGGGTGACATGCGGCGCTGCAGCGCCATGATATGTCAGCGCATTTGAGAAGAGGTGCCTCAGAACAATGGTCAGAAGTGCGGCATCGCTGCGGATGAGAGGCAGATTGTCCGCATCAAGTGTTGCGCCGCTCACTGGAAATTCCTCCAGCGACTGCTTCCAGGCCTCTTGCGCGACATCGGTGAGGCGCACCTCGCCGATGGTGATCTGCGGCGTCGTTCCCGCAAGGCTCATCAATGCCTTGGTCAGCCGCTGCGCCGTCTGGGCCTTGTCCATAATCATCCTGAGGCTCTGCAGCTGTTCACTGTCGAGCGTCGGCTCCAGATCGTCGAGCAGCATTTCCGCATACATGGCGATATGGCGGAGCGGCGATTGCAGGTCGTGCGAGGCGGTCGCGAGGAAGCGTTTGATACGCTCCTCCTGATCCTCGGTGGAACCGGTTTCCGGCTTTTTCGCCGTCGGGTTGGAAGACATGTGGCTGTGCTCCCGATCTCTTTGAATTTAACATAGAAAGAGGGCGCCGGCTGTGCAACCGGCGCCCTCTCCAAGCCCACCTTAAATATCGACGGTTCAGCCTGCGGTCTTGCGCGGCTGACCTGCATCCGGCGGAATGATTTCCACGGCTGCATCGTTCGAAGCTGCGGCTGCCTTGGCGTGGCGGCGGCGCCAGTCGCCGAGGAAGAGCAGGATCGGTGCCGCGATGAAGATCGAGGATGCTGCGGCAACGAGAATGCCGAATGCCATCGGAATAGCGAAGCTCTCGACCGCGCTGCCGCCCCAGATCGCCATCGGCAACAGCGAGAGAAAGGCCGTCGCATTGGTGTAGAGGCTTCGAGCCAGCGTCTCGTTGATTGACTTGTCGATGATTTCGCGCAGCGGCATTGACTTGTAGAGACGCATGTTTTCACGCATGCGGTCGTAGACGACGACCTTGTCGTTCACCGAATAACCGACCAGCGTCAGGATCGCCGCGATGGCCGTCAGGTTGAAGTCGAGCCCCGTCAGCGCGAAGAAGCCGATCGCTTTGGTCACGTCGAGTATGAGGGTGACGATAGCGCCGACCGCGAACGGCCATTCGAAGCGGTACCAGATGTAGAACAGCATCGCGAGGCTGGCGATGACGACCGACAGGATACCGGCCCAGGCAAGCTCGCCGGAAACCTTCGGACCGATGACGTCGGTACCGGTCACGGTCGCCGACGGGTCGATCTTGACGATCTCGGCCTTGAGCTTGGTGACGGCTGCGGTCTGCGCCTCTTCACCACCCTCCTGGCGCTGTGCGCGCACCAGCATGGTCTTGTTGTCGCCGAAGGACTGCAGCGCAACTTCGCCGATGCCAAGGCCGTTCAGACCTTCACGGAAGCGGCCGAGATCGGCAGCGTCCTGCGTCTTCACCGACATCTGGATACCGCCACGGAAGTCAACGCCGTAGTTGAGGCCCGGATAGATGAAGAGGGCGATCGAAGCGACCGACAGCAGCGCGGAGACGGTTACGCCGAAGAAGCGCGCCTTCATGAATTGGATATGCTTGTCGTAGGGGCTGAAGGGGATCAGCGGCTTGATATTCAGGACCTTCATCTTCCGGCGACGGGTGATCTCGATCATCGTGACGCGCACGAAGGCGACCGAGGTGAACATCGAGATGATCAGGCCGAGCGCCATGGTCACGGCAAAGCCGCGAACCGGGCCGGAGCCGAACCAGAATAGGATGGCGGCAGCGATCAGCGCCGTCATGTTACCGTCGATAATGGTCGAGTAGGCGCGGCGGAAGCCGGTATCGATCGCCGCAAAGGCACTCTTGCCCTTACGCGTTTCTTCACGGATGCGCTCGTTGATCAGGACGTTCGCGTCGACCGCAAGGCCGATGCCGAGCACGACGCCGGCGATGCCGGGCAGCGTCAGGGTCGCGCCGACAAGTGTCAGCGCCGAGAAGGTCAGGATCGTGTGGATGAGAAGCGCGATATTGGCGAGAATGCCCCAGGTACCGTAGAGCACGAAGATGAAGGCGGCGACGAGCACGAAGCCGACCACGCCAGCATAGAGGCCCATGCGGATCGCATCCGCGCCGAGGTCGGCGCCGACGGTGCGTTCTTCGATCACGGTCAGCTTGGCGGGCAGGGCGCCGGCACGCAGCATGGCCGCCAGCGTGTTGGCGCTGTCGGTGGTGAAGTTGCCGGAGATCTGGCCCGAACCACCAGTGATCGGCTCGCGGATGACGGGCGCGCTCAGCACCTTATCGTCGAGGACGATCGCGAAGGGGTTGCCGACGTTCTGACGTGTAATATCGGCAAAGCGGGTTGCACCGGCGCTGTCGAAGCGGAAGGTGACGACCGGCTGCTGGTTCTGGTCGAAGCTGACGCGGGCATCCGAGAGGCGGTCGCCGGAAATTTCGACGCGGTCGAGAACAGGATAGGAGTTACCCTCGTCGTCCTTCATGATCGTGACGCCCGGGCCGGCCTGGCCGTTCGGGGCGAGCATGTGGAAGGACATCTTGGCGGTGGAGCCGAGAAGTTCACGGAGGCGGGACGGATCCTGCGCGCCCGGAAGCTGGACGAGAATGCGGTTGGCGCCGATGCGCTGGATCGTCGGCTCGGCAACGCCGACCTGGTCGACGCGCTGGCGGATGACTTCAAGGCTCTGCGTGACCGCATTGTCGACATTGGTTGCAATACCGGCCGGCGAGAAGCCGATGGTGATGTTGCCGCCGTCGGCCGTGACCGCAAGGTCCGACTGGCCGGCGCTGATGCCGCTGGAGATCACATTGCCGAGCGTGCGAAGCTGGGTGACGGCCGCATCGCTCTGCGACGGGTCGGCGAGCGAAACAACGATGTTGTTATTGTTGCGGACAACCGACTTCGGCTGGATGTTCTTTTCGCGCAGCACGCGGCGTGTGTCCTGCAGCAGCGAATTCAGGCGCTCCTTCGTGAGGTCGGCTTCGTCCACCTCAAGCACGAGATGCGAGCCGCCGCGAAGGTCGAGGCCGAGGGAGACCTGGCTGTGCGGCAGCCAGGAAGGGATGCGCTGCAGCACGCTCTGCGGCAGCGCGTTCGGCAGGGCGATCAACAGGCCGAGCACGATGATCACCGTATAGGTGAACACCAGCCATGGTGAATTGCGCATGTTTTAAGTCCTTGGATAATGCTTGGGCCGGCGCAACCGCGCTGCGGCATGTCTACATGTCTATTGGATCAGAAGCACCCGAAGGCGACGTGATTTAGGCAACCTGCGGCGGCGCGCGGGGCTGGTGAGCCCGGCCAGCGGCAGGGCGCAGCGGGGCCTCGAATTCAGGAGCCGGAGCGGCTTGGCGCCGGTCGGCGAATTGCAGCGCCGGAGCGGCATTGAGAGACGCCGGGCCGGCGGCATGGAGCTGTTGTTTCGGTGCAACCTTTCGATCGCTGATCAAAAGCCCGCGGATGGCGTCGCGCGCAGTGATCTGCGTCTGCTGCGAATCTCGACTTGAAGACGAGAGGCTGTTCGGCGCGGATGAAGGGCCGATGACGATATTGCCGCCGAAGAGCAGGCCGAGATAGGCGAAAATCGCAACGACGACGGAAGCGGCAATATGGTTTACCAGACGGCGCTGACCCAGCTCCGTCTCTCCCGTCTCGGCAATTTCACTCCCAAATCGGCTCAAAGGCGCCAATCTCTCATTCTTTTTCCGGCGGAGGCTCCACCGGCGGCAGGATTGTACCAGCCGAAGGTCCGTCTTCATAGGGTGCACTGTCATGATGCACTTGGGCGAGCCGGTCAACCATGCCAAGCGCAATTTCCCGTTCGCCCATGATGACGGTATCGGCGCCGTATTGCCGCAGTTCCTCCACTTCGGCATCGGAATGGGCACGCGCGACGATCAGGATCGAAGGATTGACCGCGCGGCCCTGCTCGGCGATGCGGCAGGCTTCGAAGGCGTTCGGGATGGCGATGACGAGGCTGCGCGCGCCGGCGAGATTGGCGAGATCGAGCGTTTCGCGGACGACAGCATTGCCTGAGAGCACTTCGGTACCCTGGCTCCGTAGTTCGGTAATGCGCTTGTCGGAATCCTCGATAACGAGGAAAGGCGTGCCCGATGACTTGAGATTCTGGCCGACAATGCTGCCGACGCGGCCATAACCGACGAGAATCGCATGGCCGTTGAGAGCCGTCGGATGAACCTCGTCCATGTCAGTCTGTTCCTCTGCATGCGCGGGTCGGGCATCAGTGGCCGGAACAGCAGCTTCGGCTGCCGGCTCTTCATGCTTGGGGCGTTCCAGCAATGGCCGCATACGGTCGCAGACGAAGAAGAGCAGCGGGTTGATGATGATCGAGATGATCGCGCCGGCAAGGATAAGGTCGCGCCCTTCCGCTGGCAGCAGGCCGAGCTCGACGCCGAGGGCGGCGAGAATGAAGGAAAATTCGCCGATCTGCCCGAGGCTCGCCGAGATCGTCAGCGCCGTACTGACCGGCTTCCTGAAAAGCAGCACGATCAGGAAGGCTGCGATCGACTTGCCGATCACGATGATGAAGACCGTCGCAAGAACCGGCAGAGGCCGCTCGATCAGAATATTCGGATCGAACAGCATACCGACGGAGACGAAGAAGAGCACGGCAAAGGCGTCACGCAGCGGCAGGCTTTCCTGCGCAGCACGGTGGCTGAGCTCGCTTTCGGCGAGAACCATGCCGGCAAAGAAGGCACCGAGCGCCAGCGACACGCCGAAAAGCTTGGATGCGCCAAAGGCGACGCCAAGCGCGATTGCCAGCACGCCGAGACGGAAGAGTTCGCGCGAACCGGTGTGAGCGATGCGGTGCATGGTCCAGGGGATGAGTTTGCGGCCGAAGACTAGCATCAGGGCGACGAACAGCGCCACCTTGACCAGCGTCATGGCGATGATGCCGCCGACGCCGAGATCAAGGCCGAAAAGCCGGTTGAGGCCCGCCGAGAGAGGTTCGACCGGGCCATGACCATCGCCGGTGATGCTGGCCGCTGCCGGGATGAGAACCAGCGCCAGCACCATGGCAAGGTCTTCGACGATCAGCCAGCCGACGGCGATACGCCCACGCTCTGTCTCAATGAGACGCCGCTCCTGCAGGGCTTTCAGCAGCACGACCGTCGAGGCGACCGAAAGCGCCAGGCCGAACACGAGGCTGCCGCCCGTCGGCCATCCCATGAAAGCGCCAAGACCCCAGCCGAGCAGCGTGGCAAAACCGATCTGCACGACCGCTCCCGGCACCGCGATGCCGCGCACGGAAAGCAGGTCCTTGAGCGAGAAATGCAGGCCGACGCCGAACATAAGCAGGATCACGCCGATTTCGGCCAGCTCGGGAGCAAGGCTCTGATCTGCGACGAAACCCGGCGTGTGCGGGCCGGCTAGAACGCCTGCGACAAGATATCCTACGAGAGGCGGTAGCCGCAGGCGATTGGCGATCGCGCCCAGGATAAATGCCAGCACGAGGCCGCCGACGATTGTCGAAATCAAAGGCGTATCGTGGGGCATCGCTCTCTCCCGGTCTGGAAATCCTGTTCAAAACATGACATATATGATCTATATTGACCAATATGGGTGGTTTGGAATTATGGGTCAAGGCGCAAAAGAAACAATTCTGACGCCCGCTTTGTGCCGCGCGGCTCGTGGTCTGCTTGATTGGACGCAAGCGGACCTCGCCGAGAAGGCCGCCGTTTCCCGTAGCACGATACGCGATTACGAAGGCCGTCATCACGAAATCCATCGTGCGACGGAGGCGCAGCTGCGCCTTGCCTTCGAGGAGGGTGGCGTAAAATTTATCGAAATAGAAGGCTGCGGAACCGGTATCTGCCTGCCGGTCCCGTGAACTGAGCCGCTTTAGGGCTGTTTCAGGCAGGCCGCACCGACCTTGTAGACATAGATCGTATCGCCTCTGTAGTTGCCTTTTTCCGGCCGCCAGCTTTTCAGCATTTCCGGCGTTTCGTTCGCGCAGTTCAGCGGCTTGGAGGTCAGGAACAGAACCTGCCCGCTGGTATCGGCCGGGAGGGCGAATTCCTGTTCGTAATAGCTGTCCGGCAGGCCGGCCGGCGGACGGGCATAGATCTTGAAAGGTGCGGCTCTCAGCGTGTGGAAGAGATCGGCGACCATGTCCCTGTTGTCGGTGACGACGATACCGGTACCGGCCTGCGCGGCAAGATCGGCAGCTTCGCGGCTGACTTGGGCTCGGCCGAGATAGCGTTCCATGACTTCCTTGCCGTTGGGCAGCACCAGTTGATGCGAGAAGATCGTTGCGAAAGGGAAGAGCAGGCAGGCAACGCCATTGATAGTGAACGAGGTTCGGAGACCCTTCGGCCACAGGCGGTGAAGCAGCCAGACAGCCAGCACGATGCCCGCCACATAGGCCGTGACTGCCCAATTGGCATAGGCCTTGGCAATGGTCGCCTGCAGGGTAATGAGCAGCACGACCGGGATCGACAGCCAGACGAGCATCTTCTCGCGCGGCTCGCTGCGGCCGCGGATCATGTTCCAGACGGCCCAGAGCATGGCGAAGAAGACGATCGGGCCGACGACGCCGAACTGCGCGGAGAAGAATTCCAGCCCCCCGCGAATATTGCCGCCGAGATCGTTCCAATGGGCGATATCCTGCGTGTGGCGCACCGTCGTATTGTTGTGCTGGAGGTTCCACCACAGGTTCGGGAACGCGATGACCGCGGAGGTGACGACCGCGATGATGAAATCGCGCACCGAAATCCGCGCCGCCGGAATGAGCAGCATTGCAATTGCTCCGCCAGGCACAAGGAAGAGCACGGCATATTTCGTAAGAAACGCCAGCCCGACACCGACACCCATGAGAAGTGCAAGTCCGACGGAGCGACGCTGCGTCAACTCGAAATAGGCAATGAGCGCAATGGCTATGAAGAAGAGCAGGATGACATCGGTGGAGAAGAAGACCGAAGAGAGCGCAACCGCCGGCAGCGTGATATAGGTCGCGCCGACCCAGCCTTCGATCTCAGGTCCGATGAAGCGCTTTGCCATTTTCATCAGCACCAGCGCGGTCGCCATGTGGAAGAGGGGGCCGGGAAGCCGCAGCCAGTAAATGTCGCTGGAGCCGGCAAGCTCGGTGAAGATCCTGAGCACCCAGGCGATCATCGGCGGCTTGGAATAATAGCCGAAATCGAGATTTTGCGACCAGAACCAGTATTGCGCCTCATCGACGAACAGGTCCGTCGTATCGAAATGCAGCGTGACGATGCGGAAAATCGTAAACGCCAGAATGATGAGAAGGCCGGTCCGAGCTGACATTAATTGGTTACTTCCGCTGACACAGGAGCGCGTGTCGATACACCAACGGTATCGGGCTGCCAACGAGAAAGGTGAGAAGCGTCGGAAGAGCGGCGTCTTAGAAGACGCGAAGGGTGCGGCTGTCGCGGTGTGCCGCGATCGCATCGAGGAGGGTGATGGCCGCGGCGATCGCGATCGCGATCAGGCAGGAACCCATTCCGAGAACTATCATTTCTCTTTCCTTGTTGACGTGATGTCAGGCTCTTTAAATCGGCTCTATAACATAGAGCTTGCGCGTGCCTTGTAGCAGCGATGCAACTCCGCGCCAGTATTTACTACGCGAAGTCTGGCTAATTGTTTCAAAAGCTACAGGCGCGAAGGGCTTATTAACCTTCAAGCAAGGAATTAACCATAAACATTGGGTTACACGTCGGAATGGGAAGATGCACTCGTTCCCACCAGGCATGACGCCGTACCGCCGTACCGGGTCGATCCGGTATCCATCTCTTCAGGCAGCTCCGAAACAGAATTGCTGATCAGGAGGCTTCAGTCCATCGGTCGTGACCGATGGCGAAGACGGTCTCCGCGCATAGCGTTCTTCAGAGGTGTCAAAAGTTTTTGGCCGGGTTCGCTCGGAAAGTGGTTGGGGACAGGCGTTGAGGCAGGATATGCCATCAGATCAGGCTCGTGGAGCACAGGCAGGCAGCCTGCGTGACCGCCTGCGCTTTGCCGGTCTCGACACTGACCAGTGCGAGATGGTCCGCCGCAACCGGCCCGCCCTTGAAGCCCATCTGAAGGCCGGCCTGCGCGATCTCTTTCATCGTTTCCAGTCCTTCCCGGATGCCGCACGCAATTTTGAAAGCGAGCGTCAGATCGAGCGCCTTCACGACCTGCAGTCTTCACACTGGGATGTGTTGACGGATGCGCGTTTCGACAGCCTCTATGCAGAACGTGTCAAGGTTCTCTCCGATACCGAAAGCAAGATCGGCCTCGACCCCCGCTGGCACGTGGCAGGTCACGGCGTCATGCTGGAACACGTGATTTCCGGTCTGGCCGATGAACTGGCCGGCCGCCCGGTACTGCCGTCGGCCAAGCGGCGTGCACGCGAGATCACCGACCTGATGACCTCAATCATCCGCATCGTCATGGTCGACGTCGAAATCGCCGTCTCGCTGCGCTTCAATGCGCTGCGCTCTGCGCAGCAGCGCGCACTCGCCGATCAGCGTGCCGAAGATGAGGCGGAAGTCGCCCGCATCTTCAGCGATGTCATCGAAGCCCTGTCGGTCCGTGACTTGACCCAGCGCGCACCGGTCGACGGCGCTCACACCGACATTGCCGCCGCGCTGAACGCCGCACTCGACAACCTCCAGACAGAATTTGCCGCGATTGCCGAACGCAATGCAAAAGCGGAAGCGGCAACGCAATCGCTCGCCGATGCATCCCGCAGCTTTGCCGGCAATGCCTCCGGTCAGGCCGGACGCCTGCAGCTTTCCGCCGCCGCTCTCGCCGGCATCGCCGAGCGGGTCCGCGAAGGTGCAGCCGGCAGCCGCGCCGCCGAACAGGCCGCTGCCGCGACGCGTGCGGCCGTCGAGGAAAGCGGCGAGGTGGTCGGCCGCGCCATCAGCGCCATGGCCGATATCGAACAGTCTGCGGAGAAGATCGGCCAGATTATCGGTGCGATCGACGAGATTGCCTTCCAGACGAACCTGCTCGCTTTGAACGCCGGCATCGAAGCTGCCCGCGCCGGCGAATCTGGTCGCGGCTTTGCTGTCGTGGCGCAGGAAGTGCGGGCGCTCGCCCAGCGCTCCGCAGAAGCTGCCCGTGAAATCAAGACGCTGGTGACCACCACCAAGACGCAGGTGGATGCCGGCGTGCAGATGGTTGGCCGCACACAGGATTCGATTGCCAGCATCGTCCGCCAGGTAACCGACATCAACGCCGCAATCGCCGGCATCGCGAGCGAGACGGGTGAGCACGCAGCCGGTCTGGAAGCCGTGACCGCGGACGTTAAGGGTCTCGGCGGCGAAGTCGCCGACAATGCCGACTTTGCGGAACGTTCGGCCGAGGGCGCCGATCATCTCCACACCGTCATCCTGGAACTCGGCCAGACGATCCGCGAATTCCGCATCGCGCGGGAAAATGCCCACGCAACCCGGCCTCATCAGGTGCGTGTTTCCGCCTCCCGGACGGTTGCGATCACAGCTCGCCCGAGAGTGGTCGAAGACGATTACGAAAATGACGATTTCAGCATGCTTCAGCCTCTCGCAAGCGCCGGAGGTGGGCGGAATGTTTACTAACCTATCGGATTATGACGCCGGCTCGCTTTCGCGGGTTGGGGACAAAGGGACAAGGAAAAGCTGATGGCAGCAAAGAAGAGTGCCAGGACGCTGGAGTTGCCAGCGATTCTCGATCTCAATGAGGCTTCCGCATTGCGCGACAAGCTTCTCTCCATGCGAGGAAACCCCGTGGCGATCGATGCTTCGGCAGTCGAACGCGTCGGCGCTCTTTGCGCCCAGGTTCTGATGGCCGCCGAGAAGACCTGGGACCAGGACAAGCAGTCGATCACCTTCTCGAAGGTGTCCGACGCATTTCAAAAAACCATGCAGCTGGTTGGCGTCAATATCGACCATCTGCTTGCCAAGGAGATCCGGCAATGAAGAAGAAAGTATTGACGGTGGACGATTCCCGCACCATCCGAAACATGCTTCTCGTAACGCTGAACAATGCAGGTTTCGAGACGATCCAGGCTGAAGACGGCGTTGAAGGCCTCGAAGTTCTCGAAGAGTCCAATCCTGATGTCATCGTCACCGACATCAACATGCCGCGCCTCGATGGCTTCGGCTTCATCGAAGGTGTCCGTCGCAACGAGAAGTACCGTGCGATCCCGATCCTGGTGCTGACCACCGAAAGCGATGCGGAAAAGAAGAACCGCGCCCGCCAGGCTGGTGCCACCGGCTGGATTGTCAAGCCCTTCGACCCCGCCAAGCTGATCGATGCCATCGAGCGTGTAACCGCTTAAAGCCCAGGATTTGCTCCTATGGATATGAACGAAATCAAAGAGATCTTTTTCCAGGAATGCGAGGAACAGCTCGCCGAACTGGAATCCGGTCTCCTGAAAATGAATGATGGCGATCGCGACCCGGAAACAGTCAATGCGGTCTTCCGCGCGGTCCATTCGATCAAGGGCGGTGCCGGCGCCTTTGGCCTGGATGACCTCGTCGCCTTCGCCCACGTCTTTGAGACAACACTTGATTGCGTTCGTTCCAACAAGCTTGAGCCTAACCAGGACGTCCTGAAGGTCATGCTGAAATCGGCAGACGTGCTCGCCGACCTGACCAATGCTGCCCGCGATGGCGGCAGCGTCGACGAAAGCAGAAGCCGCGGTCTCGTCAAGGAGTTGGAAGCGCTTGCTCACGGCGAGCTGCCGTCTCCCTCGGCAGTTTCCGAGGCGCCCGCACCGAAGCCGGCCCCGAAGGCCGCTCCTGCCCCGGTCGCTGCAGCCCCGGCTCCCAAACCGACCGATGATAGCGGCTTCCAGCCGATCCCCTTCTCCTTCGACGATTTCGGTGGCGAAGAGAAGCCGGTCGATCTGCCGGCCTATGAAATCACCTTCAAGCCGCGCTTCGAGCTCTATTCAAAGGGTAACGACGCCACCCTTCTGCTTCGTGATCTCTCCCGCCTCGGCGAGATGAGCATTTATTGCAACGCCGATGCTCTGCCGGGCCTTGAGGAGCTCGATCCGGAAGGCGCTTATTTCTTCTGGAACATCACGATCAAGACGGACAAGGGCGAAGACGCCATCCGCTCGGTCTTCGAATTCGCCGAATGGGATTGCGATCTAACCGTGAAGCCGGCAGAGGACAGCAAGCCGGGCGAGACCAATGAAGAACTGCCAATGATCCCGGTTCCGTTCGATCTCTCGATCCTGGACGAGGGCGGTGCCTCCGAGGCGCCGGCCGCTGCCGGAACCAAGGCAGACGACACGGCTGCCGCTGTTACCGCCGCTGAAACGGCGACCAACGTCACGCAGATGGCTGCTGCTGCGGCCCGTGTCGAAAAGAAGGAATCGGCGGCCGCCGCTGCCGCTGCAGCGGCAAGTGCCGCAGCCCAGAACAATGCCGCTGCCGGCGCCGGCCAAACGATCCGCGTCGATCTCGATCGCGTCGACCGCCTGATCAACCTCGTCGGCGAGCTTGTCATCAACCAGGCGATGCTCTCCCAGAGCGTCATCGAAAACGACACGACCGGCACGTCCTCGATCAACATGGGCCTCGAAGAGCTGCAGCAGCTCACCCGTGAGATCCAGGACTCGGTCATGGCGATCCGCGCCCAGCCCGTGAAGCCGGTCTTCCAGCGCATGTCGCGCATCGTCCGCGAAATCGCCGACATGACCGGCAAGTCGATCCGCCTGATCACCGAGGGTGAAAACACGGAAGTGGACAAGACGGTCATCGACAAGCTGGCCGAGCCGCTGACGCATATGATCCGTAACGCTGTCGACCACGGTATCGAAACGCCCGAAAAGCGTGCTGCCGCCGGCAAGAACACCGAAGGCACGGTCCGCCTGACGGCAAAACATCGTTCGGGTCGCATCCTGATCGAACTGGCCGACGACGGCGCCGGGATTAACCGCGAAAAGGTCCGCCAGAAGGCGATCGCCAACGACCTGATCTCCCCTGACGCCAATCTGTCGGATGAGGAAATCGATAACCTGATCTTCCTGCCGGGCTTCTCGACGGCCGATAAGATCTCCGACATCTCCGGTCGCGGTGTCGGCATGGACGTCGTCAAGCGTTCGATCCAGGCGCTCGGCGGCCGCATCAACATCACCTCGAGGCCGGGTCAGGGCTCGGTCTTCACGATGAGCCTGCCGCTGACGCTCGCCGTTCTCGACGGCATGGTGGTCACGGTCGCCGGCCAGACCCTGGTCGTGCCGCTGACGGCAATCGTCGAAACCCTGCAGCCGGAAGCCGCCGCGATCCATTCCTTCGGCGCCAACCACCGCCTGATCTCGATCCGCAATTCCTTCTGCCCGCTGGTCGATGTCGGTCGCATCCTGAACTTCCGCGCAACCCAGGCCAATCCGGTCGAAGGTGTCGCCCTTCTCGTCGAATCCGAAGGCGGCGGTCAGCGCGCCCTCATGGTCGACGCGATCCAGGGCCAGCGCCAGGTCGTCATCAAGAGCCTCGAGGCGAACTACACCCACGTTCCGGGCATCGCCGCTGCAACCATCCTTGGCGACGGCCGCGTGGCCCTCATCCTGGACGTGGATGCGGTGGTCGGCGCCTCGCGCGGTCAGTCCCTGAAGGCTGAAATGTCTCTGGCGGCAGTAGGATAAGAGGCAATGTCGTACACGGCAAAAAATCTGACCCTGGGCGGAAACGAGCTTATCGCATTTCGCATCGGCGATCAGGAATTCTGCGTGAACATCATGGCAGTCCGCGAGATCCGGGGCTGGACCCCGGCAACCGCGATGCCGCACTCGCCGTCCTATATGATTGGCGTCATCAACCTGCGTGGTGCGGTGCTGCCGATCATTGATCTGTCGGCCCGACTCGGCATGAAGCCGGTCGATCCGACCGCCCGCCACGTCATCATTGTCGCTCAGGTCCGCCGCAAGGTCGTGGGCTTGCTGGTCGAAGCTGTTTCCGACATCCTGACCGTCACTGACGATGACATCCAGCCGACACCCGAGATCTCCTCGGACCTTCAGCGTCAGTTCGCCCGCGGCATTCTCTCCATCGAAAAGCGGATGATCTGCCTGATCGAACTCGAAGCCCTGTTCCCCGACACCGAAAGCGAAGCCGCATGAATGCAGTTGGCGTAAAAGATCAGAGGCAGTCTGGTGCCGACGAGGTTCTGGCGAGCGGGGAATACCCGCTGACGCGCCGCGATCTCTCGGAAATCGCCGCCATGATCTATGCGGATGCCGGAATCTATCTCAATGAGACGAAGGCCTCGCTGGTCTACTCTCGTCTGTCGAAGCATATCCGCAACCTCGGCCTTTCGGGATTTCGTGAATATTGCGAGCTTGTCGCCTCGCCGGCAGGTGCCGCCGCCCGGCGCGAGATGCTGTCGCACCTGACGACAAACTTCACGCGCTTCTTCCGCGAAAACCATCATTTCGAACACTTGCGCGACCATGTGCTGCCCGATCTTCTGAACCGGGCGCGCGCCGGCGGCCGTGTTCGGATCTGGTCGGCTGCGTCCTCGGATGGGCAGGAGCCCTATTCGATCGCACTGACCGTTCTGTCAATGATGCCGAACGCCGCCGACTACGACTTCAAGATTCTGGCGACCGACATCGACCCGAAGATCCTGGCGATTGCCCGGACCGGGGCCTACGACGAAAACGCGCTGGAAACCGTCTCGCCTGCCATGCGTAAGCAATGGTTTACCGAGGTCGAGATGCAGGGACGCCGCAAGTTCCAGGTTGACGACCGCGTGAAGCGCCTCATCACCTACAACGAGCTGAACCTGATGGCTCAGTGGCCGTTCAAGGGCAAGTTCGACGTCATCTTCTGCCGCAATGTCGTCATCTACTTCGACGAGCCGACGCAGATGAAGATCTGGCAGCGCTTTGCCGGCCTGCTGCCGGAGGGCGGCCATCTCTATATCGGCCACTCCGAGCGCGTCTCGGGCGAAGCCAAGAACGTCTTCGACAATATCGGCATCACCACCTATCGCTATACGACCAAGGGTATCGGGAGGAAGGCATGAGCGCTCCGGCAAGAGTTCTCGTCGTTGACGACTCGCCGACCATGCGCGGCCTGATCTCGGCCGTTTTGAGTTCGGATCCCGAAGTCGACGTCATCGGTCAGGCCGGCGATGCCCTGGAGGCACGCGAGGCGATCAAGCGGCTGAACCCCGATGTCGTGACGCTCGATATCGAAATGCCGAACATGAACGGCCTCGATTTCCTTGAAAAGATCATGCGCTTGCGGCCCATGCCTGTCATCATGGTCTCGACGATGACGCATCGCGGCGCGGAGGCGACACTCGCAGCCCTCGAAATCGGTGCCTTCGACTGCGTGGGCAAGCCGCAGCCGGGCGAGCCGCGCCCCTTCGGCGACCTCGTCGAGAAGGTAAAGGCTGCCGCCCGCACACAGCGCAACTTCGCCAAGCCGGCCGCGCCTGCCACCGTCACGCCGACCGCAGTTGCCGATTTCCGCGTCGGACGCAAGATCGTGGCGATCGGTTCTTCGACCGGTGGCGTGGAAGCCCTGATCGCAGTGCTGCAGAAATTCCCGGCGAACTGCCCGCCGACCGTTATCACCCAGCATATGCCGCCGACCTTCACCAAGAGCTTTTCCGAACGGCTGAACCGTCTCTGCGCGCCGGTCGTGGAAGAAGCGACCGACGGCGCACGTCTCGAGATCGGCAAGGTCTATCTTGCGCCTGGCGGTGAGCGTCATCTGCAGGTCTCCAATGCATCGGCGCCCTGCTGCCGGCTGGTCGAGCGGGGGCCGGTCAATGGCCATCGCCCATCGGTCGATGTGCTCTTCGATTCTGTTGCCGAGCTCGCCGGGCGCAATGCCGTCGGCGTGATCCTCACCGGCATGGGACGCGATGGAGCGGCCGGGCTGTTGAAAATGCGCCACGCGGGGGCAAGAACGCTCGGTCAGAACGAAAAAACCTGCGTTGTTTACGGAATGCCAAGAGTTGCCTACGAACTTGGCGCAGTTGAGCAGCAGCTACCGCTGACTGCTATCGGCGAAGAAATACTGAAAATGACAGCCGCCCGAAAGGAAGGGACCGAATAATGTCGATCGCGGAGAAAATCAAAGTTCTGATCGTTGACGATCAGGTTACGAGCCGCTTGCTGCTCAGCGACGCGCTGACGCAGCTCGGCTTCAAGCAGATCACCGCTGCCGGCGACGGCGAGCAGGGTATGAAGATCATGGCGGAGCAGCCTCATCATCTGGTGATCTCCGACTTCAACATGCCGAAGATGGATGGCATCGGCTTCCTTCAGGCCGTCCGCAGCAATCCGAACACCAAGAAGGCGGCCTTCATCATCCTCACCGCACAGGGCGACCGTGCGCTGGTGACCAAGGCAGCACAGCTTGGTGCAAACAACGTTCTGGCAAAGCCCTTCACCATCGAAAAGATGAAAGCGGCCATCGAAGCCGTGTTTGGAGCCCTGAAATGATCACTGAGGGTGCGGCCCGCCGCGTGCACATCATTCAGGGTGAATACAAGGTCTTGAGCGATCCGGATGCGGTGCTTTCGACCATCCTTGGCTCGTGCGTGGCAGCCTGCCTCAGAGATCCCGTCGCAGGTGTTGGCGGCATGAACCACTTCCTGCTGCCGGGAACAGGCAACACCCCGATGACCGGCGGCGATGCCACACGCTACGGCGTGCATCTCATGGAACTGCTGATAAACGGCCTCCTGAAAAAGGGCGCGCGGCGCGACCGGCTGGAGGCCAAGATCTTCGGAGGAGCGAAGACGATCTCGACATTCTCGAATGTCGGCGAGCAGAACGCGGCCTTCGCCATGCAGTTCCTTCGAGACGAAGGCATTCCGGTGGTCAGCTCCAGCACAGGCGGTGAGCATGGACGAAAGATCGAATATTGGCCGGTGTCCGGCCGTGCCCGGCAATACCCCCTGACCGGCGCCGAAACCCAGAGAACCGTCGCTCTCGAGCAGCGTCCGGCCGCTCCGCAGAAGCCCGCCGAGACCAGTATCGAATTCTTTTGATGGCGAGGATTTTTATATGACTTTTACACCGATCATCGAGCCGCCATCGCCGGTTGAGGCGCTGAGCGACGTATTGATGCGCATTGTCTCCGAGCTTCACGACGTTGCCTACCTGATGGAACGGATCGAGCCACAGCTGATCGAACTGGGCGGCTCCGAAATCCTGAACTCCCCCGACAGCATGAAGGTGATGCAGGGCATCGATCTCGCCGTGCAGAAATCGCGCGGTCTCGCCGAATTCATCGACACCATCACCGGTGAAATTCCGCAGAACTGGTCGATCGATGTTGCCACCGCGCTGAGCCTTGTCAAGCTTGCCGAAATGCAGAAGGCACTCGGCGGCGGTACCCGCCACGGCCACTCCCAGCCGCTCAGCAAGGCTGCCGGCGACTTCGATTTCTTCTAATTCTGTAATTCATCCCCGCATGCGCCGAACGAAACGCTCGCACAAGTTTCGGCGTCTATTCGTCAAATGAGGCAATAAGCCTGCTTTGTCTTTGACGGATCGTGCGAGAACAGAATGAATCTGTTAAATCAATTAGTTCAGATTATTAAGAACTTTGGTTCGCTTGGGCGGACGCGTTTAATGATCCTTGGTGGGGTCGGCGCCGCTTCCATCGCAATCATCCTGGCGGCGGCAATTTTCGTCAACAAACCCGCTCAGGAAACGCTGTATGTCGGCCTCGAAACCACCGATCTAAACCAGATCAGCATGGCGCTCGCCGAGGCAAACGTCGATTTTCAGGTCGGATCGGACGGCGCTAGCATTACCGTACCGGCGGGCATGACGGGCAAGGCCCGGCTGCTGCTTGCCGAACGCGGCCTGCCGAACAGCGCCAATGCGGGTTACGAGCTCTTCGATAACGTCGGTTCGCTCGGCCTCACCTCCTTCATGCAGGAAGTGACCCGCGTCCGCGCCCTCGAAGGTGAAATCGCCCGCACCATTCAATCGATCTCGGGCATCACCGCCGCGCGTGTCCACATCGTCATGCCCGAGGTCGGCAATTTCCGGAAGGCCGAACAGAAGCCGACGGCCTCAGTGATGATTCGCGCCAGTGCCGCGACAGGGCGAAACGCCGCCACCTCGATCCGCCACCTGGTCGCCTCGGCTGTGCCGGGGCTTGATGTCGCTGACGTGACGATCCTCGATTCCGCCGGCCAGCTTCTCGCCTCGGGTGACGACGCCGCCAACGGCACGCTGAACCGCTCGCTCAATATTGTCCAGAATGTCCAGCAGGAAGTCGAATCGAACATCGACAAGGCGCTCGCCCCCTTCCTCGGCATGGACAACTTCCGCTCCAGCGTAACGGCCAACCTGAACACCGACGCCCAGCAGATCCAGGAAACCACCTACGATCCGGAATCCAAGGTCGAGCGCTCGGTCCGCTCCACGAAGGAAGCCCAGCAGTCGCAGCAGAACCAGGCCGACAACGCGACGACGGTCGAGCAGAACATTCCGCAGGCCGCACCTGAAGCCGGCGGCGCGACCGGCCCGCAATCGCAGGACAAGTCCGACAAGCGCGAAGAACAGACCAACTACGAAATCAACAGCAAGACCACGGCCACGACGCGCAACAGCTATCGGGTCGAAAAGCTCTCGGTCGCCGTCGTCGTCAACAAGGGGCGCATCGCCAAGATGGTGGGCGAACCCGCAGACCAGGCCAAGATCGATGCCTATCTCGCAGAGATGAAAAGCATCGTTGCCTCGGCCGCCGGCCTCGATACCAACCGCGGCGACGTGGTCACCGTCACCGCGATGGACTTCCTCGAGAACCAGCTCCTTGACGATGCCAACAGCGGCGTCCATGTCATGGACATGCTGAGCCGCAACCTCGCAGGTATCATCAACTCGCTGGCCTTCGTCGCGGTCGCCTTCGTGGTGGTCTGGCTGGGCGTGCGTCCTCTGATCCGCACCGTCAATGGCTCGGGTTCATCCTCCGCCGCAGTTTTCGGCGACGCCACCCCGGAATCGGCCGGTCTGGAACTGCCGGACTTCGCACCGGCGGGCGCTGCCGCGGGCGGCGCGCTCATGGATGGCTTCGGCTCCGACTTCGGCTTCGACAGCACCGAGGATCTGCTCAGTCTCGGCGACGACGACGGCAACTTCAACCGCCGCGTCAAGGAAGGTCCGGAACGCAAGCTCGCCCGTATGGTGGAGATCAACGAGGAACGCGCCGCGAAGATCCTCAGGAAATGGGCCATCGACGAAGCCGCATAATGAAAAGGCCGGGAAACCGGCCTTTTTCTTTCTCATCTGTGGATGTATCGGCCGGTAACAAGAACGTTACCGGCGCTCGCGACCGGCTCGTAAGGAGCCGGTTACTCTATTGCATGGAGTTCTGATGTAGAGATCGCCGGGTAGCGGGATGACGCCGTTCGCATGAGGCTCAAGCCTTGCATAAGATGGCCAGCGTAAGTATGTCTCCAGTAGAACGATGGATTGTTGCTTACGTGCGTTTGAAATTTGCTTTCGCCGGGCATTCGGTTGCGGCGCTTCCTTCGCCGGAACTGTGATAATTACGTCATTCAGACCGATAATTCCGTTCGTCGTCACTCGCGCATAAGGCGAGGAACGTTGCGGCCAATGCCAGAATCATCCTAGTTTCATATATCTTCGCGAGAGTGGAGTGGTGATCGAATCACCGCATGGAAGGTCGCAAAAGTAAATCCCCAGAAGTCGGAGATGGTGATTTACGATGGTTGGCTTACCCTTAGGTGATTCGAAGTGGGATTCGCGTGGGGCATGTGTTTGAATCCCTTTCACAAAACAGAACTTCTTTGCGAGAACCGACAGTTTCTCAGCCGCAGGTCACTGCCAATGGATATGGACATATTTCAGGCGAATAAAGGCGAGAAGCAGATGGCGAACTTCGTCGGCGCCAATGTGCCGGATCTTTTGCCGCGCGACGAACTGATCGATCGCCTTCGCGTCATCGCCGAAACCGGCAAATTGCACGCCGGCTTGCGGGCGCTGACCGAATATGTCGGCGCCATGCACTATCTGATGGCACGCTGCGATCTCATCCAGGAAAGTGGTCTGGACTTTATCGTTTCGTCCGACTGGCCCTTCGATCTGGTGAAGGAGGTCGCCAATGACCTGGTTGCGGGTTATGCGCGCTCGACCGAATTCGAGAAGTGCATGCAGGTGCTGCAGCCGGGCTTCGCACTCCTGCCGGACAGCGCCGATGTGCCGCACGGCGCGAGCCGCCAATATTGCTCACTGACCTTGAATGTCGGCCGCTCTCGCTTGGTGCTGATGTTCTTGTTCAGGGAAGGCTTCGTTCTTTCGCCGGAGCGTCTCCGGGACGTAGGCCTGCTTGCAGGTTATTTCGCAAGCTTCCTTCGGTGCGGGGGCACGAAGGTCGATCGCGATTTTGAACTGACGGACCGGGAGCTGGAATGCCTCTTCTGGATTGCGGAAGGCAAGACAAGCGATGAGATCGCTATGATCCTCGGCATCTCCCGGAATACTATCAATAACTATATCACCAGTGTGATGCGAAAGACTGCAACGAAGACGCGTTCCGAGGCGATAGCCTTCGCTGTTCGCAACAATCTCGTTTGAGGGGAATTATGGGGCATCAACCAGGCAGGGCGATAGGCAACACGGACCAGATGCGCATGGTACGTGTGAACAGGATTTCCAGCCGGTCTGACCTTTTCCCGCGCCTGATTGCCATGCAGAAGCTTGCGGATGCGCAAGGCTTCGCCGTCTTTCGTGTCACCGGCTCCGGCGTGCCGGCAAAGCAGCGACTGATCTGCGAGCTGGAAAACTGGGGTCCCTCGAATGCCGGCTTCGGCAAGGGCCTCGTCGATGCCCATGGCGAGGCTTTGCTCGACCATATCGATCGCTCACTGCTGCCCTTGTTCTGGGCCGGTAGCCATGATCGTGCAGCTCCTGGCCCTGCGGATTTCTCTCCCTTCATGGTAAGGCTGAAAGACGGCATAGTGCCTTTCTCCGGTCTCGCATTTCCAGTGCGCCTTGGCGCCATCGGCAATGGTTTCGTGCTTTTCACCGGCGACGATATCGATCCCTCGAGCGATACGATCATCGAACTGCATGGCCGGTGCTGCAATGTCATGATGGACCTGCTGTCGCTCGATGAGCGGCGTGCGGCGGCGACCGAAGCGCTAAGCGAGCGCGAGATCGCCTGCCTTCAGCTTGCCGGCGACGGCCGCATCAGCGAAGAAATCGCCGACAAGCTCGGCCTGTCCGTCCACACCGTGAACGCCTATCTCGGCTCGGCGACCATCAAGCTCGATTCGGTCAACCGCATCCAGGCGATCGCCAAGGCGATCCGCCTCGGCTACATCAGCTAGAGCAATTCCAGCAAAGTGCGCCGCGGGTTTGCGTCCGAAATTGCGTGAAACCAAAGAGATAGAGCAATTCCAGCGAAAGCGTGTAGCGGTTTTGCGTCCGGAAATGGCGTGAAACAAAGAGTTTAGAGCATTTCGTAATTCGAAGAAAAACAGAAAGGCTCTGAGAACGGCGAAGCCCGGCGCCTTCCGGGCCGGGCCTGAAATTTCCCAAGCGTAAAATGCTTTAGCCGGCGAGCGCCTGCGGCTTTGCCACGATATAGCGCGCTTCGTGCAGGCTTCTTTGGAGAAAAGCCGTGTTTGCGTCCGGATCGCTGGAGGCATTCTGGAAGGAAATATGATTGATCTCGATGCCGGCATGGTCTTCGGCCAGCGTCAGCTGCGCATAGACGGTCACGCCGCGCGGCTTGATTTCGAGATCGAGCACAACTTCGGGCTTACCGCCCCATTCCAGCGTGTAATTTCCCCCCAGGCCGAAGTTGACAGTGCCGGGATGGAAAAACAGTTCCGCTGCGGAAGCGACGAGGTCGGCGAGATTGCCGTAATACTCGAAACGCAGCAGAGAAATGAGATCGGATGCGTCCAGAAGCCTGAGCTCGGTTGCGACCGGGCTGATCGCTTCTGCAAGGATTTTTTCACGCTGGGCAGAGTAGGGGCATTTTTTCATTCGACTTATCTTACCCGTTTGTTCTTGGCCTCCGCGGCGTAAACCCGATGAATGAGTTCCGCGACGGCCTTATAGAAGACTGACGGTATGACACTATCCACCGAGACTTGCGCAAACATGGAGCGTGCGAGAGGTGGATCCTCGAAGACGGGGATGTTGTTTTTCTCAGCGATCTCTCTGATTTTCAACGCAATAAGGTCCTGGCCCTTGGCAAGAACGACCGGGGCATCGTTTTCCTCGCGCACATAGCGCAGCGCCACGGCATAGTGCGTCGGGTTGGCGATAACGAGGGTGGCGCGCTGGACACTGGCGATCATGCGCCGGCGGGCGCGGTCGCGCATGACGGAGCGCTGCCTGCTCTTGACGAAGGGGTCGCCCTGCGACTGCTTGTTTTCTTCCTTCACCTCGTGCTTCGTCATCTTCAGTTCGGTGAACCAGTGATAACGCGTCCAGAAGACGTCGGCGATCGCAACGATCGCGGTGGCGACCAGCATGACGATGATGATCTTGCGCATCGCCGTCATCATGCGAACCATGATCGTCGTCGGATCGGAGAACATCGCATCGATCGAGCCGAAATATTCGCTTCTAAGGACGAAGAAGAGAATCACTCCGACGACAACCACCTTGAACAGCGACTTACCGAATTCGACGAGGCCCTGAACGCTGAAGAGCCGCGACCATCCCTTGATCGGTGAAATACGCGAGGCCTGCGGACGGATGCGTTCGAGAACCGGCGTCGGCAGGTTCTGAAAGACGGAGGAGGCGATGCCGAACACCATGAACATGATGAAGGCAGGGGCCAGAAGCGCAGCCACGGCCCAGCCGAGCTTCGCAAACAGCGAGATGACGTCAGGCCCGGTCTCGATCTTCCACTGATCTGGCTGCTCGAAGATGTCACGCAGGGTCTCGGCCATGTGCGACGTTGCGCTGGGAAGGAAGAAGACGAGGTAGATGAAGGTCGCGAGAATCGTCGTGAAGATCGAAATTTCACGCGAGTGGGGGGTGTTACCTTTTTCGGCAGCATCAGACCGCTTTTTCGCGGTAGGGGCTTCTGTTTTGCTGTCCTTGTCTTCATCGGCCAAGTGTGCGGCCCTCCGTCAAAGAAAAAGGCCGCGACTGGAGCGCGGCCCATTTCCCAGAAGGGTAGTCTTGTGCGTGCTGCTGATCAACCGCCGCCTTGTGGGCGAGGGGTCTTGTCAACAACTGCGATTGCTTAGGCGGCCGCCGGGCCGCCTTCCTTTTCCTTGAGCTCGATCTGGCCGGCATTGGCCAGGCGGATCGCCTCCTGCGCGACGGCGCGCCGTGCAATCGCGATCTCGCGCGGATTGACGCCGGCCATGCCGCTCTGCAGATCCGATTCGATCATGCGGCGCTGGCGCGGACTGATGGAGGAAAGGACCGATTCGCGGATTTCGGCCGATGCGCCGCGCAGTGCGACGGTGAGAACGTCGGACGAAATATCGTTGAGCAGCATGACGCGGCTGCGCTGCGGCATCAACATGAGGTCTTCGAAGAGGAAGATCTTCGGGCGGACCTTGTTGACCGCCTCGCGGCTGATCGATTCGAGCGAGGTGAGCAGCGTGTCGACCTGCGGCTTGTCCATCTCGTTCATCAGGTCGGCGACCTTGGTGGAGCCTGATGCGTTGCGTTCCGCGTCGATCTCGGCAAGCAGCGTCATCACCTGGTTTTCGATGATCTGCGCGGCCTTTGGGCTGACGCCCTTCATGTTGACCGTACGGTTCATGATGTCGGCGCGGCGATTGTCAGGAAGCTGCATGAGCACCTTCGCACCGAAGGAAGAAGGCATCATGGACAGGATATAGGCAACGGTCTGCGGATGCTCGCGCAACAGGAACTTGGCGACGAAGGCAGGTTCCGCCTCGGCGAGGCGGTCCCAGATGGAGGTTTCGTAGGCCTGGAAAGCGGTACGACGGCCAAGCAGGCTGTCGACTTCGTCAGGCGTCAGCCCTTCCTCGAGGATGGCCTCGATCGCCTTGGCGTTGTCCATCAGACCGGCGCCTTCGGTGAAGAGATCTTCGAATTCGCCGACGAGCTGAAGCAACTCGTCCGGCGGAATGGCGCGAAGGGCCTGGGCAGATCCGATGATGGTCTGCAACTCGGCCTGCGTGAAATATTTCAGCAGTCGGCCGGCGACCCCCTTCCCCATAGCGAGAAGAACTGCCGCCGCCTTTTCAGCCTGGGTCAACGGTTTCCCGGCAAGTGCGCCGCCGAAATCGTCAAAGTCCATCATGGTCTAACCTCTCCGTCCCACACAGGGATCAGGCTTTTTTCGTGCTCAAAACTTCTATCAGTTTTACACCGAAACGCGTGTCGTCGTTATCAAGAACCGTAATCTCGCCGCGCGCAATCCTGCGGCCGTTCACCATTATCTCGACCGGCTCGCCGATCTTCTTGTCGAGCGCAATGGTAGCACCCTCGGTGAGGTTCATCAGGCCGGAAACCTGCATGCGGCTCGTCCCGAGCACGATCTGGACGTCGATAGGAATGTCCATGATCAGGTCGAAGTTCGAGTTCAGTGCGCTGCCGAGCGGTGCCGGAGCGGACTGGAAGGAGTTGCCGCCGAAGCTCGGCGCGGCGTCAAGATTGGGAAAACCTGCTGCACCCATGCCGGCGGCATTGTCGCCGAAATCGCCACCCCCGAAATCGCTTCCTGCGAAATCGGCACCGCCGAAGGACGTTTCGCCGGCATCACCGCCGAAGGGCGAAAGGTCCGTTCCTGCTGCGAAAGCATCGTTCTGCAGGTCGTCGCCGAACTGCGAAAGGTCGCCGTCCGAATCTTTCCTCAGCACGCCGCGCAGATCGTCGATAGCCTGATCCAGATCGGCTTCATTGCCCGGCATGTCCAGGGAGAGGTCACTATTCTGCTGTGTCTTCTTCGTAGCCATGAAATCACTATTCCAGTTGAAACTTGCCTCAAACTGCCTTTGTGGCACCGAGAGCGAGAGAACCGATTAATTCATTAAGTGCCGGATCAGCTCATCATCCGAATTCATGGTGTCTTTCACTCGCACCATGTAGTTGTCGCCTGAACGCCCGAACTCGCACACATACAATTCCCGGCTGTTGGCGCTGACTTCGACGCGTACGTCGCCGCTGTCGCGGAAAGGAATGACGTCACCGGCCATCAGCTTGGAAATCGTCCGCAATGTCAGGTCCTGCAGGTGGATCTTCGCTTCGAGCGTCACGTGCGAGCGGCGAACCTGGTCGCCGATCTGCTCGGTGAACTCTGGCGATTTGCTGGGCTGCTTCTTCGGTTTCGGGGCCGAAACCGTGGTCTTGAGCAGCGCCGTCTGCGGCACGATCAGGCTGAATTCGGAAACGATGCCGGCAAGCGTGATCGACATGTTGATCGCAGCAGCAAATTCGTCGGTGCGATCTTCCGGCGGACGTACACGGGCCTCATGCGCGAAGGGAGCCGAGAGGCTGGGTTCGAAACCGCCGGGCGCGTTGACGGCCGAACGCAGCACCTTGGAAATCTTGTCGAACACCATGCCGGCGAGGTCGAGCTCGATAACGGAGAGAAGCCGGTCGGCCGGCTCCTCGATCGTTTCGGCAGCAGCGCCAAGCAGATGTTCCATCAGGGTAATGATGAAACTGTTGCCACAGGCGATGGTGATATTCTGGGACCAATTGCGCAGCGTCGCATCGACCAGCGTCATGTTGGTGCTGAGATCGTCGATCAGATGATTCTTGTAACCGATCTCGCAGCCAAGATAGCCGACTGTCACATCGAGGCCGGTTTCGCTTTTCAGGACATCGGGAAAGAATTCGCTGTAGATGTCGCCGAAGGAACTGCAGAGCTTGGCAACCCTGCCCCTGTCGCCGAGACCGCCGGTCAATTTGGCAAGAAGGGCGGGATCCATTGTCTGCTTGTCATGCGAAGCATTGCTCATAGTCATTTAAGCTGCCTTGTTTTCGCCACCTGGGTTCATCATTTCCTGTTCCACTGCGTCGATCGACGGGCGTTCATACGCCGAGATCGTCTTGCGGCCGTATTCGAGGGCGACCTGCGGCACCGAGCCGTTCATGTAAGCAAGCAGGGTCTGCTTGACGACGACATAGAGCCGGTGCTGCTTGGAGCGGACGACCTTGATCTGCGAGACCAGGGGGGAGCAGACGCAGTAGGAAAGCAGAATGCCGAGGAATGTGCCGACGAGTGCCGAACCGATGAGGTGGCCGAGCACTTCCGGCGAGTCGTTGATATGCGCCATGGCCTTGATGACGCCGAGAACCGCCGCGACGATACCGATGGCGGGGAACGAATCGCCCATGATCTGGATCGCGTGGTAAGGCTTCATCTTGTCATGGAGGATGGTGTTGATTTCTTCGTCCATCAGCGCCTCGATCTCGTGGGAGCGGGCGTTGCCGATGATGATCAGGCGCACGTAGTCGCAGATGAAGGCCGTCAGTTCCTTATTCTTCAGAACTGTCGGGGCTGACTGGAAGATCGTCGATTCCGCTGGATTGTCGATATGCGCTTCGATTTCGTTGCGCGATTTCGTACGCAGGTCGCGCATCAGCGAATAGAGCACGCCGAGCGTATCGAGATAATTGCGCTCCTTGGGAACGGAGTGCTTGAAGGCCTCGCCGAGCGCCTTGCCGGAGTCCTTCACCACCTTCATGGGGTTCGCCATGATGAAGCTGCCGAGGCCGGCGCCGCCGATGATCAGGAATTCGAAGGGCTGAAAAAGAGCATCGATTTCGCCGCCCATGGCCATGAAGCTACCGACGATACAGCCGCAGACAACTACAAATCCGATAATAATATTCATCGTCAGCCCAATCTGAACGTTGCTTTTCTTTGCGACGGATAGGGTTTGTGCCTTGCGTGAGGCTGATGAACGCGGCTTTTGCGTATTCATTTGCGCTGCCAGCTTCGCGCAAGGATTTGCCTTCACATTGAACGTGACGAGTGGGCCTATGCGCGCCCATGTCTGAGATGCCGCTCAGCGGAACCCGTGGCCGAACGAAAAGGAGCCCGGTGTTTCGTCCCGTTTATCGCCAATGTGGAGCTTACCGACATGCAATCCGGTCTTTACGTTTCCCTGTCGTCGCAGATGGCCCTCGAAAAACGCCTTACGACGATCGCCGACAACATGGCCAACGTGAACACGACCGGTTTTCGCGGCACTGAGGTAAAGTTCGATGAAATGTTGGCGAACAACGAGAACAAGACGAACACCAAGGTCGCCTTTGTCTCCCAGGGCAACGACTACCTGGACACCACTCATGGCGAAATGCAGCACACCGGCAATATGCTTGACTTCGCCATCAAGGGCGATGCCTGGTTCTCTCTCGATACGCCCGCCGGCCGCGTTCTGACGAGAGACGGCCGCTTCACGATCCGTGATACCGGCGAGCTGGTTTCCGTCCGCGGCTATCCGGTTCTCGATGCAGGCGGTGCGCCGATCGTGCTCAACACCGCCGGCGGCGAGCCGAAGGTCGGAACTGATGGCATCATCTATCAGAATGACCGCCAGGTCGGTTCACTCGGCCTCTTCGAAGCCGATATCAGCAAGGGTTTTCTGCGCTACGAAAACAGCGGCATCATGACGACCGAGCAGCCGCGCGCCGTCGTCGACCGCTTCAATGTCGGTGTCGAGCAGGGCTATCTCGAAAATTCCAACGTCAATGCGATGCACGAGATGACGCAGCTCATCGAGGTGAATCGCGCCTTCGAAAGCGTATCGTCGCTGATGCGCGACAGCGAAGACTCGTTCAAGGAAGCAGTTCAGACGCTCGGCGGCAGCCGCTAAGGCAGGGTGTGAAGCATGAACACCACCCTGTTGACCGAGGACGCGCTCTCGCCGAAGCTCACATATCTCGGCGACCTTGCAAAGCGCTACACGTCGCCGGAATTCTCCGTGACCCATGGCGGTCGCGTGCACACCATCGCCGCCGGCCACTATACCGTCCGCGGCCTTTCCCGGCATGTGCGGCTTGGCGAGTTCGTGGCGCATAAATCCGCGACGGGTGTCCATCTTGGCGAAGTCGTCAGGGTAGAGCCGGACCTGGTTTACGTCTGCCCGATCGAACCAGGCGAGCCGATCGGCATCCACGACATCGTTATCCGCAAGGGTGCCTTCCGCATCTCTCCGTCGGACAGCTGGTGCGGCCGCACCATCAATTCTCTCTGCGAGCCGATCGACGGTCTCGGCCCGATCACCGAGGGCCTGGACCGCCGTTCGATCTCGAACACTGCGCCGCCTTCGATGACGCGTCAGCGCGTCGAAAACGGCTTCAAGACCGGCGTGCGGGCGATCGATATCTTCTCGCCGCTCTGCCTCGGCCAGCGTCTCGGCATTTTCGCCGGCTCCGGCGTCGGCAAGTCGACATTGCTGTCGATGCTTGCCCGCGCCGACGCCTTCGACAAGGTGGTGATTGCGCTGGTCGGCGAGCGCGGTCGCGAAGTCCGCGAATTCATCGAGGATACGCTCGGCGCCAATATGAAGAAGGCGATTGCCGTCGTCGCTACCAGCGATGAGAGCCCGATGCTGCGCAAGATGGCGCCGCTAACGGCCGTAACCATCGCCGAACACTTCCGCGACAGAGGCGAAAACGTCCTCTTCATCGTTGATAGTGTCACGCGTTTCGCCCACGCGATCCGCGAAGTGGCGACTGCTTCCGGCGAGCCGCCGATTGCGCGCGGCTATCCGGCTTCCGTCTTCACTGAGCTGCCGCGTCTTCTTGAGCGCGCTGGTCCCGGTCCGGAAGGCGCCGGCACCATCACCGCGATCATCTCCATCCTCGTCGATGGCGACAATCATAACGATCCGATCGCCGACTCCACCCGCGGTATTCTGGACGGTCATATCGTTCTCCAGCGAAGCCTGGCGGAGGAGGGGCGCTACCCGCCGATCGATCCGCTCGCATCCATCTCGCGTCTTGCACGCAAGGCCTGGACTCCGGATCAGGAGAAGCTGGTTTCCCGCCTAAAGGTGCTGATCCACCGATTTGAGGAGACGCGCGACCTGCGCCTTATCGGAGGCTACCGTCCAGGCGCCGATCCTGATCTCGACATGGCGGTCAAGCAGGTGCCGATCATCTATGACGTCCTGAAACAATCTCCGGGAGACCGCGAATCGCTTGATGCCTTCGCCGATCTTGCCGGTGCTCTCAAGGCCGCCGCCGGCGTACCCACTCCGAGTGCGCCTATTCAAAGGAGGGCCTGATCATGGCCGATTTCGAAGACGAACGGATCGCCGCGCTGAAAGAGCGCAACAAGGGAGCGCTGCTCGACCGCGCGCTGACCTTCTTGGGTCTGGCACTTGCCGGCGCCTCCGCCTTCTTCCCCTGGTACGTCTTCTTCAACGCGGACAAGTTCGGCATCAGCGTTGCCGATAGCAATGCTTCTCGTGAATTGCCGAACTGGCCGGCGCGCAACGTCTTCAGCGTTTCGCCACTCGCCATGGTCAACAAGAACGATGAAGGCAAGAAAGTCCCACCGATCGACAACATGACGACGGCAACCGTTTCCGAGCTCGGCAAGGAGCGCAACGGCGATGCCTCGATGGAGGATCAGCCTTTCCCCGGCAAAGGCTCTTTCCGCCTGCTGCATGTGGCCAACGGCCGGGCGCTCATTGAAGATCCTTCGGGCATGTATGTCGTGCGCGTCGGATCGATCCTGCCTGACGAAAGCCGCCTTGCCACATTGGAACAGCGCGACGGCAAGTGGGTAATCGTTACCTCCAAAGGTGAGATCTACCAGAACAACTAGTTCAGGCAAAAAGACAAATCGCTGCGAGCCCGTGTCGGAAAACGGTCGGGCGGCGGTTGGTCGGTGTCTGCAAGTAACCCCGAAGAATGGCCTGTAAAGCCTGCATTTACCGTAAGTCCCACGCAAGATTACCGCCCTAGGTTCGGCGTAGTAAAAACGGAGAGTTTCATGCAACCGATTCAACTTTTCGACTTGGCTTCAAAGCAGGCGGAATGGCTGACGATCCGTCAGGAGGTTGTTGCCGGCAACATCGCGAATGCAAACACGCCGAAGTTCCGTGCGAAGGATGTGACGCCTTTTCAGGCGGTGCTCGACCAGTCGGACGTCACCATGGCACGCACCAATCCGATGCATCTGAGCGGCAACGATTTCAGCACGAGCGGCGACATCGACGTGAAGGATGCAGCACTCGATCAGGAAATCGGCGTGCAGGAATCCGGCAACACCGTCGGTGTCGCGGAAGAACTCTCCAAATCGGGCGAGATCAAGCGTCAGTACGACCTGAACACCTCGCTCGTTAGTTCCTTTCATCGAATGATGTTGATGACCGTAAGGAAGTAGGCGCATGGATCCGCTTTCAGCAGCAATGAAAATCGCAGGTTCCGGGCTCGAGTCGCAGTCGACACGTCTGCGTATCGTCTCGGAAAACATCGCCAACGCCCGTTCGACTGGCGACACTCCGGGTGCCGATCCCTATCGCCGCAAGACCATCACCTTCGGCCAGCAGATGGATCGCGCCAGCGGTGTCGAGACCGTCAACGTCAAGAAGATCGGTGTCGACGAGGGCGATTTCACCAAGGAATACGACCCCAGCAATCCGGCTGCGGACGAGAAGGGCATCGTCAAGATGCCGAACGTCAACATCCTGATCGAGATGGCCGACATGCGCGAAGCCAACCGTTCCTATGACGCCAATCTGCAGACGATCAAGCAGACTCGCGACCTCATTTCCTCGACGATCGATCTCCTGAAGAGCGGACAATAATGATCAGCAGCGTACAGAACGTAACCAATCTCTCGATGACCCGCGCGCTCGGCGCCATCGATACCGAAAATTCCGCCTCCTCCTCAAGCGTGACGTCGTCTGCCGCAGCCGGCGCATCCGGCGGCCTGAGCTTCGCCTCCGTCATGGGCAACATGGCGAGCGAAGCAGTTAACAGCCTGAAGGGCGCGGAAAACATGTCCTTTGCCGGCATCAAGGGCACGGCCTCCACGCGCGAAGTCGTCGATTCCATGCTGCAGGCGGAGCAGACGCTCCAGACTGCAATCGCTATTCGCGACAAGGTCGTCTCGGCCTTCCTCGAAGTCACCAAGATGCAGATGTAACTGATTTGAGGACGAACACATGAGAGCGCTCGCCATCGCAGCAACGGGCATGGATGCCCAGCAGACCAATCTGGAAGTCATCGCGAACAACATCGCGAACATCAATACGACCGGTTTCAAGCGCGCCCGCGCCGAATTCACCGATCTTCTCTATCAGACCGAGCGCGCCAAGGGTGTCGCCAATCGCGCCAACCAGGCTGTCGTTCCCGAAGGCGCCAACATCGGTCTCGGCGTCCAGACCTCGGCCGTGCGCAACCTGCATCTGCAGGGTGAATTGACCCAGACCGGTAACGACCTCGATGTCGCGATCGTCGGCAAGGGTTTCTTCCAGATTCAGTCGACCGATGGCACGACGCTCTATAGCCGTGCCGGTGCGCTCAACAAGAACGATCAGGGCCAGCTCGTCAACATCGACGGTTATGAAGTCATCCCCGGCGTCACTATTCCGCAGGGTTCCACAGAGCTGACGATCAGCCGCTCTGGCGAAATCACCGCCAAGCTGCCCGGCCAGACCACTCCGACCACTCTCGGCCAGCTTACGCTCGCCGACTTCGTCAACGAGGCAGGCTTGCAGCCGATTGGCGACAACCTCTTCCAGGAAACGCCGGCATCCGGCGAAGCGGTCATCAGCAATCCCGACGAAGACAACATGGGCTACCTCAAGCAGGGCTACCTGGAATCCTCCAACGTCGACCCGGTCAAGGAAATCACCGAGCTGATATCGGCCCAGCGCGCTTATGAAATGAATTCCAAGGTGATCACGACAGCTGATGAAATGGCATCCATCGTCAGCAAGAACCTGAAGTAAGAGGGAAGGGCCGAACATGATGTTTCGCCGGGCAGGACACATCCAAGGATGGGTGGCTGCGGCCACGATCGCAATCGCTGGCATGGTCATGCCGGCCGCAGCGGATGCCGGCATGGGTTATGCCGTCGTCCCGACGACGATCATCTATCCCGGCGACACGATTTCGAGCGCTCAGCTTCAGGAAGTCGAGGTCACCAATCCCAACCTCGCCGGAGATTACGCAAAGTCGATCTCCCAGGTCGAGGGGCTGGTTTCCAAGCGCACGCTCCTGCCGGGGCGGACGATTTCGATCTCCGCCCTGCGCGAGCCCTATACGGTCACGCGCGGTTCCAATATCCGCCTGGTCTTCCAGCTTGGCCAGATGACCATTTCCGCTGCCGGATCGCCTCTTGAAGATGGTGCGACCGGCCAGATGATCCGTGCACGCAATATGGACTCCGGCGTCATCGTCAGCGGCACCGTGCTCGCTGACGGCACGGTCCATGTGAGGGCAAAATGAAATTCTTCTTTCGCATTCTGAGCCTGATCGCGGTTCTGGCGATGAGTCTGACCGATGTCGCGCCCGCCTGGGCGCTGACGTCCCGCATCAAGGACATTGCTTCGCTGCAGGCCGGCCGTGACAACCAGCTCATCGGTTACGGCCTCATCGTTGGCCTGCAGGGCACCGGCGACGGTTTCCGTGCTTCGCCTTTCACCGAGCAATCCATGCGCGCGATGCTGCAGAACCTCGGCATTTCCACGCAGGGCAGCCAGTCGAATGCCAAGAACACGGCGGCCGTCATGGTCACCGCCAACCTGCCGCCCTTCGCAAGCCCCGGCAGCCGCATTGACGTGACGGTCAGCTCGCTCGGCGATGCGACGTCGCTGCGTGGCGGCACGCTCATCATGACTTCGCTGTCTGGCGCCGATGGCCAGATCTATGCCGTCGCCCAGGGCGCCGTCATCGTCTCCGGCTTCCAGGCGCAGGGGCAGGCCGCGACCGTGACCGAAGGTGTGACAACGGCCGGTCGTGTGCCCGGCGGCGCCATTATCGAGCGCGAACTGCCGTCCCGCTTCAAGGATTCGGTCAATCTCGTCCTGCAGCTTCGCAACCCGGACTTCTCCACCGCGATCCGTATTGCCGATATCGTCAACGGCTACGCCAAGGCACGCTTCGGCGGCCCGGTCGCGGAAGCCAAGGATTCACAGGAAGTCGTCATCGAAAAGCCGCGCGAAGCAGATCTAACGCGCCTGATGGCCGATCTCGAAAATCTGGTGGTCGAGACCGACACGCCGGCCAAGGTCGTCATCAACGAACGCACCGGCACGATCGTCATCGGCTCGGACGTTCGCGTCTCGCCAGTCGCCGTCAGCTACGGCACGTTGACCGTGCAGGTGACCGAAACGCCGCAGATCATCCAGCCGGAGCCCTTCTCGCGCGGTGAGACCGCTGTCCAGCCGCAGACGGATATCCAGGCGCAGAAAACGGGCGGACGAGTCGCTATCATCGACGGTCCTGACCTGCGCACCCTCGTTGCCGGTCTCAACAATATCGGCGTCAAACCGGATGGCATCATCGCCATTCTCCAGGGCATCAAATCTGCAGGCGCCCTGCAGGCGGAGCTTGTGCTGCAATGAGCGAGATCACGAACCAGAACCCGATCGTCGAACTGTTGCGCCGGCTGGCATTGCCGGCCGCAGGCCTCGTGCTGCTTTCCATTCCCGGCGCCTTCGCCCAGGAAGTGGCGCCGGCAGGCGACATTACCTCGACGGACGAGGTCAAGCAGTTCTGCACGAATATTGCCGATCCGGCCCGTGATCAGCGCTATCTCCTGCAGAAACAGGAGCTCGAGAAGCTGCGCGCCGATATCGACAGCCGCGTTGCCGAGATGGACAAGCGCAAGGCCGAATACCAGGACTGGCTGAAGCGGCGTGATGATTTCCTCAAGCAGGCCGAGGCAGGCCTGACGGATATCTACAAGAAGATGAAGCCGGATGCTGCAGCCCTGCAACTGCAGGACGTCAGGCCCGAACTGGCCGCCGCCGTCATCATGCGGCTCGGGCCGCGCCAGTCCAGCCTGATCCTGAACGAGATGGATTCCACCAAGGCCGCAACCATCGCCGGCATTATAGCAAGTGCGTCTGATCCCAATACCTCGAAGGATCCTTCATGAATAAGCGTTTACCGGCTGTGATCGCCGCTGTCGCCCTCCTTGCCGGCTGCCAGTCCACGGCAGTCAACGAGATCGGCCGCGCGCCTGCCATGAGCCCGATCGGCAGCGGTCTCGCCTACGGCCAGACGCCGCAGATGGGGCTCTATCCGAAGCAGCCGCGCGCGGTGGCCCAGGGATATTCGCTGTGGAGCGATTCGCAGGCCGCGCTCTTTAAGGATGCGCGCGCGCTCAACGTCGGCGATATCCTGACGGTCGATATCCAGATCAACGACAAGGGATCCTTCGACAACGAGACCAATCGCAGCCGCAAGAATTCGAGCGGCATGAATTGGGATGTCAACGCCCAGGTCTTCGGTTGGACCCCGCAGTCCAAGACGGATCTGACCTACGGTTCCGACACGAGCACGGACGGCAAGGGCAAGATCGAGCGCACCGACAAGCTCAACCTTCTGGTTGCTGCGGTAGTGACCGGCATTCTCGAAAACGGCAATCTGGTTATCAGCGGTTCGCAGGAAGTTCGCCTGAACCAGGAACTGCGTATCCTCAACGTCGCCGGTATCGTACGTCCGCAGGACGTCAATTCCGACAACCAGATCTCCTACGACAAGATCGCCGAAGCCCGTATTTCCTACGGTGGTCGCGGCCGCCTGATGGAAGTGCAGCAGCCGCCGCGCGGCCAGCAGGCCGTCGATCTCTTCTCGCCGCTTTGAGGCTGAACCAAGATGGCAGACAACGAAACAGGCGAAGGCAAAAAGAAGTCGGGCGGCATGGTGATGACGATCATCGGCCTCGCCGTGTTGACGCTGGTCGGCGCCGGCGGCGGCTGGGCGGTCGGCAACATGGTGGCCCCGAATATCCGCAGCGCCACCGAAGCCGAACAGGCGAAGGAGGCCGAGGCCAAGAAGAAGGCCGAAGGCGGCCTGCCGAAGATCGCCACCGAGGCCAACAACATCGTCGTGCTCGACCCGGTTACTTCGAACCTGGCTTATCCCTCGGAAAACTGGATCCGACTCGAGGTGGCGCTGATGTTCAACGGGCCGCCGGATGTCAAGGTCGCCGAGGATATTCACCAGGATATCCTCGCTTATGTCAGGACCATTTCCCTTCAGCAGATCGAAGGGCCACGCGGCTTTCAATATCTCAAGGATGACATCCAGGAACGTGTTGACCTTCGCTCTCAAGGGCGCGTATCGAAGGTCATGTTCAGGACCTTTGTCATCGAATGATTCGACTCATAGTTTTCCTTGCCGCCATGATGGCGGTGCCGGAACTGGCGGTGGCCCAGCAGCTGCCGACTGACCTATTGAATATCCCGGTCGACGGCTCCGTCGCCGCCTGGATCATCAGGACATTCGGCCTTCTGACCGTGCTTTCGGTCGCGCCGGGCATCCTCATCATGGTGACGAGCTTCCCGCGCTTCATCATCGCCTTTTCGATCCTGCGTTCGGGCATGGGCCTGTCGTCGACCCCCTCGAACATGATCCTTCTCTCGCTTTCGCTGTTCATGACCTTCTACGTCATGTCGCCGACCTTCGATAAGGCCTGGCAGGACGGCGTTCAGCCGCTGCTTGCCAACCAGATCGATGAGGCAACGGCAGTTCAGCGCATCGCCGAGCCGTTCCGCACGTTCATGTCGGCCAATACGCGCGACAAGGATCTGGCCCTCTTCGCCGACCTTGCCCGCGAGCGTGGCCAGAACATCCAGACGACCGAGCCCATCGACTATCGTATCCTGCTCCCCGCCTTCATGATTTCGGAGATTCGGCGCGGTTTCGAAATCGGCTTCCTTATCGTCCTGCCTTTCCTCGTCATCGACCTGATCGTTGCGACGATCACCATGGCAATGGGTATGATGATGCTGCCGCCGACCTCGATCTCGCTGCCGTTCAAGATCCTCTTTTTCGTGCTGATCGATGGCTGGAACCTTCTCGTCGGCAGTCTCGTGCGCTCCTTCAGCTGACGGGCAAGGACTGGTTTACGGTCAGTCGCCGCGTTCCCTTTCTCACGAACACAAAGCCCGCCGGATCGCACCGGCGGGCTTTGTGTTTGTAATGATGACAGCCTCAATCGTTCGAGCCGAAAGGCTCGGTGCGCGGCGGCAGGGCCGGAACGTCGATGTGATCAGGGGTGAGGCCGTTTTTCCGCCGCTCGATGATCAGCTCGTAGCCGTGCTCCAGATGATGGCAGAAACGTTCGGCATCGAAGAGCGGCGCGATAAAGCGCTTTTCCTTCAGGTGGCTCTTATAGTCGGCGACGCGTCCGGGATTGAGCGCGAGCTCGACGGCGAGATCCTCATAGGCCTGGAGGTCGTCGGCGACGAGTTCCGGCAGATCGATGGCCCTCAGCAGGCTTTCGCTGACGCGCGAGGCGAAATTGGTGCCTTTCATCGTCAGCACCGGCAGACCACCCCATAGCTGTTCCGAGGTGGTGGTGTGACCGTTGACCGGGAAAGTATCAATACCGAGATCGGCTGCCTGCTGGCGGCTAATATGCAGCTCATAGGGCGCACGCGGGCAGAAGATGATCCGCTTCGCTGAGACACCGTTGGCCTGGAAGCGTTGCAGCAGGTTGTCCTTGTTGCGAGGCGTATTTGCCATCAGCCAAAGCACGCTGTTTGGTGCGCGCTTGAGGATCCTGCACCAGCTATCGACTACCTCGGAAGTGATCTTTCGGTTACCGTTGAACGAGGCGAAAATGAAGGCGTCTTCCGGAAGGCCGAGCTCCTCGCGCGTCACCGGCTTTGGCCGGGGACGGTTTGCCGGGTCGTTCGGCTGGTAGCTTTCCGGCATGCGCAGGAATTTCTCGTGATAGAAGGGCTTGGCCACGTCGGGCAGCACCGAGTGGTCGCCAATAACGTAGTCGAGGTCGACATTGAGCGTGCTGCCAGGAAAACCCAGCCAGGCCACCTGGATCGGTGCCAGCGGCTGGTTGAAGGACGAGGCGCGGCTTCCTGAGGTGTGGCCCTTGAGGTCGACCATGATGTCGATGTTCTGGGCGCGAACGGCATTCAGGACAGCTGCGTCCGACAGGCCGTATGTATCGACGATCTTGCCCCACCGGCTGCGATCGGTGACGTTCTTCTCCAGAAACTCGGGTTGCGTGTGATCGAAGAGCGTAATTTCGAACCGGTTGCGATCATGAAGCTCGAGAACCCGCTGCAGCAGCTTCATCGTCGCGTGACCGTCCCACAAGTCGGAGGACATATAGCCGATGCGGATCTTATCGGACCAGGTATGCGGCAGGCCGCGTCGATAAGCCACGCGCACCGGGTCCAGCGGCTGCGTGCCGATCGTCGCATAGCGATTGAAATCCTCGTTGCCGCACCAATGCAGATGATAGAACGGGTTGTCCTTCCTCAGCGTATCGACCTCGCCCTTGGCAAGGGCGGCGTCGATAGGCGCCCGATGTTTGTTCGCCTCATCGAATTCGTTGAATTCGCGCACGCAGACGAGATACAGAAAACGGAAGGCGAGGTTGCCCGGGAAGCGCCGGAAGAGGTTGCGGGCGAGCTGCTGGTTCGTCTCGTCCATGAGGTCGTCACTGAGCAGCAGCGCGGCGAGACGCATATGATCCGGGTTCATGCTTTCGGACAGGATCTTCTTGAAGGGGCGCAGCAGATCCCGTCGCTGCCGCCGTACATAGATCGTCGCGATAATGAACGCGAGTTCCGCATCCTCCTGCGCCTTGCCGAGATTGCGCATCGCGATCAGCAGGGCGTCGTCCTCGTTGCCGGCCTCCAGATGCAGCTTCGCGGCAATCTTCAGGAATTCGAAGGCGCCTTGGGGTGCGCAGTCGGCCGCCAGGCCATAAGCCTTGGCCGCGTCGGATTTGAAGCCGAGTTGCAGCAGGTTCTTGGCCAGGAGAGCGTAAGTCTTGGCATCCTTTTGGGTATCGATGAGCTGGTTGAGCGTCGCGAGGGACTGTGTATAGCGGCCCGCCTGATAATCCCGGGATGCCGCCGAGAACGAAACTTTGCTGTTCAAAACCTAACTCCGTGAGGAAATGTTCCGGCATGAAATGTGATCGACGGGATAAGCAATCAGGCTCCCGCAGAATGCAGGTTACCCTCCGATACTATCCCGGCTTTTGCCATACTGGCATTCGAAGCTTGCTTGAAACCGGTGCGGTTGAATACTCGCTTTCCGAGAAAAGCCGACACTTCAAAGCAGAATTCAAACAACGTTAACTATACAACTGGAGCGGCTTGGCGAGGAACTCCGCTTTTAAGAAGTTGGCAAGCATTGGCTGCGAGATTGCGCTGGACATGACGGGTTTGGGCCAAGAGACAAAGGCACCGAGTAGCATGAAGCTGGTCCGTCATCGCCGGTATTCATAGTCCGGTATGTCCTCCTTTTTTGTATCTAGTTTTCTAGGGGACACACTTATGACGAGCATTAACACGAACAATTCCGCCCAGGCCGCTCTCCAGACGCTGCGTGGCATCAACCAGGGCCTCAACAGCACGCAGAACCACGTTTCCACGGGTTACCGCGTCGGCAAGGCTTCCGACAACGCCGCTTACTGGTCGATCGCAACGACCATGCGTTCGGACAACAAGGCCCTCGGCGCTGTTTCTGACGCGCTCGGCCTCGGCGCTGCCAAGGTTGACACTGCCTACACCGCCATGGACAGCGCTATCGACGTCGTCGGCGAAATCAAGGCAAAGATCGTTGCCGCTACCGAAAACGGCGTCGACAAGAAGAAGGTTCAGGAAGAAATCGACCAGCTGCAGGACCAGCTCGTCAGCATCGCTCAGTCGGCTTCCTTCTCCGGTGAAAACTGGGTTGCTGGCGCTAACGGCACGAAGAGCGTTGTTTCTTCCTTCGTTCGTGACGGCTCGAACGGCGTATCCGTCAAGATGACCGATTACGTCCTGAACAACGGCTCGGCCGGTAACGTTATGTTCGGCATGAGCGGTGGCCAGGTCGACACCTCCACGGGTATCCTCGGCACTGCCAACGGCTCGGCCGGCTCGGTCTACTCGCTCGACATCACCAACATGACCATTGGCGACCTCGGTCAAGCTCTGACCAACGTCGAAAACGCCCTGAAGGCCATGACCTCTGCCGGTGCAAAGCTTGGTTCGATCTCGACCCGCATCAACATGCAGGACGATTTCGTCAACGCTCTGTCTGACTCGCTCGACTCCGGTATCGGCCGCCTGGTCGACGCCAACATGGAAGAAGAATCCTCCAAGCTCTCTGCTCTCCAGACGCAGCAGCAGCTCGCGATCCAGTCGCTCTCGATCGCCAACTCCTCTTCGCAGAACATCCTGTCGCTCTTCCGCTAAGAGCGGTCCAGCCACATCGCGAAAAACGTCGAGGCCGGGTAACTCCCGGCCTCGAATGTTTTAATTTTCGGTTAATGAAAACCTTTCTAAGTATCAGATATTTTTACAAAATTTCTCTTTTGAATTTAGTTTTCCTTAACCATCTTGCTGTTTTCTAAGGCCATCGAAACGGCGAGTTAACCCTAACGAGAATGGTTAACAGGCATGAAGCTGATCGCTGTGGG